>NZ_CP166245.1:2311134-2641296 GCF_033597815.2 Staphylococcus sp. KG4-3
TTTAAGGTATTATCTTTATCGTAGTTAATCGTTGTAATATTTTTTTCATTATTACTTTCTTGTGCATGATTCAATTCACTTGCTTCAGAAATATGTCCACTTGCTATAAAAAATGTTGCTGCTAATACTGAAACCGTTCCGACTGAATACTTTCTAATACTGAACCTTTGTACTTCTGTTTTCGTAGATTGTTTTTCATTTCTTTTCATTAAAATCACCTCATAGTATATTTTTTAAAACTACATCCCTTAAAATAAAATTTCTTCCCCATTTAATAACTGTATATTTACAACTTAACATATTTTATATTGTAATAAATTAATTTAATGTAAAATTTCAATGACATTACTTTTATATTGCGTTAATATATTTAGTTTTTTAAAATAATAAGACTTAATTTAAGACCATTTTTATATAAATTAAAACCTTTAATCATCGCATTCAATCCGACTTATCTATCTACTATTAGTACAAATAAAAAATGACAAATTACTAACATAGTAATTTGTCATTTTTTATATCGCTCATTAAATTATGAAAGTGCAAAAAAATAGAATTGTCTAAGCTTGATAATTATCCATAAATATATGTTCATCAAATTGTAAATCTTTTTCCTGCTGTGCATAAAGTTTAAATTGAGATTTATGATAAGGCTGTTGGGAATCTATTTTAATCAAGCAATAATGTCCCGCTGCATATAATTCAAAAGCCTTTTCAATAGCTAAACTTCGCTTTCCAGCAATCAAATAATTTTTTCGTTTCGTATTATCAATGTTTCTAGACATTTCATTTGTCATATCCATGACTTTACCTATAATAATTATGCCTGGCGTCATTCCTAAATCTTGTTCTTCTACTTGTTTAATTATCGTAGTAAGTTGGCCAGAAATCATTTGTTCATTATAAGTAGACACATTATAAAAAATTGCTATAGGGAAATCTATTTTTGTTTCTTGATATATTTGTTTTACTATTTGAGCTAACCTTTTTATGCCCATATAAATAGCCAATGTGCCTCCGTGCATAAGACTGTGTAAATCAAGTGCCTCTACTTGCCCTTTACAGTGAGAAGCAGTTGTGAAAGTAATAGCTTTAGCAACATTTCTTGCAGTTAGCCCTATACCCATTTTCGCAGCCGCAGCACTAGCTGATGTAATACCTGGTACAATTTCAAAAGGGATTCCCTGTTCAGATAATGCCACGGCCTCTTCTTGTACTCTTCCAAATATTGCAGGGTCCCCACCTTTTAATCTGACTACACACGAATAACGTTGTGCCGCTAAAACGATTTGTTCATTTATTTCAGTTTGTTGTATATGCTTTTGGTAAGGTCGTTTTCCTACATCAATAATTTCAATTTCTGGTTTAGCTAATTGTAATATGAAAGGATTTACTAACCTATCGTAAAATATAATGTCTGCACTTCTTATCAATTGCTCAGCCTTTCTTGTTAAAAGTGTTGGGTCGCCTGGCCCCGCACCAACAAGATGCACTTTGCCTGATTCTACTAAATGCATATATAAACATCCTCATCGATAATTTCTACTTTATATACTTCTACACATCCTGTATCTGGTTCTTGTACAATGCCAGTCTTTAAATCAATCTTTTGATCATGTAAGGGGCAATAGATAAAGTCACCACTCACTGTTCCTTCCGAAAGTGGCCCTTGTTTATGAGGACAAATATTATTAACTGCATGAATTTCACCATTAGCAGTTAAAAAGATACCTATTTCATGCTCTTTAACTCTTACTTTCTTTCCTATTAATGGCGTGAGTTCATCAACGCTCGCCACCTTTACTTTGTTCGTTGCTATCATACTTTCACTTCCTCCACTTCAAATATACTTTGTGCAAATTCATTATCTACAATCTGTCTCCACGGTTCACTGTGGACTGCTGCTTTAGCATCCATAATACGATCAAATAATTTTTGTTGTTTTTCTGGATCTAATAGTACTGTTTGTACATTTTCAAAGCCCAGTCTGTCTAACCAAGGCGCAGTACGCTCAGCATAATTTGCAGTTTCTCTATAATATTGCATCAATGCACCACATAATAAAATCACTTCATCTTCAGTTTCTACAGTAGTTAATTGCTGTCCAACGGTTACTTCTGTTCCACCGTTACCACCGATATATATTTGAAAACCGTTTTCCACACCAATGACACCAAAGTCCTTCACACCTGATTCTACGCAGCTTCTTGGACAACCAGACACGCCCATTTTAAACTTATGCGGTGTATCTATATACTCAAATGTTTTTTCTAACCTGATTCCTAGTTGTGTTGTATGTTGTGTACCAAATCGACAAAATGATTTTCCTACACAACTTTTAACTGAACGTGTCTTTTTACCATATGCAGAAGCAGAACGCATCTCTAAATCTTCCCAGACTTGTGGCAACAACTCTTTTCTTATACCGTATAAGCCGATACGTTGAGACCCTGTTACTTTCACTAATGGTACGTTATATTTTTTAGCTACTTCCCCTAATCTAATTAATTGATCTGCATCTGTAACACCACCACGCATTTGTGGAATTACAGAAAAAGTACCATCTTTTTGAATATTTGCATGATAACGTTCATTAGCAAATCTTGAAGCAATTTCATCTTCATGATCAAATGGATATACCATATTTAAATAGTAATTTAATGCTGGTCTACATTTAGGACATCCATCTTTATCTTTAAAGTTTAATTGATTTCTCACGTCTTCAGACGTTTTTAATTGTTTTGCTCTTATTTGCGTCACAATTTGATCACGTGTTAAATCAGTACATGCACAGATACCTGTAGGCTTAGCAGCAATGAAGTCATCACCTAATGTAAACTCTAATATTTGACCAATTTGTCCTTTACATTTACCACATGAGTTACCAGCTTTTGTCGTCTTTGTGACTTCTTCCACATTTGTTAGTCCGTTTGTTTTGATGGCTTCTACAATCGAACCTTTTGATACACCATTACAACCACAGATTGTTTCGTCGTCAGCCATATCTTCAATACTAAGTCCTGATGACTCACCACCTTTATGTAGTAGCGATACCATCGTATAATCATCAAGTAATTCTGATTTTTTCATCATGTTAAAGAAACGTGGTCCATCTTCAATGTCACCATATAATACTGAACCCACAATTACATTCTCTTTTAAAAACACTTTTTTATAATGTTTTTGTTGACTATCAAAAATTTCAATACCTCTAACATCTTTATCTTCAATAATATGTCCAGCACTATACAAATCACAACCTGAAACTTTTAATGAAGTAAATGTTGTAGAACCTTTGTAACCTTCCGTACTACGTCCTGTTAAATAATCAGCTAGAACTTTTCCTTGTTCGTATAAAGGAGCGACTAATCCATATACTTTTCCATCATGTTCTGCACACTCACCTACAGCGAAAATAGCTGAGTCATTAGTTTGCATATAATCATTTACCTGAATACCTCTATTTACCTCAAGCCCACTTTCTTTAGCAACTTCCGTAAATGGTCTTATCCCGATAGCCATAACTACTAAGTCCGCTTCCAACGTTGTCCCATCTGATAGTTCAATACCTGTCACATCTTCATCACCAAGTATGGCACTTGTACTTGCTTGTAATTTAAAGTTCATACCTTGTGCTTCTAAATCTTCTTTTAAAAGTTCTCCTGCTTTTTTATCAAGTTGCATTTCCATTAACCACTCCGCTAAGTGAACAACAGTAACCTCCATGCCTTGATCCATTAATCCTCTCGCACATTCTAACCCGAGTAATCCTCCACCAATCACAATTGCGTTTTTTTTGGATTGCGCTATTTCAATCATACGTTCAGTATCTTCAATAGTACGCCAACCAATTACACTTGGTAATGTTGAACCAGTTATTGGTAATACAAATGCTTTTGAACCAGTAGCAAATATACATACATCATATTCAAATTTACATCCCGCTTTTGTTGTTACATATTTTAATGCACGATTAACTTCTACAACAGTATCACCGGTAACAAGTTGTATATGATTTTCTTTATACCAATCGTAGCTATTCATAATAGTTTCTTCCACTGTCATTTTCTTTTGTAAAATATTCGACAACATGATTCGGTTATAGTTAGGGTAGGGTTCTTTGCCAATTATTGTTATTTCATACTTTTCTGCATCCCGTTCTAATACTTCTTCTATCGTACGTAACCCTGCCATACCATTACCGATCATTACTAATTTTTTCTTAGTCATGTTTATCCTCCTTATAAGCCTCTGTTAAATAAGTTTGTATTGCTTGTGATATTTGCTTCACTTTTACACAATCATTTCCATTTGATCTCAAACAAATTTTTATATCTTCAAATTCTATCTCCAACATATTAAAGAAATCGGACTGTCTCTGATCACTTGCATGATTAACAAGTTGGTGCTCCTTTGCATCTATTTTTATTTGGTCATTAACCTTTGAATCATCAGTAGCAGCTATAATCAAAGATGCATTTTTAATATCATTTTTGTCATAACATTTTGTTAATAGCTTTACTTTAGGATGTTCAATCTCAAAAAATTGAGGTAAAAATTTTTTACTAATAATCATTACTGAACAAGCATCTTCTTTTAATATTTGCATTAGTTTTCTATATGCAATCTTGCCTCCACCTATAATGACAATTTGTTTATTGGTTACGTTAAGTTGAATAGGATACATTTGCTAATTCCTCAATTTCTTGTATTCTGTCTTCTATTATTGCTAAAAGCTCATTATTAAAATTAATCACATCGCTATAATAAACACGCGACGCTATATTTAATTGGCTAATTTCTTTTTTTATTTTATTTACTAAAAAGCCGTTATAAAGAAAAACTGGCACAATCAATATACTTTCACCTTTATTTAAATACTGTTCTAAGTGCAATTGATAGCTATAGTCGCCATACACTGTCATCATCTGTATTGGTGTATTAAAGCCATTACAATCGTTCATTAATTTTTTTAACGCGTAATCTGGTTCTTTATAATAAGAACTTCCATGTGCAATCAAAATAATTCTGTTTACATGACCTGCTGATACTAAAGTATTAGCAATCCGCCTGTTAATAATGTTCGGCAGTTTTCTATGTGTGCCCAATGGTTGTGCAATATTGCTTCTAATATAAGGATGGTCGCTTTTCAAGGATTTCAAAACTGATGGTATATCATGTAAATAATGTTTTGCCGGAAACAACAACAGAGGAATGATATTAAATTCAAAATATCCTTGTCGTATTAAATTGCTCATGACAACTTTCAAATTGCGCGTTTCACACTCTAAAAATGCAATATATACATGTCTGTGTTTTGACATCATCAATTGTTTTACAAATTCATAAATTATGTTGTTTTGTTTACCTTTTCGCATGCCATGTATTACTAAAATATTTTCAGCCATTCCCTCACCACCCATCTTATACTTGCATTGTAATACAAATCTACGAACGAATGTGAATATATTCACATTTATATATAAAAATAGGGAATCCCCTTATACCTAAGATAAAAGGATTCCCTGACATATATTCTTATTAATTAATGAAAAGGTGGCATACCTAAAACTTCTTCATCAAATCTTTCAGGTATTAACACTTTACGCATGATTACTCCTAAATCACCATCATCGCTTTCATGCTCCGCGTATACTTCATAACCACGTTTTTTATAAATATCTAATAACCATGGATGTTTACGTGCAGAGGTACCTAAAGTTACTGCAGGTGCTTTAAGTGTATCTCGTAAGAATGTTTCTTCGACATAATTTAAAAGTTTACTACCATAACCTTTCCCATCATAAGAGGGTTTTGTAGCAAACCACCAAACGAATGGATAATGAGAAATACGACGTTTACCTTCCCAAGGATAACGAACCGTAATTGTTGAAATAATTTCCGACTTATTTTCCAATACAAATGTCGTACTTGTAATGATATTTTTTTTGACCAAATCTACATTGGCATTAACAGATGGCCAATCAATACCTAACTCTCTTAACGGTGTAAATGCTTCATACATTAGCTCTTGTATTACTTCCGCATCGGATTCTACCGCAACTCTTATATTATAATCAGACATGTCGTCACTCCTATCTATTGTTCGCACATTTATCCACTAAAATATTCCTATAATAATAAACAATTTTGCAATCATATCAATACAATATGGCTTCTTAATAATTGAGTCAATCGATACGTTTTATAAACTTAAATTAAATAAAAAGCAGTGAGACAATCATCTATTCCTAATGAATAAACTTTCGTTACCTCACTGCTCGAGAGATGCTCAGTATTTAAATAACTTAATTTGCTTGCTAAGATTCAACATAAACTTTGAAATATCATAATTAAAATCACAACTAGTATTTTTGTTAAAGATAAATTAATTGCTCAAACTATCTCTTCTACCATTTAAATATGCATATACAAGCCCAACAAAAATACCACCACCAATATAGTTACCAATAAATGCGAACACAATATTTTTCAATACGTGTAACCACGCCACGGCGTCAAAATCATAAAAAACCATACCTGAGTACAATCCAGCATTAAATACAACATGTTCATAGCCCATAAATACAAAAACAACTACCCCACAAGCAATAAAGAATGCTCTAGATAAACCATCCTTAAATTGAATTGATACGTAAATACCAATATTAATAAAGAAATTACAAAAAATAGCTTTCGCTAAAATAGCGTACCACGTCGCATCAACTGTTTTTCCATTAACCATTTCAGTTAAACTGTGAACCATTTCTGTTGTCATAATAGGTGTGAATTTCATTAATCCAAATAGTATAAAACCACCTATAATGTTAAAGAAGAAACAGACAAGCATAATTCCAAATGCTTTATTCATCCCAATAATTTTATAATACCAACCGACAGTTAAATACATAAAATTACTCGTTAATAATTCAGAATGTGTTAATACAATTAAGACTAATGCTAAACTAAAAGAAATTGCCCCCATTAAATTAACTAAACCTTCATTTGTTCCAGCAAACTGCGTCTTGATAGCTAGCATAAATACTGTAACAATAGCTAACAAAAATCCTGACATAACAGATTTAAGTGCATAACGCCCTGGTGTCTGGTTAAACATAACTTCTTTCATTTGTACTTGGTTGTTTATGTTTTCAATAGTTTCATTCGACATATATGTATCTTTTATAGACTTGTTATTATCTATCATTGACATTTAAGCACCTCTTGTAATTCATTTTTTAACACTTTTCTATACTAATAACCATATTATATTGGTTTCACTTAGTATTTAATAGTGTATTCAGCAATTTTTTATAAATTTAATTTATTGCGATTTTGCAAAATTATCGTGAACTTCATGAGTATAAAAACAAACATAGGTTTATAGTTAAGGTTATTACTTGGAACATACAAATTTCAGTGCCGATACATATTTTCAGTTTATTAGTCACAAAAAATGTGCCTGTGTCTAGTCAATATATTGTAAACAGGATCGATAGCAATGCTACACTCGCTAGAAAAATTATGTCTTAACTTTTAAAGATGTCATTAATCAATTATAAAAACGCTTGTGCTACATGCTTATGACTTATTTAATACATTGAGTACAGCTCATAACACAAGCATTTTATTTTTGCGAAGGTATATAAAAATAGGCATTTTGATAATGGTAATGTAAATGAGAACAATCAAATGGAATCCCTGTCGTTGTATAAAATACTTGTTCATAATTTAAACAAGGATCTCCTTCTACTAACTCCAACTTCTCTGCATCCCACGCATTTAATTTGTCTACGGTAAAATAAATATCCGAAAAACCGATTTTAACTTTTAAATGTTGCTCTAAATAATTAAAAATAGAATGTTCTGCAATCGACTCATTTAAAAATAATACGATATCTTTATTAAAATATGATTTTTCATAACAAAGAATATCGCCATTTACGTATACGATACGCTCTAGTAAATAAACTGATACCTCACCTTTTAGTTTTAATTTTTGTTGAACACTTTCAGGTGGGATCACTTCTTCTACTTTCAAGACTTTATTAGTCACTTCAAGACCTACAATCTCATCACTAAATCCTCCAGTAGAGAATAGATTTAGGTAGCCTTCTCTTTGTTTATTACGTACATAAATGCCGCTACCCCGAGCTTGATATATAAATCCTCTTTTCTCAAGTACTTCTAAAGCTTTAATTACTGTACTTTTACTCACTTGGTATTGCTCTTTTAAAGTTTCAACACTTGGTAATTTATCCCCTGCTTGAAAATGCCCTTCTTCTATAAATATATTAATCTTTTGCGCAATCTGTTCATACTTGAGCATATATTTACTCCTTTAAATTATAAATTCAACTCATTATAACATGTACACGACATAAATAAACTGAACCGCATTTTTGTAAGGGTCTTTACAAATTGTACCGGTATAATTATAATGAGGTTTAAATGAAACGCTTACATTTTTATTTATGTGCGTATATTAAGGAGTTGAAGCATGTGGCTGATAAAAACGAGATACTGGCACAACATATTTTAGATGCAGTTGGCGGTGAAGAAAATATTGTCAATAGTACACATTGTGCTACGAGATTACGTTTAGTATTAAAAAGATCAATCCCTGATGCTAAACAAAAGGTGTCAGAAATCGAGGGTGTTGTAACAGTTGTAGAAAATAACGGACAATTCCAAGTCGTTATTGGTAATAATGTTGGTGAAGTATTTAAATCTTTTGAAGAATTAACTGGTGAACGTCAAAATGATAACAATGATCATTCTGGTAACAAAGGTTCTATACTCAATAGAGTCATTGCAACTATGTCTGCAGTATTTGCTCCATTCATTTATATTTTAGCTGCAGCAGGTATTTTACAAGGTTTATTAATTGTCATAAATCTTATTATTCCGTCGTTTAAAGACACAGGGACTTATGAAGTATTTAACTTTATGTCCTGGGCGCCTTTCACTTTTTTACCAATATTTATTGCTATGACAGCTGCTAGACATTTCAATGTCAACGTCTATATCGCTGTCGCTTGTACTGCTGCACTTGTTAGTCCTGATTTAACTAACATAATCGAAAGGATACAGGATGGAGAAGCAATCAAACTGTTCGGTATCCCATTAACAGAAACAAGTTATACGTCTTCAGTTTTACCACCACTATTCTTAGTATGGATACTATCTTACGTTGAAAAATATTTAAATAAATGGATTCATGATGTTGTTAAACCTTTATTCACACCATTTTTAAGTATTGTCATCATGGTACCAATTACATTATTAGTTATAGGTCCTATCACAACAATTGCTGCACATGGTATTGCAGGAGGATTTAATTACCTTGTAGACATCGCGCCCTGGTTAGCAGGTGCCCTTATTGGTGGTTTATGGCAAGTGTTTGTCATTTTCGGAGTACATTGGGGTATTACACCTATGGTGCTAGCTAACTTTGAACAACATCAAAGTGACGCATTCCAAGCTTTCCAAACCATTGCTGTAATTTCACAAATCGGTGCTGTTATAGGAGTATTAATTAAAGCGAAGCGTACAGAAATTAAGCGTGTAGCTTCATCTGCAGGTATTACAGGCATATTTGGTATTACCGAACCATCAATGTATGGGATTAACTTACGCTTCAAAAAGCCATTTATTATCGCTTGTATAAGTGGTGCAATTGGTGCTTTTATCGCTAGTTTCTTTAACCCTAAATACTATGCATACGCTGGTTTGCCAGGACCTATTACAATCGTAAACGGTTATAGTGCTGATAACCCTTCATCAATTTGGGGAATTATAATCGGATCAATAGTTGCCATACTCTTACCGATTATTTTAATTCAATTTTTAGGATATGGGGAGGATACAACTGAAGAGGTTGATAATAAAACATCCTCAACAACGAATGTTCAAAATACAGACACTCCTTTAGAAACAATTGCCTATGCACCTATTAATGGGCAAGTCGTGCCGCTTTCAAAGGTCAATGATCCTATATTTGCTGAAGGCATGATGGGACACGGTATAGCTATTAAACCTGAAGGTCAAATAGTCCATGCGCCTTTTGATGGTGTTGTGAGTATGGTTGCAGTCAGTAAACATGCTATAGGAATTACTTCTTCAACAGGAGTAGAACTATTGATTCATGTTGGTTTGGACACTGTTCAATTGAACGGAGAAGGATTCAACATTTTAATTAATGAAAACGACTCAGTACAACAAGGTCAACAGATATTGAAATTTGATAAATCCTTACTTGATTCAAAAAATTATGACAGCATTATCCCTGTCATTATAACTAATTCCGCTGAATTTAGTGAGACTATAGCAACAAAAGAATCAAACATAACAACAAACGATGGATTACTCACTATCATTAACAAATAATAATTTACTAGGAGGCAATTAAAATGACAAAATTACCAAAAGATTTTTTATGGGGTGGCGCTCTCGCTGCCAATCAATTTGAAGGCGGCTATGATCAAGACGGTAAAGGGCTAAGTGTCATAGATGTTATGACCGGTGGCGCTCATGGTAAAGCACGTGAAATCACTCAAGATGTAGAACCTGATAAATATTATCCAAATCATATTGGTATCGACTTCTATAATCGCTACAAAGAAGATATTGCTTTATTTAATGAAATGGGATTGAAGTGCTTACGTACTTCAATCGCTTGGTCACGTATTTTCCCAAACGGTGATGAAACTGAACCAAATGAAGCAGGTTTAAAATTTTATGATGATCTATTTGATGAATTGTTAAAATATGATATTGAACCGGTCATCACATTATCTCACTTCGAAATGCCCTTACACCTAGCACGTGAATATGGTGGTTTTAGAAATAGAAAAGTAGCAGATTTCTTTGCACATTTTGCAGAAACAGTGTTCACACGTTATAAAGATAAAGTTAAGTATTGGATGACATTCAATGAGATTAATAATCAAATGGATACAGACAACCCTATTTTCTTATGGACAAATTCAGGAGTAATTGTTGAGGAAGATGAAAATCCTGAAGAAGTTTTATATCAAGTTGCCCATAATGAGCTTATCGCTAGCGCAAAAGCAGTTAAAATTGGTAAAGAAATCAATCCAAATTTTGAAATTGGTTTAATGATTTCGCATGTCGCAATATATCCTTATTCTTCAAATCCTGAAGATATGATGGAAGCAGTTAAAGCAAACCGCCTACGCTTTTTCTTCCCTGATGTACAAGTACGTGGTTATTATCCTAGTTACGCAAACAAAATGCTTGCACGTAAAGGTTACGATATAGGTTGGCAAGATGGTGATGAACAAATTTTAAATCAAGGTACTGTAGATTATATTGGCTTTAGTTACTACATGAGCACAGTCGTTAAACACGACGCTGAAGCATATACTGGTGAAAATGTTACCAACGGTGGTTTAGCTAATTCGGTAGATAACCCTTATATTCAACAAAGTGATTGGGGTTGGGCAATTGACCCTACAGGTCTACGCTACACGTTGAATATATTATATGACCGCTATCAAATTCCATTATTTATAGTTGAGAACGGTTTCGGCGCAGTAGATGAGATAAATCATAATGGCGAAATTAACGATTCATATCGTATTGAATATTTAAAAGCGCATATTGATGCTGCTATTGCTGCTGTTGATGAGGATGGCGTTGACCTTATAGGCTATACACCTTGGGGAATTATAGATATTATTTCATTTACTACAGGTGAAATGAAGAAACGCTATGGCTTAATATACGTAGACAGAGATAATAAAGGTAATGGTACATTAGAAAGAAAGAAAAAAGCATCCTTTGATTGGTATCGTAAAGTTATTAAATCAAATGGTGAATTGCTAGATTAAATATATACACAATAAGAAGGACCGAAGCATAAATATATGTCTCGGCCCTTCTTATTATTGTTTAAACTTACTTAATATGTGTAATCCATAGGCAAAAATACTATATCCAACTAATGTTCGTAATACCCATTTCAATGTATGATTGGGGATTAATTTTTCAGTTGCTATGATAGCTGGTATAAAAGTACTAAAAGAATATAATCCAAGTACTTTAATATATCGTTTTTTCATTAGACACACCTCTTTTCACTCCTTATTATATCTAAAAGAGCGGTGTCCTAACTGCTACATTTTTAACATTTCTTTGACTTTTATATTTTCATTTATTTTCAATTAATTTTGCCAAGTTGTCAAAAGTACTATTCATACCTTCTTCAACACCCATATCCAATAACTGTTGCGCTGCTTTAGGGTCTGGTAATTCAGCTGTAGATTGAATCGTTGTAGTGCCGTCATCATTTTCTGTTAAATGAATGATATTATGCATACCTGCCATCTTTTCATCTATATTTCCATCTTTATCAGCAAAATAATCATTATAGTCAATTTTTTGGGGTTCAACAACGACATTATACTGTGTCACTGTATAACTTGTACCTTGAGCTGCACGAATTGCAAAAAATGCGCCACCTCCCGTTTGTACATCAAATTTATATACTTCTGTGGTAGCGTCTTGAGGGTGAAACCATTTTTCAAACAACGATTGATCCGTATAAGCGTTAAATATTTGTTGGGCTGTTGCTTTAAAGTCTCGCGTAAAAATGATTTTATTTTCGTTTATTTGAATACTCATTTAAGATTCTCCTTCATTCATAATGATATATGACGTGATAGCTTTAACTTTAGCATCTTTGCTGTGACTTTCAAATTTAAAAATATCTGTAAAATACACTATTGAGCCATCTTGCGCTATTTGAGTTCCATGTATCGCGCCAACTTTTCCATGGGAAATATTATCCTTTACTTCAAGAGAGGCAATATTAATTTTATGGTCTTCAAGTTCTTTATAAAAGTCATCAAATCCTTCTAACTTAAAGCTACCTGGAACTTCCCATACAAAGTCATTAGTAACTATGTTTGATAGTTTCTTTTTATCAACTGTTGCTGAAGCGATTAAAAATATTAACATTGTCCTTCTTTTTGGCGCATTATCACAAGACAAATCACCTGTTAATTCAAATGGAACTTCAAAGTTCATTTCATTTTTAAAATTCAAATCATTCGCTTTTAATGCTTCTTCAAGAAGTTCAATCGCTTTAGGTCCTACTCCATGAATGCCTAGCAGTTCAGTACGCTCGTATTTAGATACCGCTTCTAATGACTTCACCCCTATATTATGCAAAGCATTAGTTGCTGGTTTACCTATCTTTGGTAAATCTGTGGACATCCCATCCACCTCCTCTTTTATGCTTATTATACCCAAGTTAGTAACAATTAATTTCCACTTCAACTATCTTATTATAAAAGATAGTTGACAAACCTAAATTCCTTTACTATCTTATATAGTAAGATAGTGAGAAGAGGGATGTCATGTCAGTTTCAAATCAAATGATGAAAGGATTGTTAGATGGTGCAATTTTAGGTCTTATTGCTCAAGGAGAAACTTACGGTTATGAAATTTTAGACAAATTAAAATCTCAGCAATTTCCTGAAATTAGTGATGGTAGTATTTATCCCGTATTATTAAGATTAAGTAAAAAAGGATATGTAACTTCTATTTCAAAAAAATCAGATACAGGTGGTCCAAAACGTAAATACTATAGTATTACAACAGAAGGCAAAGAAGAATTAGCTAATTTTATTTATAAATGGAATTATTTAAATAATGGTATGAACAATTTAATGAGGAGTGTTTATGATGTTGAGTAAAAAAGCAGAAAATTTCTTATTAAAGTTAAGAATCGAATTATTATTTCGTGGGAAAAATGAAGATGAGGTAAATACAATTGAAGAAGAATTACGGGACCATATTACAATTGCTGAAGAAAACAATGAAAATATCGACTCTCTATTAAACACACCTATCAAGTCTTACGCAGACAAATTCTCAACACATTTAAATATGACACAAGGTTTGTTCAAATATATTTTATATTTCATATCCTTCATGTTTATTATGACGACAATTCCTAGAATGTTAGATACTTCTTTTCAGTTAACGTTTGCTTTCATTTGTTATTTCCTCTTTATTTTTTTGGGGTCATTTATCTTTATTTTATACTTTGCCAAAAAAATAATTATGCGCTGGGGAGACAGTAAAATAACTTATACTATTATTGGAATTTCATCTGCAGCTATTTTTGGTATATATATTTTAAGTGAATACTTATTACGTAACTACCCACTTTATATAATTTGGTCACCTAATCAAACAACTAATTTCACACTAGGATTAGTACTCTTATTATTAACAATGTTGTCTTGCTTTATTTTAAAACAAAAATTTTATGCTGGTCTTATTCTATTGTTATGCATACCCGATCTGGTTGGTACAGTATTTACAGGTGGTGACTTTACGAACAAAAACTATGTAATTATTTCTTCAATTGTCTTACTGATTATATCTTGGAGTTTTATCATTTATACAATTATCAAATATTATCGTGAAAAAAAGTTAAATGACCCAAGTCAATCATAAGTATGAGTGAGAGAATATAAGTTCGAACTATCGCGAAGGCAAGCATGCACAGCCATAATCTTGAGATATTTATATAAAAAGGACTAATCCGGATTAAAAAACGGATTAGTCCTTTTTTGAGAATAAGCATTATTATGACTCATTCTACTATATTTAAAAACTGTATTAGTCTTCTAAAGCAAATTCTAAACTTACTTGGAATAATACATCCTTACCAATCATAACGCCACCTGTTTCAAGCGCTTGGTTAAATGTAATTCCGTATTTTTCACGATTAATTTTACCATTAACGATAAATCCAGCTGTTGTAGCACCATTTAATGGATTTTTACTTTGGCCTTCATATGATAAATCAAAAGTTTCTTCATTTGTTACACCTTTAATTGTTACATTACCTGTAACAGATGAATCATCCGCTTTTATTAATTCAAATTTAATTTCAGGATGATTTTCAACATCTAAGAAATCTCCACTACGTAAATGACCGTCACGATCTTCTACACGTGTATCAATTGAATTAGCATTGATAGTAAAATTACCTGATAATGAACTTAAATCATTTAAGTCACCATCTAAATTTGCATCAAATTCTGTAAATCTACCTTTAATATTAGATATCATTAAATGTTTAACCGAAAATTCAACTACTGAATGCGCTGGGTCAAAATTAAATTTTGTCATTATAAATATACCTCCAAAGTATTTAACTTTTATCGATATACTAATTATATCAAATATATAATATATATCAACAAAAAAGCTTATTTTCTTTGTTACTTTAAATTTTATTCCCTTTAAATAGAAATTCATGCATTCAAAATATAAAATTTAAATGTAGGTATGATGATTTTTAGTGTGCTAACATCTCTTCTTTAATTTCATTTTTCGTTAATTCTTCAGGGTAATAAGTTGGCCAATTATCTAGTTCTTTCAACACTTTGTCTTTATCGTTACCTGTAAAAATATGGAAGTGTCCTGTCTTCTTAGGAGCTATATTATGATCGCTAAACTGAACATATTTGGGTAATTCTTTATTATCCTCTACTAATTTATATGTGTATCTAACGCCTCTATTACCTTTTTCATATTTTAAAATATCTTTACCCTCGTAACTATATTTTCCAGTTATATCTTTACCATTTTTGTTAAATGTAATTGTATCATCAGTAATTTTTATCTTATCTACGTCTGTTTTATACCCTTTATCATAGTAATCTTTATATTCTTTAGCAGTCATAGAATCATCATCTTCAGCTTTATGTTTCATCACTTCGTCTAAAGTGCCATCTTTAAGATAAGGATAAACTGATTGCCAATCTCCTTTATAATCAGATAATGCTCTATCTTTAACTTGTTTATCTTTAAAATAACCATCAGAAATAGCCTTATCATGTTTCGATTCATGCTTATCATCATCACTATGGATATTGTCACTTAATGCTTTATCAATATTTTTAATATTTTCTTTCATTAATTTTTGATAAGTTAAATTTTCATCTTTTTGTTGTTCTTTATTCAATGATTCCATATTATAGAATTTTAACGGTTTCGCTGATGTTTCTTTTCTTATTGTATCTGTCACTTTATTAGATACATTGTCTTCGTATAATATATATTTAGCGCCTGATTCTTTGATTTCTTTGACAATTTTAGTAAGTGCTTTTTGTGATGGGTCTTCTGCATTCATATTCTGAACTCCTTTTTGAACAAAACCATATCTATCAGCTAGATAACCAATAGATTCATGTGAAATAAATACAGTATTTCCCTGCTTCTTACTACTAGTTTCTTTCAACTTCTCATCAATGTTTTTTAATTCGTCATTTAATTTTTTGTAATTTTTTTCATAATATTTCTTATTATCAGGATCTTTTTTAATCAATTCATCTTTAATTGCTTTTGCAAAAACTTGATCATATTTAGGATCTAACCAAACATGTGGATCGTATCCGCCATGATGATGGTGTTCACCCTGTTCGTGTTCATGCTCCTCTTCATGTTCAGCTTCACCGTGACTATGTTGGTCAGTGAGCAATTGTGATTTGTCTAATTTATTTTCTAAAGATAATTTCTTGTCATCTTTTTTAATTGTAGCTGCAACTTTTTTGGCAACAGGATCTAAATTATCGCCAGTATACACGAATAAATCCGCTTTTGAAGCATTTATAATATCTTTTTGCGTTGGTTCATAACTATGTAAATCTGTACCTGCTGGATAAATAGACTCCACTTCTACATGTTTGCCACCAATCTCTTCTGCAAATGATTTTAAAGGAAATACAGTCGTATTAACTTTTATTTTTTCATTTCCCTTATCAGAATCAGCTTTGCCACACCCTGCTAGCACCATTACTAAAGCTATAATGCTAAACAGGATATATGTATATTTTTTCATTTCTAAACCCCCAAATAGTAATTGTTACGATTTATTATTATAAGCTTCTTCTTTCTAAAGTGCAATAGCAAATAGAGAATTAATCGTAACTTTTACGATTAAAATTATATTATAAAAAAAGCGACATAACACCAACTTATATATCCTAATAAGTCAGGTTATGCCACTCCATTAAAAAAATTTATTATAATGATTCTCTGTATACTTTATATACAATTATGTTTATTTATCTAATATTTTTTTATAATTTTTAAATTTATAAGGATCTTCTAATTTTTCACCGCCGACATATACAGTTGGTGCTGTCTTAACATGATTTTCTTTAGCTTGCTGTTGATCTTTCTTTGCAGCTTTCCAAGATTTACTATCTGTCGTCGTATATTCCTTTTTAATTTTATCTTTCACATCTTTGTTTATCGCTAATTTATCTATTTGCTTATCTACTAATGATTTATTAATCCATTCCTTTTCAGAGTCTGGCTGCTGCTCAAACATTAACTTTTGAAACGTTAAATATTTATCAGGTGCAAAGCGCTTAACTGCGTGACCGGCTCTTGAACCTATGATAGAGTCATCACCTAAAAATGCCATATTTACAAATTGATAATCTATCTTGTCTTTATCGATATATTCTTTTTTTAATTTAGGCATTACATTAGTTTCTACCTTTTTACAATATGGACATTTGAAATCACCATATTCGATTATTTTAATTTTGCCATTTTCATCCCTTTTATCATCTTTATGTACATGTTGATTACTTGAACATGCTGTGACTAATATCATAATAGCTACTAATCCTATACATAACCATAACTTTTTCATATTCCTATTAGTACACCTCTAACTCGTTATTTTATTTTTTGTTATTCTTCCAGATTCATATTTTCTTCTTTATAGTCTGGTTCATGTTTATGCAAATAACCTTTAGAATTAAAATCTTTTATATATTTGGCTTTTCCATCTTTAAACTTATAAGTATAATAATGAACTTCCTCGTCATTTTTTAATGGTTTATAAGCAATTGTAACGTGTTTTCCTTTTTCATTAACGTAGATATTAGCATCTTTTTTATCGAATTTACGCTCTACATCCCCTTTATGTTGTTTAGCAAGGTTACTTTGGTAGTGCTGTTGCTTATTTACTGCCTTATCTATTTTATCAGCGTATTTCCCACTGCTACAACCAGCAAGTCCCAGTCCAAATATTGCAAGTAAAATCAATAACTTCTTCATAGTATAAAACTCACTCCTAAAACATATCTATCTCAAGTAGATACTTTAATATACATTATCACCGTAAATATTATCATACACCGAATATATAAAATATACTATATCAATCTGTAAGCAAACACATGATTTCACACAATAAAAGCGTGGCAAAGCTTATGTTTCATAACAATGTTTTGATATAATAAAAATATTGTGCAACTTATTATTATAAGGTTGTCATTTAAGGAGTCAAAAATAATGTTATCCCTGGAAATTACTCATGGAGAGTTCGAAAAATTCACACAAAAACATTTCTCACATTATACCCAAACACATATAAATTATAAAGCTCATTATCAAGCTCATTTATTAGGTGTTAAAAATGATGATGGCGTAGTCATTGCTGCAGGTATGTTTACAGAAGCGCGAGCACTCAAATTTTTAAAATATTTTTATAGTCAACGAGGTCCTATACTAGATTATTCTGATATTACATTAGTTAACTTTTTCTTTAAATCACTAACCGCTTATTTAAAACAGCATAATTGTCTTTATGTCTTACTTGATCCCTATATCTTAGAAAATTTAAGAAATGCCGATGGTGAAATAATAAAGTCATATGATAATCGAATGTTAATATCTACGTTAGACCAACTAGGGTACCAACATCAAGGCTTTCCTGTAGGTTATTCAAAATCAAGCCAGATTCGTTGGTTATCTGTACTTGATTTAAAAGATAAATCAGAACAACAACTGTTAAAAGAAATGGACTATCAAACACGACGTAACATCAAAAAAACTGAAGAGATGGGAGTTAAAGTTCGTCAATTGCCCATCGATGAAACAGCACGCTTTTTCAAATTATTTCACATGGCTGAAGAAAAACATGGCTTTAACTTTAGAGATCAGCAATATTTTGAACAATTACAAAAAGACTATCAGGGTTATGCCTCTATACAATTAGCATATATTGACTTGAATGAATATAAAGATAGCTTAATTAAAAAGCTAGATTCATTACAATACCAATTGACTGATGTACAAAATGCATTAGTAGAAAGTCCAAATTCTAAAAAGCAAAAAACGAAACAAACACAACTCAGACAACAAAGCACTAGCACACAGCGTAAAATCGATGATATAGACGCTACCATTGTATCAGATGGTTCAATATTAGACTTAGCTGCTGCTATTTATATCTATAATGATTATGAACTATATTATCTATCTAGTGGTTCAAATCCAACGTACAATGCATATATGGGTGCTTATAAATTACAATGGGAAATGATAAAATTCGCTAAGGCACATGGCGTTGATCGCTATAACTTTTATGGTATTACCGGTGATTTTAGTGACACTGCAATTGATTGCGGTGTACAGCAATTCAAAAAAGGATTTAACGCCCACGTTGAAGAATATATCGGTGACTTTGTAAAACCTATCAGGCCAGTAATATACAAATTAGGAAAATTAATCGGTAAATTATAATAAGATAATATGAAATAACCAATTCTATAAAAAATACCCATTCATTCTATTAGCTATGTATTGCTTAAAGGTTAGGCTTGAAAGCCAACTTTCAGTTACATACTAAAGTAATGAATGGGTGTTTTGAGTTATATCATTTAGTCTATTTCATATGATTGAAACTATTTGGTTATTAATCGAATTTCAATCGCTAACGCTCCGTAAGCCAACTCATCTGTTTGTGAGTATATCTGATAAATTGATGCTAATTTTTGTGATAGTTGTATATCATTGCTAAAGCCAGTCACTTGATTTGAATAATGATTCAACAGAGCTTGAAACGATGTAAATACTTCGGCTCCAATAACCTCAACTGTTATTTGCTCTGCTGATTTTAAATTTGTAAAAGTAATAAAGTCTCCACTTTGTATTTTCTGTCTTTTAGTATCATTCAGTCTCACTTCAATGGTCTTTGTACCTTCTTTTACTAATTGAAATGGTTCATCATTTAATCTCATCGAATGTTCTATAAGGCTCACGCTCCATTATTATAAATTTTCTTGTTCTAGTTCAATTTTACGTTTACTTTTCAACATAAACACGCTAATTAAGCTAATAAATGAAATAATTACAGCAAACCAAAAGGCTGCATGATATCCACTTAAAAGTGCTTCATGTTGTATTTGCATAGCCATTTCTTTTTTACCCATACCTTTATAATCACTCATATTAGGTGTAAAGTCTTTTGCTACTTGACTCATGATCGTAATCAAACCTGCTGTCCCTATTGAAGCAGATATTTGTTGCACTGTATTAGTCATAGATGAGCCATGGGCGTTCATATCACGAGATAATTGGTTCATTGTATGTGTCATTAATGGCATTAATCCAAGTGCAATACCAATCATACGAATCGCATAAACAGTTGCTAGTACTGCTGCAGAAGTATTTTCATCCATTATAACAAAGTATGATGTTGTAATTACTACGATAAGCATGCCGATAAATGCTAATATTTTCGCGCCATACTTTTCATATAAAAAACCTGAAGCTACAGACATAATCCCCATTACGATTGCACCAGGTAATAATATCAATCCTGATTGAAGTGCTGAATCATTCATTATATTTTGGACAAACATAGGCAGTACAGTCTCAGATCCTATCATTGATATCATTGTAAATGCCATAATAACAATACCTACTGCAAATTGACTATTTTTAAATACTGAAAAATCAAGTAATGGTGTTTCTAGTCTTGTTTGACGGAAAATAAAAATCGCAACAAGAATTATACCTCCTATTACTGACGTTAAAACAATAGGATCACTCCACCCGTCGCGTGAAATTGAACTTGTGCCGTATAGAAGTCCACCAAATCCTAATACTGATAATGAAATAGATATTATATCAATTGGTGCTTTCCTATTTGTTCCTACATTTTTTACAAACTTAAATGCACCTATAAACGTCAACGCTGCAATTGGAGCAACTACATGGAATAATGAACGCCAATCAAAATATTCCACAAGATATCCTGATAAAGTTGGACCAATTGCTGGAGCCAAACCAATCACTAGACCAAAAGTCCCCATATATTTACCACGTTCATGTGGTTCAAATATATCTAATATAGTTGTCATCATTAAAGGCATCATGATACCTGAACCAAGTGCTTGAACAATCCTTGCACTTAATAAAACTGTAAAATTCGGACTAAAGCCCGCAATAATTGTACCAATAAAGAATATTGAAATTGCTGTTAAAAATACTTGTCTTGTCGAAAAGCGTTGTATCACCATTGCTGATAATGGTATAACGACACCATTAGTTAACAAGAACGCTGTAGTTAACCATTGTACTTGCGTATAATCTATATTAAAGTCTTTCATTATACTTGGTAATGCTGTGGTCAACAATGTTTCATTTAAAAGTCCAAAGAAACCCCCAAACAACATCATCAATATCATTATTATTTTAGTTTTTTGAGTCATTTTTATCTCCTACATTTTCTTATAGTTTAGCTTTTGAGAAATTAGCCACATTGGTGCATTATACATATATTTTTAAAATATAACATTAAAAATACTCAAAAATATTGTAATTTTTACATATCGTTAGTAAAAGTGATAGTTTTTATATAAATCGTAATAATTCCTATTTACAAAACTGTATATTTCGTCCATAATTACTTTTGTGAAGGAGGTCATAACTTATGAAATTAGATTTACAAACAGCACGTCGTAACTTGAATAGCCCAAATATTAAAACAAGAAAACGTGCACGTAAGATTATTCAACAACATAAGCGTAATAAATAATCCATCAAGTCCTTATTTATTATAGATCATTAATTTGGTAGTGATCCCCCTAATCTTAAAACGGCAGTTATAAAAAGATTTGATAAGCCCAATCTCAAATCTTAAATAATAACTAAACAATCAAATACACAAGTGTTAATACACATAAAAAAGTCCGAGACATGAAATCAATGCCTCGGACTTTTTTACATAAACTTTATTTATTATTTTCACTATAAATAATACTTATCTATTACTTGTAAATCATCTGTCAATTCATATATTAATGGGGCACCTGTTTTTATTTCATAGCTAATAATATCTTCATCAGATACATTTTCCAAATATTTAATAAGTGCACGTAACGAATTACCATGTGCAGAAACGAGCACAGTTTTACCATCTAAAAGTTGTTGTGAGATTTGATCATTCCAATATGGTATTACTCTTATTAATGTATCTTTCAAACTTTCTGATTCAGGCATAACTCTTCTATCTAAATGTTCGTATTTTCTATCATTTAAATAACCTTTTCTTTGTTCTTCACCTTGTTTAGGTGGCGCAACGTCATAAGAGCGTCTCCAAATATGCACTTGTTCTTCGCCAAATTTTTCACGTGCGTCGTCTTTATTCAGACCCTGCAAATCACCATAATGTCTCTCATTTAGCCTCCAAGATTTTATAACTGGGATGAACAATTGATCCGATTCATTTAACAGGTGAAACGTAGTTTTAATTGCTCTTTTTAGTAAAGAAGTATATACAATATCAATTTCGATACCTTGTTTTTTTAATTTTTTACCGGAAGTAATGGCTTCGTTTTTACCTTGGTCAGATAAATCTACATCTGCCCATCCCGTAAATAAATTTTCAGCATTCCAAACGCTTTGTCCATGTCTACATAAAATTAATTTTGGCATATTATTCCTTCTTTCATTAAATAAAATATAATTTTTCTGTTTTTTACAGAAATGTTACAACAAAAATAAATTATGAAATATATCATAAATGCTTTCATAAAAGCATTTACGTATTTATCTTGATTCTATATATATTAAAATTATAACAATTTACACACATTTTTGAAATAAATGTCTTCTTTTATTCACAAAAGATACTTTATTTTTATTTCACTGTAACCTACACGCTTTTTTATAGTGTTATAGTTGTAAACGTTGAATTAAGAAATTAAGAATGTGCAAGTAAATACCACACATAACTGGAAGAAATATATAAACCTGTATAGTTCATTTTCAGACACAGGTAAAATCAATTAGGAGGATTTTTAACAATGAAAAAATTATTATTAGCATCTTTCGCATCGATTACAATTGCAGCAACTGGATTTGGCGTAAGCTCAAATGTTTCAACAGCAGAAGCAGCTGAAACACCTGTACAACAAACAACACAATCAACAAATGATGTATACGATCAATTTATTGAAGCGGGTGGTACTAAAGCTTTATGGGACAATATTGTAATGCCAGAATCAAGTGGTAACCCAGATGCTGTAAATGAATTAGGATATAGAGGTTTAGGACAAACTAAAGAATCTTGGGGAACTGGATCAGTTGAAGAGCAAACAAAAGGTATGATTAACTATGCCGAAGAACGTTATGGTTCAGTTGACGCAGCAATTGATTTCCGTGTAGCTAACGGCTGGTGGTAAGTATAATACCTAATTTCTAGGCTTAAATAATATAACCAAAGGTTGGGACATAATCCCAGAAAAATAGCACTCAGATGATTTAATACAATTCATCTGAGTGCTTAGTTTTTATTCAATACTTCGTATTGTTAGCTTACTTTTTAGGGAGCAGCTTCAGTCTGTAGTCTTCTGCTTGTCCTGTTTCCTCAAGAGTCTCGCCAAAATACGTCGCATTTATATGGAATCTCACATCAAGATACTAAAAAAACAATGCCCATTTGTATAGTAAAATTACTATACAAATGGGCATTATATAAATTTTAAAACATGGCTCAACTAATATTACCAATTGAAACTTCTATTTTAATTCACTACAACGCGAAATACTTTATTAGCTTTTAGCGTTGTTACTATATACCTATTCAGTTGTATGAGATTAATAAATTATATATTTTTTTACAATAATATCCAGTTTTACTGTATTGAAGCAGGTTCAGGATGCACATACACAGATGATATACCTTTACCATGCATATGTTGTTCTACTTTATCACAAATATGGTGCGCCTCTTCTAATGATAAGTCTGAATCTACAACGATTGTTACATCGACAAAAATACTGCTTCCATGATATCTACCTTTAATAGTATGAACATCAATCACTTCTTCAATGTCTAATACATAATTCTTATATGCTTCTAGCTCCTGTTCATTAAATCCGTCACTTAATGTAAATATAGCCTCTTTGAAAATACCGAAACCTGTATATATAATTAGTAGACCTAAAACCGTTGCTAATAATGTATCAATGATTGGTAAACCAAACTGAGTAAAAACTAAACCTATCGCGGTACCAATACTAACTAAAGCATCTGATAAATTATCTTTTGCCGCTGAATTAAGTGAACTACTATTTGTACGTTTGGCAAGCTTTTGATTAATAATAAAAACGACTAACATAATCACGCCACTGATAACACTGACATAAATCGTAATCGCATTCGGTGTACTGTGTTCATTAGAAAATATATTGGGCAAATTTTCAATTACTACTTGAATACCAACAAACATAATAATGAATGAAACCAATAATGACGAAATATTCTCAGATTTCAAATGACCGTAGGGATGATTCTTATCTGCAGGTTTAATAGAAATTTTCAATCCGATAATAACTGCTAATGAGACAATAATATCTGTCATATTGTTGATACTATCAGCTCTTACTGCCGCCGAATCATAAATATACCCTACTATAAATTTCAAAATAGAAAGTATAATATAGACGATTAAACTCAGATATGCACCTTTTTGTGCAAGTTTTAAATTCTCACTTTGTGTCATGTGCTACAGCCACCTTAATTGATATTGGATTATATATTATGACCTATCACAAGCATATTTACAACATTTTTTATTATAAAATTATTTAATATTTTTTAGTTAATTATTTTTTTAGCCATTCCTAAATTACACTGTTAAATTGTGCAAAAATTAAAATAAAAATCTCGAAATCACAAACGCCTCTCCAAATATTTCTATCGGCGTTCTACTGGATATTTTCTAAAATATAACAGTATAAATAAAAAAGCATTATCATAGCCACTCCATAACCATAGGTAGCCAACTAATAATGCTCAATAATATAATGACATTTCGTCAAAATTTAATTTAATGTCAGTCTCTTAATATATATTTAGATAATACAAACGTAATTGGTATAGTAATAATAAGTCCAGCAAATGGTGCGATAACAGATGAGATGTGGAACCATTGTACAAATATATATAGTAAGATGGTTTGCATCCCCATATTAACAACTTGAGTTAATGGGAATTGAATAAATTTGCGCCATGTCGGTTTTACTTTGTATACAAAATAACAATTGAGATAATAAGAAACTATAAAACTAACAACAAATCCACTGATATGACTGACTAAATAATTGATATCAATTAACTTTAATAAAAATAAATAAACCACGTAATAATTAAAAGTGTTAATACCACCAACAAGAATAAATTTTATAATTTCATATTGTGTCTTGGTTAAATGCATCAATTTTCTCCTTTGTGTGACAATCTAAAATGTCCATACTACAATAAAACATAACTTGTCTAACAACTTGAGATATGTCTTAAAAATATATTACTTATTAATCAATATTTTAACATAATATATTGTATTATATATTAAAAATAATATCTCGAACAATGTGCACGTATTAAATATGTAATTTTGTCATTGCATTTATATTCACGTGTGCGATAATAATCTAGTTACTAAACATTCAATTTTTCATTATAATAACGTAACTAACTGTGCTTAAAGGAGTACTTTATATGGATAAAATTACAAATCGCCAACTACCTTTGATGGTCATTATTATGTTGGGTATTATGACTACTTTTGGGCCTTTAACAATAGATATGTATGTCCCTTCACTACCAAATGTGCAGAGTGATTTTGGTACAACTACTTCACAAGTACAACTTACACTGTCGTTTGCTATGATTGGACTTGCAATTGGACAATTTACATTTGGACCATTATCTGATGCATATGGTCGTAAAAAAATTGCATTACTTATTATTTCAATATACGTCATTGCTTCGTTAACAGCAGTATTTACAACATCACTATCACTGTTACTTGTAATACGTCTTATACAAGGGTTAACTGGGGGAGGCGCTATCGTCATCGCCAAAGCGTCCATTGGCGATCAGCATAAAGGAAAATCTTTAGCAAAAGGACTAGCCTCTTTACTAGTTGTTAATGGGATTATCACCATTCTTGCACCCTTAATCGGCGGGTATGCCTTAAGCGTTTCAAATTGGAAAGCAATATTCCTAATTTTAACCATTGTCAGTTTTGCAATATTAATTTTTGCATTTTTTAAAATGGAAGAAACGAGAGATACAGATCTTACCAAACTTAACTTTTCCTTAATATTTAAAGATTTTGGGTATCTACTAAAGAAACCTGCGTTTATCATTCCAATGCTGTTGCAAGGATTAACCTATGTGATGCTCTTTAGTTTTTCTTCTGCTGCACCGTTTATTACGCAGAAGATTTACGAGATGACACCACAACAATTTAGTATTTTATTCGCGTTAAACGGTATCGGCTTAATTATTATGAGTCAACTAACAGCCTTACTCGTTGAATATATCAATCGCTACTTTCTCCTTGTACTGCTGACATTAATACAAATTTCAGGTGTTGTATTGATTATTTTTACTCTTATATTCCATTTACCACTGTGGGTATTAATCATCGCCTTTTTCCTTAATGTATGCCCTGTAACAGGAATTGGTCCATTAAGTTTCACATTAGCTATGGAATCTCGAACAGGTGGTAGTGGTAACGCATCAAGTTTGCTTGGTTTATTCCAATTTATTTTAGGTGGAATTATGTCTCCTCTTGTTGGTTTAAAAGGTGAATACAGTGTTATGCCTTATCTCATCATCCTAACTATTACTGCTATATTAATTATTTTATTGGAAATACTATTAAAACCTATCATGATTAAGCGAAATGCGTAATCTAATGGGGTTAACAACACCGATTAACTAGCTAAAAATGTCTAAGATAGAAAAAATTATATATGTATGATTTTTATCTTAGACACTCTTAATGGGACAGGTATACAAAATCAATTTTAAATTTTTTGATTTGTATCCTGTCCCTCTTTTAATTAAGCATTCACTTTTAGTTTAAACAATCGGTAACCAGATTTCTGTAATATAATCTTCAGCTCTAATTTCCCCTTCTTTATAACACTCAAAAAATGGCGCATTTCGCAATTCATAATCTAATGTTGGTAAAATATGTCTATTAATAGATTCCATTGCGTTTTTTATAGAACCTGGCACTGGTCCTTCAGCATCAAATACGAGGTATCTCCCGCTTGCTATTTCTGTGTGTTGCCATATTTCATCATCTTCATCGCTCGTAACACCTATTAAATAATGCATTTCTCCATTATCAAGTGGTTTACATACTCCTAATAGACCTGGTAAATGTTCATTACCTAATTTCAATAAGTCGTGTTTTTTGCCACTTTCATCAAAATCCATCCAGAACATAAAAATATTTTCTTGTGCTTTTTGTCCAGTGGCATATTCTCTTTTTTCTCCTAATACAGATAACGTTGGTAGTGTTTCTATTCTGTGTTTCATATGTAATCTCCCACCTTCTTTTTTATGCTATTATAACCAAAACATCTTAACAATATCTATTCTAAGCTATTTCCATATTGCTTAAGCATCTTAATAGGCAACTTTTAAGAATAGCTATATAATAAATACAATGTAAAATCGCTTCATTTTTACTTTGAAGTACAAATCATTAGGGAGAGCATCATCATGAAATTAAATATATTACCTGTTAAACCAATTAGTCAATTATTTCCAATACCAATGATTATGGGCTGTGAAGGTGTATCGACAGCAATGATGTTACAATTCAATCAGCATAAAATACCCGCCACTCAAATAATGAAACATTGGCCTAAACATAAAAATAACCCTTATAAAGGATATGTAGGACATCACTTATGGATTAAATGGGGACATCATCAAACTATTTTCCCTTCCGCTCTCGTTCCACATCTCAAACGATATGACCCAAAAATTATAGATAGTACTGGTCAGTCGTTAACTGATTTATGTGCAATTTTAGACAATGGTCAACCCGTTGTTATTTATCATACTGTACTCGGACAACGACCTTTGCGTCGTACTTATAAATTTGATAATCAACTTACTAAATTGGTGTCTAATATTCATGTCACTTTACTCATTGGCTATGATGATGATTATTACTATTACATCGATCCGCTTTGGTCTCATATGGGAAGATTAATTGTATTTCCAGCACTAATGCCTAATAAATATCAAATAATAAAAATTAAAAAATCAAAGTTAGCACAAAGTTATGATGCGCCCGGCCGTTTGAGTTTTCATATTCAACCATAACTACTTTTGTGTTATCTTAACAAAAATGAGTCGCTTATCAATTAGTCATATTAGGAATTACTATAGATTATTACAATAAAAGAAGCGACCATTAATATTAATGGTCGCTTCTTTCACTATACGTTAATTGTATATAAAGTATGATTAATTTCTTGTTCTATATTATTAGAACGCCATTCTCTTTGATAACCAAGACACGAGCAAATATATGTTATCCCCTGTTCTTCAAAAGAGTTTCTAAAATGAACATGCCCCATAATGCTATATCGAATATCATATCGCTGATAAACCTCATCAAAATCAGAAGTCCCAATAAAAGCATTAAAATAATCAAATATTCTATGAGGCATTGGCACAGCAAATTTAGGGTGTGTTACAATATGCGTCATTAAAATAATACGCTTATGCTTCACTTCCTCCATGTCTTTAATTGTTTGTTTTGCTGCAATAGCTGATAGCTTTCTATCTTCTATAGGCCAGTCTATTTTGATTTTGTCTTGCCAAGTTGCACCGTAGTATTTTCTACGAGCAATGCGCTCAAGTGAAAATTCTGGACTTGCATACGTATAGTCATACCAACCTGTATTACCAACAATCGCCCATGAATCATTGAGGTGATAAGGATTCCCTATCAAACACGCTTCCATATTCATATAGTAATCTAAAATTTCAGCGGACGATGCATCCGTATCTGTAGCCCAAAAGTCATGATTTCCTGGAATAAATAATATTTTTATATGTGATTGCGTCTCTACATCATCGATAAATCGATGCGTTAATTTATAATTATTAGAAATATCTCCTGCAATAAGTAAGAGTTCTATCTTTTGTTTCTGTATGGCTTTTACTAATTCGTGTGTATAATCCTCTGGTGTTAATTTCTTATGGCGATCAATATGCAAATCTGATATGACACCTATTTTCATTACTATCACAATCCTCTATTATCTTAACAGCTCTATTATGACATATTTGTATATTCATTTTTAAATCATGCGCCTATAAATTAATTAAATATTGAAGTCTATTATATTTCCAAAAAATTACTATCTATGCTTTGGTGATAATGGTAATATAAAACAATCAAAAAAATAAGGAGTAAGTATGTTATTATTAGAAGCTTTTTTAATATTTATTATAGCAGTAATTATAAGTTCAATTATACATAACAAGTTTCCAAAGATACCAATGGCGTTCATTCAAATTGGGTTAGGTGTTTGTTTATATATTCTCCCTATCCCTTTACACTTTGAATTTGAACCAGAAGTATTTATGATGGCTGTGATTGCCCCATTACTATTTGTTGAGGGGACACATGTATCTCGGTCTAAACTGTTAGAATATCGCAAACCTATTATTTTAATGGCAATGGCGTTAGTATTTACAACTGTGATAGGCGTAGGTTATTTCATCGGATGGATTTGGCCTGAGTTACCAATGCCTGCTGCCTTCGCAATAGCAGCCATTTTATGCCCAACAGATGCAGTCGCTGTACAAGCTATTACTAAAGGTAAAATATTACCTAAGGGTGCATTAACTATTTTAGAAGGTGAATCGTTATTAAATGATGCTGCTGGTATTATCTCCTTCAAAATTGCTGTTACAGCACTTGTTACTGGTGCGTTTTCTGCATTCGATGCAATAGAACAATTTATTATTTCAACTATTCTAGGCATATTGATAGGTGCAATTTTTGGCTTTATGATTGTACGACTACGTGTTTATCTATCCATGCACAAAGGTCTTAAAGATGGTAATACAATGATTTTCATTCAATTATTAACACCTTTCGTCGTCTATTTCATCTCCGAAATGTTGCATGCATCGGGTATCATTGCAGTTGTAGTGGCTGGATTAATACATGGATTTGAACGTGAACGATTGATTCGTGCTCAAACTGAGCTACAAATGAACTATAACCAGATATGGAGTACATTAAGTTATGTTCTTAATGGCTTTGTCTTTGTTGTATTAGGTTATATTGTACCTGAAGTTGTTTCTGCAATATTCAAAGACGAACCGCAGAACATTATATTCCTGATCATTACAACATTACTAATTGCACTAGCTATTTATGCTTTCCGTTTTATATGGGTCTTTATATTATTCAAACAATTTTACTATCCAAATAACATTCAATCTTATCTCAATGACCAATATGAAGTACCGCCAAAACGTGCACACTATGCGTTCATTATGACAATGTGTGGGATCCACGGAACAATTTCTCTATCTATGGCATTAACATTACCTACATTATTAGCACAACAACAAACCTTTACTTATAAAAATGATTTACTATTTATTGCCTCATTAATGGTAATTATTAGTTTAGTCATGGCTCAAATCGTGCTACCTATTATTACACCTTCGGAAGAGAAACCAACATCAACCACTATGAGCTATGCGGTTGCCAAAATTTATATAGTACAACACGTTATTAAACATTTTAAAACAAAGTCTAATACACACCCATCAACAAATTATAGTAGCATTATTTCTGATTATTTTGATGAACTATTCTTCCTACTGCAGATGACACCTGAAGAAAATAATGCTAAAGAATTAAAACGACTAGAAACGATTGCTAGCGAAATAGAGACAGAAACGTTAGAACGTTTAGTAACTCAAAATAAAGTTGACCGTCAAACGATTTTGAACTATCGCTCAGCTATAGAAACTTCAAAACAATTTAAGGAATCATCAGCTGTTCATAAATTTAAAGTTGTGATTAAAATGTTAATCTTAAGGTGGAGAGCAAAGAAACATGTAGAAAGTTCACAATTAAAGCAATTTAAATCGAATTTTCAAGAAGTGAAGAAAGTTATGCGTATCGTACATCATAATGTTTCACTGCGTTTAAAGGAAGAGCAAACTAACGAAAACGTATTAGAAGTAAATATTGTCTTAAACCAGTATTACAACAGACTTCACAGAATCAGAAGAAATCGTAATACACAAAATGAAACACCAGACACAATCACTGAAGCGCATAAATTAGAAGGATTATACATTCAGAGAACGTATCTTGATGAACTAATCCAAAACAAACAAATAGACACGCATGTTGCTGCACAAGTAAGAGAACATATTAATTACAATGAAATAATCTTAACTTCAAAATAAAACGACTGTCACTACACCCTATTTCACATTGGGGGTAGTGACTTTTTCATTATTACAATATAAAATATGCAGCTAACTTTGTTTTTCAAAAACCTTAAAATAATATTTGAATTGTGTTAAATTTATATTTAATAATACATTAATCGGAGGAAATATATTATGTATTGGAAAAGGCGCTTAGTATTATTAGTCCCCTTATTTTTAGCTGGTTGTGATTATTCTAATGATGAAGATAGAAATGGTTTATTTTATTCAATTTTTGTCCAACCCATAGACATGTTGTTACATGGATTAGGACATTTGTACAGAGATAATTATGGTTTAGCAATCATCACAATCGTGTTACTAATAAGGCTTTTTCTACTTCCTTTTATGCTTGCACAAGTAAAAAATATGCATATGATGCGCGAAAAAACAAAAATTGTCCAATTTCAGATTGATGAGTTAAGAAACAATATTAAAATTGCGAATTCACAAGAAGAAAAAAACGAAGCACAAAAATCGCTAATAGATCTTTATAAACAATATGATATTAATCCTTTAAAAAATGTTCTAGGATGTTTGCCGATACTTATTCAATTACCTATATTATTCGCTTTAATAATAACTTTAAAGTATCCTACAGGAGATGGTATTGATCGTTATCCAGACTTTTTGTGGTTCAACTTAACCGAACCTAATTTTTGGATTTCACTAATTGCAGCAATAATATATTTCTTCCAACCATTAGTCAATGCATGTCATTATCCTAAAGATCAAAGAAAAACACACTATGTATTGATGATTTTATCACCTATATTTATTACGTATATTTCCCTACACTCTGCTGCAGCACTTGGGTTATATTGGACTGTTGGTGGATTATTTTTAATTATTCAAATGCATTTTGCGCATTCTTATTACAGTAAACTGGCATACAACAAAGCAATTCATCTTCAAGGTGAGTTAGATGAACGTAAATTGACTTAAACGTATTTTAAAACTTTGTTATTTTATCACTTAATATTTTTACTTTTTATAATTTTTTGAATTGAAAAATTTCTTTTTTTAAAATAATGATGCTATAATAACATCAATTTAGTTTAGCAAGGGGGCATTCTATGGATTTTACAATTAGAGCGTTGACGGAGGAAGATCGTCATGGTAAAGCCAATGTCCATTACGAGAGCTGGTTAAAAACATATAACCATATTTCTGAAAACGACTACCTAGAAAATCTTGATAAAGAACAATTTATCAAGAAGTCCTCTATACACGATCTTCCTACCTTAGTTGCAACTGTTAAGGATGAGATTGTAGGATTTATCACTTATGGTAAAACGAAATCTATTTCAGAATCTGACAATTGGAGTGAGATATACGCATTGTATCTTTTAGAAGCATATCAACGTCATATGATTGGATATGCTTTAACACAACGAGCACTAGAGCTGTCTTATCCAGATAACGTGACACTCTGGGTTGTAGAAGAAAATACTAACGCTATTAATTTCTATGAACAAGTTGGATTTAAAAAAACACCATATAAACAACCTACTTTCTTCGGCAAAACATATAACGAAATTCGCATGGATTACACACGTACTGAACATGATAATTAAATTAAATTCAAATAAAAAGGGCTAGGAAATCTTTTTTTAAAGATCTCGTAGCCCCTTTGTTTATATTATTCAATAGCATTTGTTAACATTTACTTTAATGTGTTTCTCCAAGTGCTACTTTAATATCTTCGTCAGACTCAATGATAGCTTCTAATGCAGCATTTAATCCTTTCCGAATCGTTTCCACAGACATTGAAGGTTTTTCGGGTTTATCTACAACTTGTTCAGGGATAAATGGCACATGAATAAAACCGAATTTTATATTAGGAAATTGCGTTGCATGTAAGTAACCTAATTGATATAAAATATGATTACATACAAAAGTTCCAGCCGTATTAGATAAACGTGCAGGTACACCACTTGCTTTAATAGCTTCAGTCATACGTTTTACAGGTAAGTTTGAAAAATACGCCTGTGCTCCATCAGGATGAATACATTCGTCAATCGGTTGTTGACCTTCATTATCTGCTATTCGGGCATCATCAACGTTAATACCAACACGCTCTGGTGTTAATTCAAACCTTCCGCCTGCTTGTCCAATTGCTAACACAATATCATAATCATATTGTTTCAAACGTGCTTCGATTACATGTTTACTTTTATGAAAGACTGTTGGTATTTCTAACTTATCTATCGTATGTTCTTCAATATTATCTGGTAATAGTTTCACCGCTTCTAACGCAGGATTAATTTCTTCTCCACCAAATGGATCAAATCCAGTTATTAAGATTCTCATTTTAAAACGCCCCTTTTTAATTGAAATCAGTTAAAACGCCCATACATACATTAAGCCAATATGTATTACTATAAGTATAAGTGCAATCGGCGCTTGTGCTTTGATAACCCCAAATTCTTGTTTCATTTCTAACAATGCTACCGGCAATGTATTAAAATTAGCTGCCATTGGTGTTAGCAAAGTGCCACAAAATCCTCCAGTCATAGCTAGCGCACCTGCGATAACAGGATCTCCACCTTGTGCGATGACAAACGGAATACCAATGCTTGCAGTAATTACTGTAAAAGCGGCAAAAGCATTTCCCATTAACATAGTAAAACATACCATGCCTAATATATATGCAGTCGCACCTACCAAGTGATTTCCCTCGGGTAATACCGATGAAATACCTTTCGATATGACATCTCCAACTCCACTTACTGTAAATAATACTCCTAAAGCAGCTAAAAATTGAGGTAATATACCCACAGTACCAATTTGTTGTGTTAGTCGGTCACTATCATAAAATACATATTTTATTTTAGGTTTAATTACTATATATGCAGCTATTAACCCTAATATAGAAGAAACACCTAAACCTATTGCACCACCTAAAGGAGTCCAATTTGAAACAGCGATTGCCGCAATCGCTAAAATGATAGCTGGAATAAATAGTTTATTTCCATATTTTTGAGCACCATGCACCCCTTCTTCTTCAGTTACATCGACAATATTATTAATTGTCACTTGTTTAAATAAAGTCAGTACCCCCATAATTAAAATAAATAAACCATTAATTACATTTGGAATATATGGACCAACAATAAATGTTGCAGCTAGCAAAATCCAAAATAATGCTGTGCCATATTTCTTTTTATGTGTAGAAGATTTCAAAATTCGAAACGCAGTGTATAGTAATTGTAAACCTATTAAAATATAAAAAACTTCTAAGATATTATTTAATACTTGTTCACTCATCACGTTTCACCTGCTTTGAGTCATATTTTTTCTCTAAATATTTATCAAATCTTATATTATTAAGCCAGACAAGCACTAATACAATTAGTGCTATGGGTACTGATGCCAGCACTAATTCAATTGCGTCTACCTTAATACCTAATGATTGAAATGTCCCTACCATTAATAAAACCCCTGCAGCACCAACGAATAAATTTTGTCCAAAGAAGTTTCCATAGTTTTCCATTGCAGAAGTTTGTGCTTTTATCTTTTCGATATCTGCTTCATCAACTTCATCGTCTTTCAAATTATATCTAGTTTTTAACGCACCTTGTACCATTGGATTAATCAGTGGGCGAACAAATTGAGGATGACCACCGATACGTATTGAAGCCACCCCAGCTATTTCTCTAATTATTAAATATATTGTCATCAGACGCCCACTTGTAACTCGTTTCACCTTTCCTATCATGTTAGAAGCTTGCTTTTTTAAACCGAACCGTTCGATCAAACCGACCATTGGTAACGTTAATATAAATAATGTAACTAAACGATTATCAACAAACGCTTTACCTAGTGTTTCTAAAATGGAATAAAAATCTAACCCAGACACGATACCAGTAACAACGGCGGCAATTAAAATCACTGCAATCGTATCAATCTTAAACAGGAATCCCAATATAATAATTAGAATACCAATTAACTTTAACCACTCCATAATACCCCTCCTTATGCCTACATTATAATTTTAAATTTTCTAAATACAATAAAAATTATCGAATTTCAGTAGTTCATAGCCTTTTGTCATAATTATTAGTAATTTTAAATATTACCAATAGAAAACTAGGCAAAAAACTCCTGCACTTAAACCGTCTAGACTAGCACCGATGATTAATATGTCTTTCATAACAAGCCAATATGTACACGCTACCTTAAACATTTTATAATATTTTAAAGTTATGTTAATTTGTATATAGAAAAAAGGCAACATACAAGTATATCTCCCGATAATACCGTTAGAAAGAGGGTGACTTGTGTAAAACAATGGCTAATAACCATCTTTCCAACTTGCTCACTTTTTCATTCTAACTTCACGTCATTTTTAACTTATGTAGCAGAGAAAATAAAATTTATTACGTTATCTAATTTTGATAGCTTTTACTATTATCAAATAGTTAAAATTGCAGTTATTTCCAAAGCAAAAGAGCTATATCCTTTAATATCAAGGTATATAGCTCTTTTGCTTTAATCAGTATATTGAGTTGGTTTCAGCTATACATGAGCTTCATCTCAGGTAAAACTGTTATCTCTTTTAACTCTAGTCACCTTTGCAGGTACTGGACGACGAAACCTCTCTAAAATAAATTAGATTTCTGTACCACTGTTTTAAGACTAGACATGTATGTTCCAAACTCACTCGTCACATTTAAAATTATTTTCGACATTGTATAAAATTATAACCATTTTAATTCTGAATCAGCAACATTACGTGATGGTAATAATGTTTCTACCACCAGAATAATTGTACAGATTAAAGAAATAATATTTAATGATATAGCAACACTATTGATTTGAATAATATCAAAGGTAATATTAACAAATATAGACAGTACAATTAATATGATTGCTGTTGCACGTTTTCTACCGGCATCATAAAATCTACGCAATGTAATTGCAAACATTGGTACGATTATCGCTAGAGCAAATATACCCACAAAAGCTGATAGTATTGCCGCTACAATAAAGATACCTGTAATAAAGCAAACGACACCGATGAGCGCAATAATAAATATAATAATGATATGAATTAATACAGGTGTCCAAAATTCTAGTCTATTTGATTTGCCATTAAAGTCTATATATTTTCTCCAAAAATCTTTATACGCCTCTAGCATGTGCTTACCACTCCATTTTCTTCTTGTGGAACTTTTAAAGTACATATCTTCACCAATATATCGTAATACCCTATTTTTTCAAAACTTATACTAAAATATTAGTAAATTTAAAAACATTATATCAAATAATTACTTATCTTGTTTTAAATATATGACTTTACGATACGAGTTAATACGAATGGTAATTCTATAAATGCACTATCCTTATGTAATCTTTCACTTAATTTATGTGCATCTTTACCAATTGGTCCACAGAGTATGGTTGGCGCACTAATAGCTTGTATCGCTTCAAAAGGAATCGAATAAGTTTGATTAAAATTAGGTGCGTTTTGCTGATAAGTAATCATTTGAGACATGTCGCCTGAAAAATTCAAATAACTACTATCACTAATACCATTAAAATAATGTATACGTTCACTTTTACGTTGAAATTGTTCTTGTAAAGTTTGACGGACCAATTCAATAGTTTCCTCAACTTTTGCATCATAAGACGTATTAACTGCTGGATAATATGGCGTTGCAAAAAAAGTCACGACCGCTGGCGCAATATTTCTGCAAATTTGCATTAATCTATCTGTCACTTTAATACTTTGTAAATGTAGATCTTTAGTTTGCTGTATCACTGCTGTTATTTCTTTATTTACAAATGCTTCACCATGATGTTTAATCGCATATGTTTTCAATTGTTCAAATGTCAGTACATTAATTTTAGTATCAAAAGGAATATCTTCACTTTCTAAAATTGATAACCAATCACTTTCACAACGTTCTGTTGCTTTTATTACTGTATCTATAAATTGTCTATATAAGTCAGCAGGTTTCTGTTTGAAAAGGAACATATTAAATAATGCCATTGTTCTAAATGGTGTTTGTACATCGTATGTTTGTTTAATATCTCTTGTCATTAACGAAACAGGCAAAGGTGTCGTTTCATTTTCAAATGTTTCTTTAAATATACCATTATATTCTATCGCTTGATTAATATAACTCATCATAAAGTTAGAGCTCAATCCATCCATTGGATTTCCTACATGAGTTTCTTTTCCATAACATAATACACCTGGCATTATTTTTCCAATAGAGCCAGAATATATATAGTGCTGTTCATCTGCACTTGCCTGTTGGAAAGTAGGTTCACTGTTTAAATGAAGCTGAATATCTAACTGATGTTGTTGTTTTAATCTTGCAATGGTCTCGACAGCTTTGCGCATACCTGAAGAATTCACTTCCTCATCTGGTACTGTGACTAAAATTAAATTAATATCCCATGCTTCAATACTCGCTTGTTCTATTAAGGATAAATGTAGCATTAAACCTGCCTTCATATCCATTACACCACGACCAAATAAATATGTATCACGATTTAAATCCTCAATAGCATCTTCACTAAGATAACTACTATTCTCTTTAAAAATATTCTTTAATGCATCAGGATCAAAAGCATACTCACTATATGAGCCAAAGTCTTCTACACCTACAGTATCAAAATGACTGATTAGTACGATTGTTTTTTTAGAAGTAGGTGCCTGATAAAAAGCTACAACAGCTTCTTTTTCATCTTCAGTAACTTCAAGTAAAACCTGAGATTGATGCTGTTGAAAATAATCCAATTTTAATAGCAGATTCTTTACAAAATTAGGAAATGCAATCTCACCTTGAGTATTAGTAACCGTTTCATGTTTAACTAAATTTTTTAATAATTTCAATCTATCTTCATAAGTTTGCCATAGTTCCTGTGCCACATAACCCCTCCTAATGTAAACGCTTCCCCAATTATAATATGCTTTTAATTTCATAATCAATATATTCTCATGAAAAAGCTTTGTAAAATTAATATTTGTTCACTTAATTATAGTATGAATAGCAAAGTTTATATAAAAATTCAAAAAAGAAAAAACGGAATTACGCAATCAATTCTATAAATTGAATGCGCAATCCCGTTTCGACAATAAATAACTATACTTTAAAGTTCTATTAGTTTTAAGTTAATTATTAAATTGATTTTTTGGTACTAATATGAGTACTGCCAAAAATGCGATAATTGCTAATGCTGCATTGAACCACAAGCCAAACATTGCTCCAACTTGTATATTTGAAACTACAGTCATCACAGTAAAGATAGTACCAGATAATGCGACACCAAATGAATTTCCTAATGATGATGCCATTTTATAAACACCAGACGCAACCCCAACTTTATCTTCTGGGGCAGTTGATACTGCTGTATCTGTCGATGGTGTTGCGTACATACCTAATCCCATACCATAGATTAAATAACCTATTATACAAGTTACAATATAAACTGGCGTAGGTAAAAACGTGAATGAAATTAAAATAATTCCTATAGCATTAAGTGCTGCACCAATTAGCATCGGTCTTCTTGGACCAATCTTTTGTAACACTTTTTCTCCGACTCTAATCATTACAAGCACAGCTACTAAATACGTAATAGACATGACACCAGATTGGAAGGAACTAAAATGTAATCCTGATTGGAAATACGTATTAGCGACAATAAGTGTCCCTGCCACTGCATTTAATAAAAAGTTAGAGATTGTAGCACCACTATAACCTTTATGTTTAAATAGTTTAAAATCTATAAGTGGATTTTTAACTTTACCTTCATAATATAAAAAGCAAAGTGTTGAAATAATAAATACAACAATTAGTGCCATGATAAATGGTGAGAAAAGCCCATAATCAGATGATTCTGTGATAATTAAATTAACACTTAGCATTGCAATAATTAAAATAATAAGGCCTACTATGTCAAATTTAGCTTGTTTTGTTTCTTCAGTTTGTACGGCTTTTGTTTCTGGTGTATGTCTCATTAGAAACATTGCCATTAATGCTACAAGAATTGAAATAATGAATATTGATCTCCAACCAATAAACGTAGACATTACACCGCCAAATAACGAACAAACTCCTGTGCCTCCCCAAGAACCGATTGACCAATAACTCAATGCGCGCTGACGACGACTACCAATATAATATTCATTGATAATTGCCAAAGTTGAAGGCATAATACATGCTGCAGATAACCCTTGAATCGCGCGTCCAACAACAAGTAATGGCATAAACCCTGGTATTATGATTAATAACGAACCAACAATACTTAATATCAATCCGATATAGGTCATTTTCACCCTGCCATATCTATCAGCAAGCCCTCCTGTTCCTACTACAAATAAACCACATAATAATGCAGTTAAACTTACAGCCACATTTATTGTTCCATAATTCGTATCAAATGATGATTCTAAATCTGGAATAATATTTACTAATGATTGTGCAAACAACCAAAATGTAATGACTCCTAAGAAAATACCAACAAGAAGTTTATTATCTCCTTCAAACGAATGTGTTGATTCCATATGCTTTTTTCCTCCTATATTTCCCGTAAACACATAGATCACATTTCAAAACAGGTATACACGCCTTTAACGCTATTCTCCATACAAACTGAAAAACCGCTAAAAAAGTCTATATCTATTTCAAAACTAATCTTTTAATATACAATTGGTTTAAAATTCTGCAATAATTATATGCAATTAATTTTATATTAATATCTACATTTTTTACAAATCCTTTTAAAAGCCAATATTAATAAAATAACACTTAACTCTTAATAATGCTAAAGAACTGCGTCAATTATGTAGTTATTTACATAGAGAGTAATTTGATTCTTCCCTCTCATTACTGTTATATTGGTACATTGGATATAATTTATAAAAAATAATTCACATAAAACTCATAATTTTATAAAATTCTGTATAATCAACCATGTCAAACTAATTAAAAAAAGGTGAAACCATGTTAAATTTATTTATCTTATTATTAGAACGCGTTGGTTTAATTATACTGATTGCATATATTTTAATGAATATTAATCATTTTAAATCGATGATGAATGACCGAGAAAAGCGACGTTCGCAATGGCAATTGATTATCATATTTGGTTGTTTCTCCATGCTTTCAAATTTTACTGGAGTACAAATTCGCGGTGATGAAATTATCAACGGTACGGTCTATAATCATTTGAGCCCTGATGCATCGTTAGCAAATACACGTGTATTAACAATTGGAGTATCAGGACTAATCGGTGGTCCATTCGTTGCCTTAGCTGTAGCACTGATTTCAGGGATTTACCGTGTCTATATCGGAGGTGCAGATGCATACATATATTTAATTTCTTCTATCATTATTGCCCTTGTTTCAGGTTATTTTGGTCATAAAGCTATGCGAGCTAATAGATATCCAACTATTGTAAAAGGCGCGCTCATCGGTGGTGCTACAGAAATCATTCAAATGCTTTGTATTTTAGTATTTTCTGATAATACCGTACACGCATGGACGTTAGTAAAACTTATTGCCTTACCTATGATATCTATAAATTCAATAGGTACAGCTATATTCTTATCTATCATCCTTTCAACAATTAAGAAAGAAGAAGAAACCCGTGCAATCCAAACTCATGATGTTTTACAATTAGCTAACCAGACATTACCTTATTTCCGTTCAGGTTTAAATGAGCAATCCGCTAAACAAGCTGCTGAAATCATTCTAAACCTAATGCGTGTTTCAGCAGTTGCTATTACAAATCGTAAAGACATATTAACTCACGTTGGTGTTGCAAGTGATCATCACGTTGCACAAAAAGCAATTATTACGGATTTATCAAAAATTGCTATTCAAACTGGAACTTTAAAAGAAGCTTATTCAAGTGAAGATATTGGTTGTAACCACCCTGGTTGTCCGCTAGAAGCTGCTATTGTTATGCCATTACATGTAAAAAATGAAGTAGTCGGTACATTAAAACTCTATTTTACTAATAAGCATGACGTTAACTTTTCCGATAAACAGCTTGCAACCGGTCTAGCAGATATATTTTCTAGCCAACTTGAGCTTGGACAAGCTGAAACGCAAAATGCGTTAATAAGAGATGCTGAGATTAAGTCGCTCCAAGCTCAAGTTAATCCTCACTTTTTCTTTAACTCAATTAATACTATTTCAGCATTAGTACGAATCGATAGTGAAAAAGCAAGAGAATTATTATTACAACTCAGTCAATTTTTCCGTTCAAATTTGCAAGGTACACGTAATAATACCATTTCTTTAGAAAAGGAATTACAGCAGGTTGAGGCTTATTTATCATTAGAACAAGCGCGTTATCCAGATCGTTTTAATGTTAGTTTTGATATCGCTGATTCAAGCTATGGTGCTTTAGTGCCACCTTTTGCAATTCAAATCCTTGTAGAAAATGCAATTAAACATGCATTTAAAAATAGAAAGTATGACAACAATATTATTGTAAAAGCTCACCAAAATAACTACGGATTAAATATTTCTGTCTCAGATAATGGACAAGGCATACCAGTAAATAAACTTGATAAAATCGGAAAAACTAGTGTTTATTCAGAATCTGGTACAGGAAGTGCATTAGAAAATTTAAATCAAAGATTAGATGGTTTATTTGGCCATAAAGCTAAACTTCATTTTGAATCAAATAAACAAGGTACAAAAGTAAGTTGTACCATTCCACATCACACTACAGAGGAGGGGTAAATTATGAAAGCAATTATCGTAGATGATGAACCGCTAGCACGTAATGAACTACACTATTTATTAAATCAAATTCGTTCATTTGATTTAATTAAAGAAGCCGAAAATATCTCTGAAACTTTAGAATTATTACTTTATGATAACTACGATGTTATTTTTTTAGATATTAATTTAATGGATGAAAGTGGTCTGGATTTAGCTAATAAAATAAAAAAAATGAAACATCGCCCTTTGATTATTTTCGCTACTGCACATGATACTTTTGCGGTAAAGGCGTTTGAATTAGATGCTATTGACTATATTTTAAAACCATTTGAGCAACAACGAATCGCACAAGCTATCCATAAAGTTGAACAAGTGCTTAACTCAAATATTGAACAACAAAATTTTATAAATAATGATAATAACCACAATGAGACACACAATAAACTTGAGAATACGCCAAACGTACTCCCTATTGAAGTTAACGAGCGTATTCATATTATTAATTTAGATGATATTATCGCAATTTCCGTCAATAACGGGATCACAACGATAAATACGACACTCAATAAATTTGAAACTTCTGAACCGTTGAACCATTATGAAAAAAAATTAGACACTACTCAATTTATGAGAATTCATCGTGCCACTTTAATTAACAAGACACATATTCAAACAATTGAACATTGGTTCAACTATACTTATCAATTAACCATGACTAATCAATTAAAATTCCAAGTGAGTCGCTCTTATATGAAATCATTCAAACAAGATATGGGGTTATCTTGATTTTCAAGTTCTAATTTATGCATTTCAGAGATAACGTCTAGTAAGTCGCTTGTCAATCCAACTAAAGTAATCGCTTTCATTCTATAATTAACCCAACATTAATTCGGGAGGAACTTTAATTATGGAAGCAAACAAACAACAAAATGCAGAACAAACTCAGCATTCAAAAACATATAATTTTTTCCATCAAGCACTTGTGATTGCTATTATCATGCTCATTTCAAATATTATCGAAAGTTTCATGCCAATTCCTATGCCCGCTTCAGTTATAGGTCTTGTGTTATTATTTATAGCGTTATGTACAGGTATTATTAAACTTGGTCAAGTCGAGAAAGTCGGTACAACGTTAACGAACAATATTGGTTTTCTATTTGTCCCAGCGGGTGTATCAGTTATTAATTCACTAGGCATTTTAAGTACGAGCCCTATCCTAATTATTTTATTAATCATTATTTCAACACTCTTATTGTTATTATGTACAGGGTTCTTTGCTCAAATGCTTATAACTAAATCCTTTATTCCAAGAAAAAGACCACAAAAACAACTTGCGGAGGATAAATTATGATTGAACATTTAGCTATTAACACGCCCTATTTCGGTATTTTACTTTCATTGATACCATTTATTATAGCCACATTTTTATTTAAAAAAACTAATGGCTTTTTCTTATTCACACCACTATTTGTAAGTATGGTAGTAGGTATAGCATTTCTAAAATTTACTGGCATAGATTATGCAAATTATAAAATTGGCGGAGACATCATTAATTTCTTCCTGGAACCGGCTACTATATGTTTCGCTATTCCTTTATATAAAAAACGTGATGTTTTAAAAAAATACTGGAAACAAGTACTAGGAGGTATTACATTAGGTACCACGGCAGCACTAATTTGCATTTACTTAATAGCTGAAGCATTCCAATTTTCTAATGGCATTATTGCATCTATGTTACCTCAAGGTGCGACAACTGCTATTGCACTACCTGTTTCAGCGGACATAGGTGGAATTAAAGAACTAACTTCATTAGCTGTTATATTAAATGGCGTAATTATTTACGCACTCGGTACAAAGTTAATCAAACTATTTAATATTACCAATCCTATCGCTCGTGGCCTTGCACTTGGCACAAGTGGGCATTCCTTAGGCGTCTCTTCAGCACAAGAATTTGGTGAAACAGAAGCTTCAATGGCATCTATTTCATTAGTTATTGTCGGTGTAATTGTAGTAGTTGTTGCTCCAATTCTTGCAACAATATTACTTTAAATAATAGTAATGATAACTAATTTTTTCTTTATCGTTTATACAATCAACTTTTCAAGTCAAAAAACCTCAACCATTTTTATGATTGAGGTTTTTTATTTATGCTAAATCATTGTTTTAAATTGCTATTTACCCTATGAACCATTCAATTGCACGTTTTACTGCCTTGTCCCAATAAGCATAATCATGCTTACCAGGTCCATCTTCAAATTGGTAAGATACTTTTTGCGCGTCCAAATATGATATAAACTGTTTATTGTCTTCGTAGAGTTGATCTTCTGTTCCACACATAATAAGTAACTCTGGTATTACTTTGCTTTCAGCTATTGCTTTATCTACTAAATAATACGGATCAAGTTCTGTATCCTGTGTCATTTTATCTACACCTGCAATTGCTTGGCCTGAAAAGTCATTCCAATCAATGTCTATAAAGGTTTGTGCATTAAATACAGATGATAATGGGCAAGCTTTAGCAAAACGATGACCTTGTGTTAAGGCATATTTTATCGTTCCATATCCTCCCATAGAATGGCCTGCAATAAAGTTATCCTCTCTCTTCTGTGATAATGGTAAGATTTGATGTGCATAATCTAATACTTCTAATACATAGTCAAAGTATTTATGACCAAATTTCATATTACTATAACCACTATGGTCAGCGTTAGGCATAATAACTGCAATTTGATGGTCATTTGCATAACGTTCAATACTTGTATAGCGCATATAAGAAGTTTCATCACTTGATAAACCGTGTAACAATAACATTGTCTTTAATTGTTTAGGCTCTATCTTCGTATTAAAATAACTAACATCTTCAGGTAAAATTGCTATAAATTGGTGGTTCATACCAATAGTTTTGGATTTGTAATTTATCGTTAACAACGCCATATCATTTCACTACTTTCATTACTGATTAATACCCTGAGGTCTATGCTTTTGTTTCTTCTGTGTTCTAGTCGTGGGGTCTAATCGTTTTTCTAATAATCTTAATACGACATCTATTAAAATTGCAATTAATGCAATAGGTATAGCACCAGCTAAAATAAATGTTGTGCCATCTGTAGCATTTGTCCCACGGATTACAATATCACCTAAGGTCGGTGCGCCAATAAATGACCCCACAGCGACAACTCCAATAGCTACAACAAGCGCAATTCTTAGTCCGCCTAAGATAACAGATAAAGCTAATGGTAACTCTATCATACGTAAGACTTGGTTACGTGTCATACCCATACCTTTACCGGCATCTTTAATATTTTCATCTACGCCCACGATACCTGTAAAAGTATTTTTAATAATCGGTAATAAAGCGTATAAGAATACCGTTACTACTACTGTCGTTGGTCCTAGGCCCATAACTAACATCAAAATAGCAAGCATTGCTATAACAGGTACAGTTTGTATAATATTCGCAATCGTAATAATCGTCCATGATAGTTTCTTATATCTAGCTATAATAATACCTAGCGGAATACCCACAATTGCTGCAAACAACACGCCATACACAGACATAAGTAAATGCTTAATAAATAAATCCCAAAGGTAGCCAAAGTTTACTGAATAATATTCGACTAATTGCTGTAATAAATTACCCTCCATTAGTTTTGACCACCCTTCTTATCATTTTCAAAATAGTTATGTTTTTTCAAGAAGTTTTCTGCAACAACTGCCGGCTCTTTGCCTTTACCATCAGCTTGATAATTAAGCTCTTGCATTTCACTTGTTGAAATCTTCTTCTCTAACTTATTAATAATCGGTTTTAATTCAGGATATTTATCTAATAATTCATTTGTTGCTACCGAACTAGCTGCATAAGGTGGGAAAAAGCGTCTATCATCTTTCAACACTTTTAAATCATATGCCGCAATTCTCCCATCTGTTGAATACCCTACTGCTACATCGAGATTTTTAGAATTTAATGCATCATATACTAAACCAATTTGCATCGGTCTAACTGTATTAAATTTAAATCCATATTCTTTCGTAAACCCTGGATAACCGTCACCTTCCCGATTTAACCATGAACTATCGACACCTAGTTTTAATTCATCACTATGTGCTTTCAAATCAGAAACTGTTTCCAAATTATATTTTTTAGCTGTTTCTTTTGTAACCATAAACGCATATGTATTTGCAAAACCATATGAATTAAAGAACGTTTGATTAAATTTCTTTTGGAAACCTTCTTGGGTAGCTTTCATTGCTTTTTCGGGATCTTTAATAGGATCTTCATTTAATGCACCTGTTAAGTCTGTACCATTGTAACGAGCACCAGACATATTTGCATCACCATTTACAAGAGCGTTGTGCTGGATTGTACTCGATCCTAAGTTATTTATTAATGTTGGTTTAATCTTTCCATCTGTATCATGTTCTATTAAAAGTCTCAACATATGAGACATAATTTGTGATTCACTCGTCGCAAGCGCTGTAATCTTGACTTCGTTGTCTGAGCTATTTCCACCTAAACCGGGTAAACTACATCCAGATAACACCGTCAGACACAGTACAAGCGCGATACAATACTGTTTCAATCGTTTCATAATGTCCTCCTTAATTTATCTGGATACTTTTAATCCTTTTGGCACTGCCCATTTTTCAACTAATGATAGTAATAGATCTACAATTAATGCTAATGCTGTGACAAGCACTGCAGCACTTACAATCATCAATGGATCGTATAAGTTTAATCCGTTAAATACAAAGTCACCTAAACCGCCGGCGCCGACATAACTCGCAAGTGTAGCCCAGCTGATTACATAAACTGATGATAATCGAATACCACCTAAAATCAACGGTAAGGCTAATGGCAATTCCACATCTTTCATTAATTGAAAACGTGTCATACCCATGCTTATTGCCGCTTCTTTAATATTACTATCGATATTTTTAACACCTAAAACAGTATTATTTAATATTGGTAAAAGTACATAGATAAATAAAGCTATGATTGCTGGTAATTTTCCCACGCCAAAAATTGGTATCATGACCGCAAGTACAGCTAATGTAGGAATCGTTTGTAATACACCAGCAACTGTAAGCACAATGTTTGAAGTTCTTTTCATCTTGGATAGAATTATTCCTAAAGGCACAGCTACTACAATGGCGATTAGCAAAGCGATCATTGAGATATAAAAGTGTTCTACTGTTTTAGAAATCAGTTGACCACCATATTGCTCTATGAATTGTTTCATTATATATCAGCTCCTACATTATCGGGCTCTACAATTGCAGCTTCAGTAGCACTAACATCCTCATCTAATTCTCCCCAAATACTGTCATAAACGATATCTACTAAATTGGCTCTCGTAACTAATCCAATCAATGTTTTACCATCACTATCCACTACTGGTACATTTCTTACATTTCTCTTAAGGATTGTACGAACAGAGTCTTGTAATTTACTGTCTATTCTCACTCTATAAATATCACGTTGCATCATATCAATAAGATCCTTACGCGTTCTTAAACCTTGATTGATATCTTCAATATCTAAGTAACCTAATAATCTGCTATTGTTACCTACTACAAAAATAGTATCGACACGACGTGCCCTCATAATTTCTACTGCTTCATTTAATGTACTATCTGCATGTACTGTAACTGGTTTAATCATCGCATCTTTAACTGTACGCATGTTAGGTCTATCTTGTATTAATCTGTTTTGACCAATAAAGTCACGTACAAAGTCGTTTGCTGGATGACGTAAAATATTGTCGGGTGTGTCATATTGAACCACTTGACCTTCTGACATAATACAAATTTTGTCGGCTAGCTTGATAGCCTCATCCATATCATGAGTGACAAATATAAATGTTTTACCTAGTTTTTGTTGTAACTCTTTAACTAAATCTTGTAGCGTGTCTCTAGTAATTGGATCCAATGCCCCAAAAGGCTCGTCCATCAGAATAACATCTTGTTCAGCCGCCAATGCTCTAACAACACCTATACGCTGTTGTTGACCACCAGAAAGTTGTGATGGATATCTATCTAAAAATTCTTCAGGTAAGTCGACTAATTTAATTAATTCTTTTGCTTTTTTTTCTTTCTTTTCTTGTGACCATTTCAATAACTTAGGTACTAAAACAATATTTTCCCTAATAGTCATATGTGGCATTAATCCAATTTGTTGTATAACGTAACCAATTTTTCTACGCAATTCCACTGGATTCATCTTACGGACGTCTTTGCCATTAATTGTAATTTGGCCTTCAGTTGCTTCTATCATTCTATTTATCATTCTTAAGGCAGTTGTCTTACCACTACCACTCGTACCAATAAATGCTATAAATTCACCAGATTCAACCTCTAATGAAATGTTATTCACAGCTTTTTTACCGCCGCCATAGACTTTAGATAAGTTTTTAATACTTAACATGGGTCAATTCCTTTCTATGTATATATTCAATTTCAACTATTTCCTAATAAATTTAGGGCTACCTGTGGATGTTATACAAATCCTAGAATAAGTAAAAACATGAGCACATATAGCCCTAATTTATTCATGTTTCGCTAAATACAACTAAATAAATAGCCGTTTTTGCTTAGATATTTTATCAACCTATATATAACAAGATACATCAATTAATAAAATTAAACAATTTATAATAGTGAACTTTGTTTCCCAACACATTCAAAAAACCTTTTATTCAATAGCTTAAAATTTATTTTCGTTTGATTCCAATATGATGCCCAAGTTCTTCAGGTTGATGTTGAATTAATGCACTATCTGCATAAAATTCAACTGATTTTCTAATAGTTTCTGGAAATGGCTTCGGTTTATTAGATTCAGTATCCATACCCATTAGCATCACTTCATATGTCGCACATCTGTCATTTTGCCCATTTTTTAATGTCATAAATACGTGTAAGCGCTTCGCATCAAAATCAAACAATTCTACTGTGACAGTGATGGGCTCATTTACTTTTATTTCTTTTAAATACATCACGTGATTTTCAAGTGTGAATATTGTATATTTCAATTGTTCAATCGCTTGTAGATCTAATCCCAAAGTAGCTAACCAAGCGTCTGTTGTATCGCTGAATACTCGATTATACTCAGCATCATTCATATGACCATTATGATCTACCCAAATTTGTTTTACTGTTGTCGTATATTCAAAAAGTGATTGAGTCATATTAATACACCGACTGATTATTTCTTTTTTTCATTGAAGGTGACTCTTCTGGCCAGTATGTTTCTGCAAGTTGTTTCACTTTAACTAAAAATTCATTGCGTTTTTGGTCAAGTTCTGACATTGTTTGTCCTTGTGATGATGATTCACATCCATTGACGACCTCATCATAAAGTTCTTGTGTTAATTCAGGAGCTAATAACTTAGTCCAAGGTTTTTTCAATGCAGGGCCAAATTGTTTTAACATATGACGCATACCTCCCTCACCACCAGCTAAATGGAATGTCATAAACGGACCATATTGTGCATAACGCAATCCAGCTGCGTGGGTAAATGCTTTATCTACTTCTTCTGTAGTAGCAACGCCATCATTGACTATATGCAATGCTTCTCTCCATAACGCCTCCATTAGTCTGTCAGCTACATGTCCTTCAATTTCATGTCTCACATGTAGTACATCCATACCAATACTTTCGTAAATTGTTTCAGCTTTTACAGTTGTTTCTTCTGTAGTTAATTTACCAGGAACAATTTCAACTAATGGTAAAATATATACAGGATGGAATGGATGCGCTACCACTAGTCTTTCTGGATGTTGTAAATTCTTTTGTAATTCTGAAGGCATAATACCCGATGTACTAGAACCTATTATAGCATCAGGTTTTGCATAGAAATCTATCTCAGTTAGTACTTGATCCTTTAATGATTCAATTTCCGGCACATTTTCTTGAATGTGATCTGCATCTTTAACTGCTTCTTCTAAATGAGGAGTGAACGTTAAATTTTCTAAAGAGGCATTTTCTGCTAAACCAAGTTGTTCAGCATATGGCCAATTTTGTTTTACTTGTTTCAACATACTTTCATATGCATTTTCACTCGGATCAGTCGCGATGACTTCATGTCCATGTGCTAATATTCTTGTAATCCAACCACTACCAATTACACCTGTACCTACAACTGCAAACTTCATTTTGTACCTCCTTGTGGTGCTCTAAGCTGATACTTTTCACGCGCCTCTGCCGGTGTCATCGGCTCAATATCTAAACCATTTAGTATTTCTACTGCTTTTTCAACAAGTTGCTCGTTAGAAGCTTTTACGCCTTTTGCTAAATATAAATTGTCCTCTAAACCAACACGAACATTACCACCACGTTTTGCTGCTTCCTCTACTGTTGGAAATTGCATTCTTCCAATACCAAATGCTGACCAATCTGCATTTTCAGGTATACGTGTTTTAAAATATTCGATGGTTTCTGGATCATTTTCAGCGCCCCATGGAATACCTAAACAGAATTGGAATAGCGGCGTCCCTTCAATAAATCCTTCATTTATCAATTGTTTTGCAAAAGAAATATGACCGCTATCAAAACACTCTAATTCTGGTTTAACACCTGCATCCTTAACTAATTGCGCTTGTTTTCTCAACCAATCTGCAGGACTTAAATAAATAGCGTCACCCATATTGACACTACCACAATCTAATGTACACATCTCAGGTAATAATGTGCCAACTGGTTCATGTCGCTCATCAGGGGTTTGCATATCAGATCCTTTCTCTGCTTTATATGGATCTTCGAGGCTTGGAATGAAATCTCCGCCTCCACCTGACGTAATATTAATAATTATATCTTCATCTGCTTCTCTAATTAGTCTTACTGCTTCCCTAAAAAACTCCACATCATGACTAACCCCCCCTGTTTTTGGGTCTCTCGCATGAATATGTGCTACAGTAGCACCAGCCTTCGCACATTTAATTGCAGAATCAGCAATTTCTTGTGGCGTCACAGGGACATGCTTATTTTTATCTACAGTATCTCCAGCACCTGTCAATGCTGCTGTTAGCATAACTTTTTTCATTGATATAAACCTCCAAGAGAGTTTTTAATACATCGGTTAGTGTACCAACTGGACGGTTTAGTTTCAAGCCCTTGAAAATTAAAAAAAAGGAATAATCAACTTTAAATTGTCGATTATTCCTTTAGTAACAGTACTTAACGTAGTTTCTTCATTTTATTATTTTTTTATAAATTACATAGACTCAAAGAATAATTTAGTCGTTTTTATCAATTTGAGTATATTCCGTCAATCTATCCAAGACTTTTTCTCTCATCGATTCATCTAAATTATCTAAACCGAAAATTTCTGACAACCATAATCCATCAACTGCCAACCTAATTATAGTTGCGTCTACTTTATCTAAACCATCATTTTCAATTTTCTGTTGCCACTCTTTGTATGTGTCTTGTAATGGTAATAGTAAATTACTGTTTATGCCTTGGGCAGCAAGCATACCAGATGTAATCGAACCGTTTTCAGCACGATGTTCACGAGTTGCTTCAATAAAGGCACGAACCCATTTACCGCTCCCATTATTATCTTTTTCTACATGTTCATTAACATTATTGCGATATAGTTCATCTGCATGGTCAACGAGTCCTTGTATTAACGCAAATTTGTTTTGAAAATGATACAATAAGCCGCCTTTACTAACACCAGCTTTTTTAGCAACAGCATCTAAAGTTAAATATTCACTACCTTGTTCATCAACGATAGTTGCAGCTGCCTGTAATAATTGTATCCGTTTGGAAACTCTTGGCATTCATACACCTTCTTTCTCAATGTACTATCTGACCTGTTGTCGCGTAGTATTTTATATTCGAGCAAACTATATACGATAAACGAAAAAGTTGCAACTCTATCTTTCTATAACTTCCAAATTAAAGACATAAGTATATTATCATATTTGCTAAAATAATTTATTACATATATACTGCTATGACATATGTCACTATAAGGTTAATTAAAGGCCGAGACATTAAATTTAAGCCCCGGCCTTAGAACTATACACTTTGAGAATTATTTATCATTCATGCCTTTACCATTTAAAATATGATCTATATATTTCAGCACGCGATCCTCACGTGTTGAAGCTCTTTTAGCCTGGCCTATATAGTACATATATTGTCTTTGTCTACCAGGAGTTAATTGATAAAATGCTTTTTCTAGTTTTGGCATTTCATCTAATTTCGCTTGTAATTCTACTGGCATTTCGTAATCCTCTGTTTCTTTCATAGGTACTTTTTTGCCTGATTTTTCAATTCTTATGGCTTCTTCAATATACCATTTAATTTCTTCTCTACGTCTTTCTATTTCTTCTAAACTTTCAAAACGTAATTGTCTAGCTGCTTGTACATTTTTTGTTTGTTGAATCAACGTTTGATAAGGATCTTCCATAATAGCACCTTTTTCAAATAACAGTGCACAATAGTACTTAAAGTCTTGTACAATCACTACGTTTTTATTTTCTAATGTATAACAAGGATGCATCCATTTATAATTTTCAACTAATTCAGTTTCTGTAATAATTTCACGCATCAATTTAAATTCATCTTGCCACTGTTTTAATTTATCAATAAATGCATCTACTTTTATATGATTTTGTTGATTTGTCATAATAATTGCACCTCATTATATTTTTAATTTATTTTCATTCTACTATAAGACACTCTATTTTTGCTATCATAGGCCATCTCATCCTTAAACCAAGTTTTCCGATTGACGTACTATGAATTAAGTGCAAATTATGTTATGATTTTTTTAATATTTTTACAACTACATAATATAGAGGTGATTGAATGCAACAAGCAACAAATTTAAAAAAAGTCTTAGGTCTTACAGATGTTTTGGGAATTGCGATTGGTCAAATTATCGGGGCTGGTGTCATGTCATTAACTGGTATTGGTATACAGATGACAGGTAGTGGTATAACACCAGCATTCATTTTATCTGCTGTTATAACATTACTGACCATGTTTCCAATAGCAATCTTAGGTTCAACGTTACCTACTACTGGAGGTATGTATCAATATACTAGTCGTTTATTGTCCCCCAAAACAGGTATATTTTGGCTTATGTTGTTTATGTTTTTACAAATTACCTTGTCCTTATATGCGCTGTCGTTTGCGCAATATTTAGAAGGGCTTTTTCCTGGTGTACCAGTTAGAACTGTCGCCTTCTTATTGTTAACTATTTTATTTATCGTGAATATCGTTGGCATAAAATCTGCATCAATTATAGGAAACTTGATGGTAATTACTTTAATTGTAGCTCTATCTTGCTTCATCATCTTCGGTATGTCACATGTTAATTTTGGGGTATTTAATTCAAGCTCAATGTTCCCAGATGGATTTACAGGATTCTTCACTGCAGTCGGTTTAGTTTCTTTTGCTACTGGTGGCGCGCAAGTTGTTGCTGAATTAGGTGGAGAAATGAAAAATCCAAAAAGGGATATACCATTCGTTATAGTTGTAGCTACTATTTTTGTTGGTGTATTATATGCCTTTATTGCATCAATTGCAGTTGGCGTTTTACCGATTCCCGAAGTAGCAGGCAGACCTTTAACAAGCGTAGCAAAAGAAATACTACCTACCCCCATTTTTATTTTCTTTATGATTGGAGGGGCAATGTTTGCTTTAGCTACCACACTTAATTCAACTTTTACATGGGTAACTAAAAGTTTATTAATTGCAATTCATGATGGTTATTTGCCCAAAGCCTTAGGGCACGTAAACAAGCGATTTGGCACACCACATTGGTTACTGCTTATTTTTTATATTATTGGTGCAATACCTATCGTTACGGGGATGTCACTAAATGTTGTTGCCCAATTAGGTACAGGCATATCGTTAATAGTATTTGCATTTCCTGCATTAGCAGTAACACAATTACCTAAAAAATATCCTGAAGCCTATAAACAATCACCTTTTAAAGTGCCCTATCCTGTACTAATCGTTATAGCAATTATTGCTATAATTGTTTTACTATATCAGTCTTATTTATTAATATCTGACTTGAAAGTTGGTTATATGATAGGTACTTTAATATATATTTTACTTTCAGCTGCTATAGCGCAAGTTTCAAATACTAAAGCTAATTTAAATATAGATGATATACGCTTAAATTCAACTCAACTTTCAGAAAAAACAAATTATCTTTAACAGGAAGCAAGTTAGAACTCATATTATTCTATTATGAGTTCTAACTTGCTTCCTTTTCTATATTATACATTTAAAAAAATATAATTCCTCTCAGTACATTTGTTTTACTTATTATTTAATATAAGTAAATTAATATGAAATAACACAAGAATAATCACTTAACAATATTCAATTTTGTTACAATTATCTATAATCATTACAATTTAATCAGATGATGATCATTTTTGTAAGCGCTTTAACTTAAGGGGGAAGTAAAATGCAACAAGAAAGTATTTGGTTAACGATTGTAGGCCTAGTTATTATTATTTCCATTGTAGGCTTATTAATTGCGCAACGTATTAGCCCAGTAGTTGGTATGATTTTAATACCGAGTATTGGCGCATTACTTTTAGGTTACAATGTTGGGGATTTAGTAAAATTTTTCAATAGTGGATTGGATCAAGTTATAAACGTTGTTATTATGTTTATTTTCGCTATTATATTCTTTGGTATTATGAGTGACAGCGGTATGTTCAAGCCACTTGTAAAAAGGTTGATATTACTCACTAGAGGTAATGTCATAGTAGTCTGTATCGTTACTGCATTAATAGGTATCTTCGCACAACTTGATGGTGCTGGAGCAACAACTTTTTTATTATCTATTCCTGCATTATTACCACTTTATAAAGCATTAAATATGAATCGCTATTTATTACTACTATTATTAGCACTAAGTGCAGCTATAATGAATATGGTTCCTTGGGGAGGACCAATGGCTCGTACAGCTTCAGTATTAAATGTCAAAAATGTTAACGAACTATGGTATGGTGTAATTCCTGTTCAGTTAATCGGATTTGCACTTGTTTTATTATTCTCAGTATATTTAGGCATTAGAGAAAAATCACGTATCAGTAAAAAGATTAATAATGGAGAAGTACCTGATACGCAACATCTAGATATTCATAAAATTGTAGATAATTATGAAAAAGATCAAGCTGTAAAGTTCCCAGTACGTGGTACTGCAGTTGATAAACCTTGGATTATATGGATAAATGGAATACTAACGATTATTGTAATCGTTATGATGTTAGCTAATATCGCACCACCAGAGTTCGCTTTCTTGATTGGCGTTGCAATCGCATTGGTAATTAATTTTCCAAATGTAGATGAGCAAATGAGCCGCTTAAAAGCACATGCACCTAATGCATTAATGATGGCTGCCGTAATTATAGCAGCAGGTATGTTCTTAGGTGTATTAAATGAAACAGGTATGTTAGAAGCTATTGCTGTCAACTTCATAACAATTATTCCAAACGCAGTTGGACCATACTTACATATCATCGTGGGCATCTTTGGTGTTCCACTTGATTTACTTACGAGTACGGATGCTTATTATTTTGCCGTGCTTCCAATCGTAGAACAAACCGCGAGTCAATTTGGTGTTCCTTCGATTTCTACAGCCTATGCAATGCTAATTGGTAATATTATTGGAACCTTTGTTAGTCCATTCTCGCCAGCCTTATGGTTAGCAATTGGTCTTGCAGAGGCAAATATGGGAACATATATAAAATATGCCTTTTTCTGGATATGGGGATTTGCTATTATCATGTTGATTATCGCTGTATTAATCGGTGTAGTAGCAGTCTAAATTTCTTATATAAATTTTAACTTTCAAACTTAAAATGGGGACAACTATCTGACACTAAGCTTTAGTTAGTATTTCGGATAGTTGTCCCCATTATTATATATAAACTTTATACCTGAGCTTTATTAAATTTCGCGACATTTTTTAAACTAATGATTAATATAAATGCTAATAAGGCAATTGCCGCACTAAAATACGTTGTTGCAAAAACATCTACTTTTGAAACAACTAAGCCACCTACTATGCCACCTATACCAATTCCTGCGTTTAAACTAGACATGTTCCAACTCATAACTTGGCTCGTATCACCTTCTACATGTTCAATGATACCACTTTGTACAGCTGGATTTGTACTCCACTGCATGATATTCCATATAAAGATAACCATCAATAATAGACCTGTGCCTGGTAAGAAGACATTTAAGATTAACATCATAATGATAAAAATGGTTGTCGCAATCGTTAACCAACGTTTACTTGTGAGTTTATCTGATAAGAATCCACCCATTGAGGTACCTATTACACCTGCTACACCATTAATCAACAATGCGATAGACACAAATGATAAATCATGGCCACTTTTCAGCATCAATGGATTAATATAAATAAATGTCACTGAATTGGCAACGAGTAGTAAAAACGTTATACTCAAATATTTTACAATTTCTGCCGGTCTTAATATTTTAGAATAACTACTTGTACGTTGCGTTGTCTCTGTATCTGTTTTAGGCGTTTCAAATTGTGGCTGTGGTACATAAAAGTACATTAGTATACCAACTAGCACGCTGACTGCGACGATAAATAAGAATGTATATCTCCACCCTACTAAGTCACCTATAATTGTCCCAATAGGTACACCAAACACATTAGCACCGCTAAATCCTGAATATACAATACCAATCATTTTCCCACGGTGTTGCGGAGCTGTTAATAAGGCCGTTAATGCTAATATTTTAACCACGATTAACGCTGCCGCAGCAGATGATAATATACGTCCAAACACCAAGATTGAAAAATTTGGCGCCATAGCAATAATTACATTCCCTATAATAAAAGTTGCTAACGCCCATAATAATACTGGTCTCGGTGAAAAGCGATTAGTTAATTTCACTAATATTGGACCAGCTATAGCAAATGTGATCGCATATAGAGTTACTAACTGCCCAACTACCGCTTCAGTGACATGTAAATCATTACTCATTAAATTCATAATTCCAGCAACCATCATTTCAACCATACCTACGATAAATATACTTAAAATGAATGTTGCAATTCTCATCACTGACATAGATTCACTCCTCCCTTTTATAAATTTTTATTTTTACATAACCACTATATTATAAACCATTCGTCAACACGTTTGAACATTTTAAAATAATAATGATTATCCATTTGTAGTAAGGAGTTAAGATATCCATTTGTCTTTGGATTGTTAAATTTAAGTATCCTATAAAGAAGCGCTAAAAAACCAACAAAACACTTAGCTTTGTTGGTTTTCCGTCTCAACTCTAAATATGATAAATACAACTTTAATTAGCGTACACCATTTTACTTTTTGAAAAGTAATTTTAGTAATAACCAAATAGACTATTATAACACTGTTGTATATTATCTTTCTTTTGTATGCATATGGCGTCCGATCAGTTGATCTCGGTGATTAAAGAATTGTTTATAGCTTAAGTAAGTCGCAATTAAAGCTGACATAATTGTCGCAGTTGTATGAATAAATACGACCATCAACTGAAACTTCACTGCCTCTAAAGGTGCAACGCCACCTAGTATCAAACCAGTCATCATACCAGGTATAGAGACAATACCATATGTTTTAACAGAATCAATCGTAGGTACAATAGCTGTTTTAATACTGTTTCTAATCGTTGCCTTAGAGGATACTTTAGGGTTAGCGCCTAAAGCCAATTTAGCTTCTATTTGACTCATTTCTTTTACAAACTCTTTATCTAAATTTTGATAGGCTAAATTGATGGCTATCAAGCCATTACTTCCCAACATACCTGCTATCGGTATAACTTCATTTGGTTTAAACTGAATTGCACCAGTTAAGATAACACCAACTAATGGCAAGGCAACACCAACGAATATAGCTATAAATGAAATCCAAAACACATGATGCATGACTGGCGAAGCCCTACTTATTGTATTCCAAGAAGCATTTATAATAATTATTAATACAAATGTAAGCAGTAGCCACTTTTGGTTTACTCCAAAAATAAAATGTAAGAGATACCCTAATATAACAAGTTGAACCACTGCACGTAATGTAGCAATTAATAAATCTTTAATTATATGTAATTTTTCTTTATAAGAGACGATAATAGGAAATAGCAATAGAAGACCGGTTAATGCTAACGCAGTTGTGCTCATGATAAATCATCCTCCTGTGCAATTCGACCTTCAACGACTTTAATTCTTTTCTTAAAGTGCCTACTACTTTGTTCATTACTATGAGTAATCCATAAAATAGAGACACCTTCTTTGGCCATATTAAAAATTAGTTTTTCAATTTTTTCACTATTTTGCTCGTCTAGTGCACTAGTCGCTTCATCTAATAATAGCATCTGTGGTTTGTACATTAACTGCCTTGCTATGGTTATTCTCTGTCTTTCCCCACCGGATAAATGATCTATTCTAGTATTGAAATTGTAATGACCCAAACCAACAGATTTCAATAAATATTTTGCTCTTTTGCGATCAAATTTATCATTGTGTACTTCTGCTGGAAAGGCTAAATTCTCTCCTATAGTTCTATCAAACAAGTCACTCTCTTGTAATAGATAACTAATTTTCATACGCAATGTTTCTGGATCAATCTGCTCATAAGGCTTACCATTTAAATATATTTCCCCTTCTGTCGGACTAATTAAATTATTAATCAATCTCATTAATGTACTTTTCCCGCTTCCTGAAGGTCCTACAATCGCAATAGTATCCCCTTCCTCAATTTTCAAAGAAATATCGTTGATGATGTCACGGTTATCAACATGATATGAAACATTTTTCAGTTCTAACATGCTTCGGCCTCCCTAATATTTGCTTTACTCATCATTATTCCCTAACACATGATGTAAATAACCAGTTTCTAGAAAATATAACTTAACAATACTTTATTAAAAGTTATTTTAAAATAACAATTGTTAAAAATGATATGAAATTATTTAAACTGTGCAATATGATAGAAACAGCTAAATTCATACCACTTTTTAGATAAACAAAGGCTAAACTTGCACCAATTATAATATAACTTCCTATTTCAAAAGGCGAAGTGGCACCTAGAACATGTACACTCGCGAAAAGAATGACTGACAGAACTGTAGCAAAACCATAGGTAATTTTTTTACCTAATTCATGAATAATTAAGTGCCTAAATAATAATTCTTCAATAAAAGAGGTCAAAATGACGATATCTATAAACAGCAATGGAAGCATCCAATTATTATCAAACAGTTCTTCTAATAACATTTGATTCTGAGTTTCTCCATATTGAAGAGATTCAGGCAAAAAATCTGTGATCCATTCATATCCAGTAATCAATACTAGTGAAACCATATAAGTTAGCAAAATTATTAATAAATATTTTTGACCTTTCTTAAAACGCTCTATCGCAATCGGTACTAATCGATGGTTCTTATGTATTAAATAAAAACTTAACAAAATAATAATTTCAGAGATTATTGTACTTATAATCTTGTAATCATTGCCTGCTACTTCATTTTTAATATTAAATAACAAGAAAACTCCAAATATTACAGCTAAGACAATTAAAGGTACAACTTGATTGAATAGTATATAAAAAGGAATAAGCCAGAAATCTCTTTTCACAATATGCTTACTTTGCCATTGGTTTTTTTCTTGAAATTGTTTCGTTCTTTTTAAAGTTAATTCTTCATCCATATGACACCTTCCTTTATATTTATATATTGTAAATATATCACGATTCAAATTACTTATATATGTTTTATAAAATTTTTCTTAGCATTTCATTTTTTAGAATTTTAATATTAAGTAACTTTTTCTTTTTTTAGTTATTTCATTGTAAAATGATCATTTTGTTGTAACATATAGTTAAATGGGGGGATGCTTTATGACAATATTAACCGTACTACAGTTTATTGTTAATATAATCATTGTTTTATTTCTAATAAGTGGGCTTATTATAGGTGCACTATTACTATTTAAAGATAAGCGTCAAAAACAACATAGCGTATTACGTAATTATCCTTTATTAGCTAGAATACGTTATTTTGGTGAGAAAATAGGTCCGGAATTACGTCAATATCTCTTTTTGGCAGACACTAAAGGTAAACCTTTTTCTAGAAATGATTTCACTAATATCGTTGTAGCAGGCAAATATAATTCCAGGATGACAAGTTTTGGTACTCAATGCGATTATGAAGATGGCTTTTATATTCAAAACACTATGTTTCCACTACAATCATCCGAATTGCACATCGATCAATCACCTATGATATCTTCTTTTATTTATCAGATAGATAATGAGCGTCTATTTGATCGTGACGAGCATAGAATAAAAACAGAAATTGACCCTTACTATTTATCAGACGACAATCAAATTATACTCGGACCAGAGCTTGAACAACCTTTCAAACTAAAACGTTTGGTTGGTCAATCTGGTATGAGTTACGGTGCATTAGGTAGCCATGCTATTACTGCCCTTTCTAAAGGGTTAGGACAAGCTGGTACATGGATGAATACAGGTGAAGGTGGGCTATCAAAACACCATCTGTCTGGTGATGTAGATATTATTTTTCAAATCGGGCCTGGTCTATTCGGAGTACGTGATAAACAAGGTGATTTTGATACAGACGCCTTTAAGCATTTATCACAGCGTCCTCGAATTAAAGCTTTTGAAATCAAACTAGCTCAAGGCGCTAAAACAAGGGGCGGCCATATGCAAGGCAATAAAGTCACTGAAGAAATTGCAGAAATTCGTAAAGTTGAGCCATGGAAAACGATAAATTCACCTAATCGTTTTGAGCAAATCAATAATCCGTCTGCATTACTTTCTTGGGTACATCAATTACAGCAACTTGGTCAAAAACCTGTTGGCTTTAAAATAGTAATCAGTAAAGTTTCAGAGGTAGAAGATCTGGTGCGCACAATGATTGATACACAACAATATCCAAACTTTATAACAATAGATGGAGGAGAAGGTGGGACTGGTGCAACTTTCCAAGAATTAGAAGATGGTGTAGGTTTACCTCTTTTCACAGCACTGCCTATACTTACTTCTTTACTAGAAAAGTATGGCATTCGACATCGTATTAAAATATTTGCTTCAGGCAAACTAATCACACCTGATAAGATTGCTATTGCACTTGGTTTAGGTGCAGATTTGATCAACGTTGCTCGTGGCATGATGATTAGTGTAGGTTGTATTATGAGTCAACAATGTCATATGAACACTTGTCCAGTAGGCGTTGCCACTACAGACCCCAAAAGAGAAAAAGGGCTAATTATTGATGAGAAAAAATACCGTGTCACTAATTTTGTAACAAGTTTGCACGAAGGTTTATTTAATATCGCAGCTGCAGTTGGCGTTGAATCACCGACACAAATTTCTAAAGAACATATTATTATTAAAAATAAAGATGGTAACATTCAATCTATCCAAGACTATAAATTAAAATTGATAGAACATGTATAAAAATCCAAAAAACACTATGACAATCGTTTGAAACGATTGTCATAGTGTTCTTATTTTATCTACTTAATTGGTTTATTTTGTCAATAATCAATGTCTCTATTTCACTTTGTTTATCTTGTAATGGGTTGAACTCAAATTGAACTTCATTAATAAATACTGTTGGAATGCCTTTAATACCACGTTTAAATGTTTCTTCATTAATTGCTAGTGAACGCTCATCCGCTTCTTTGTTAGGCGCTAAGTTAAATGTTTGAGTCATTTTTTCTTCAATTGCAGTAAAGCTTTTTTTCCATTCATCTTGCGTATCGTATAACTCACGTATAATTTCTATCGTTTCATTAACTTTTTGATAATCTAAATGTATATTTGCAACCGTTCCTTTTAATAAGGCTTGCTTAGTTTTATCAAAATGTTTGATTACATGTTGCACTTTACCTGCCTCAATAAATGGTTTTAGAACCTTGTCTGCAGCTTTAAAATAATTCTTACAATATGGACATGCAAAATTAATAAAAGATTCGACTTGAATTGGCGCTTCATTTGAACCCAATGTAAGATAATTAACTTCTGTCATTTTAACCCCTCCACTTTATCTATTATCTTTATTGAAACACGATTGTTTGTCTATTGCACACTTTTAGTCTTAGTGAATTAGTAGGATTTATTTTTAGATTTATACAGTTCTTATCAATTTTTATTTAAATCAAATGACTATATAGTATTAATATTAAAATGGTAAAATATATCTATAAATCAAACTTGGGAGGGTTAATATGAATCAATCAGTAGAACTATTAAAATCTTTAACTGATGTCGACGGCATCGCAGGTCATGAAATGAAAGTGAAAGCTTTAATGCATGATTATTTAAAACCTGTAAGTGATGAAATTATAGAAGACAACCTTGGTGGTATTTTTGGTAAAAAATCCGCAACAAATGGTAACAAAACATTGATGGTTGCTGGGCATTTAGATGAGATTGGTTTCATCGTTACTAAAATTGATAATGATGGATTTTTAAAATTTACTCCAATTGGAGGTTGGTGGAATCAAGTTATGTTGTCACAAAAAGTTACGGTTACAACAGACAAAGGTAAGAAAATAAGAGGAATTATCGGTTCTAAACCACCGCACGTACTATCACCTGAAGAGCGTAAAAAAACGATTGATATGAAAGAAATGTTTATAGATATTGGTGTTAAAAGTAAAAAAGAAGCTGAGCAATTCGGTATTGAAATTGGAAATATGATTACGCCATATAGTGAATTTGAAACATTAGCAAACAACAAATATTTAACTGCAAAAGCATTCGATAATCGCTATGGATGCGCACTTGCCGTTGATGTATTACAACATTTAAAAAATGATACCATTGATGTCAATTTAGTCGCTGGCGCAAATGTCCAAGAAGAAGTTGGGCTACGTGGTGCTAAAGTCGCTGCTAATAAAATCAAACCCGACTTAGCAATTGCCGTTGATGTTGCAATTGCATATGATACACCAGGAATGTCTGGACAAGTTAGTGATACAGCTATTGGTAATGGACCTGTTGTCATCATTATGGATGCTTCTAATATCGGGCATGTCGGCTTTACTAAACATATTAAAGAAGTAGCTAAGAAACACAACATTTCTATTCAATTAGATACTACAGCTGGTGGCGGCACTGATGCTGGTAGCATACATGTCGCGAATGAAGGCATACCAACTGTATCTATTGGTGTCGCATTACGTTATATGCATTCAAACGTGTCAGTACTACACACAGATGATTACAAAAATTCAGTTGCACTTGTGACTGAAATTGTTAAATCTTTAAGTGATGACGTTGTAGAAGAAATTATTTGGTAATCTTTCTAACATAACTTGAATAATTTTATTAAACTAATTTTTATATGGTAATGATTACACACTATTTAAAAAGACATAATACAATTAGCATATCAGCGAGACTTTAATCTATTACTAATATGTGCTTAAACAGCGAGGCTGAGACAAAGTAATTGTCTCAGCCTCGCTGTTTTATATAATTATTTTATTCATTATTATAGATTGCTTCTTTTATTTAGTCGTATTTTTCCAGCTATCGTCACTTAACATTTCACCAGGCCATGTATAAGCCATTACACCACCATCAATAGTAATCGTCTCGCCAGTAATAAATGAACTGTCGTCTGAAGCTAGGAACGCAACAAGTTTCCCAATTTCTTCAGGTGTTCCTAATCTACCTAAAGGTGTAACCCATTTTTGATTTTCTCTAAATGCTTTACCAGACTCTTCATCAGCAGTCCCAGTCAATTTATCGACAAGTGGCGTTTCAATAGTACCTGGTGCAATCGCATTGGCTCTAATATTTTCTCGTCCATATTCAATTGCAGTGGAACGTGTGAAATTGATCACGCCACCTTTTGCAGCATTGTACCCTGAACGATTTAAATCTGCTGCTAAACCTGAGAATGACGCCGTATTAATAATTGAACCACCTTCATCCATCATTAAAGGTAAGAAAAACTTAGTCATTAAAAACGTTCCTCTAAGATCGACGCCCGTTATCTTATCGAAGACTTCTACAGGATATTCATGTATCCTACCAGCAGCATTATCAACACCCGCGTTATTAAAAAGTACATCGATTGTTGAGAATTTTTCTTTAATAGCTTCTGCAAAACGTTCTACTGCATGTTCATCTGAAATATCAACAGTATAACCTGAAGCTTTATTTCCTGCATTATTAATTTCTTTAACCGTATCATGTACTTTTTCCGAGATATCTACTGCTATGACATGAGCTTCCTCTTTAGCTAAAACATGTGCGGTAGCGGCACCAATACCTGTACTGACACCTGTTAATATAGCTACTTTATCTTCTAATCTTCCCATGATTACTCACGACTCCTTTTCTAAAATTAGCTTTTCTTCTTAACACAGCTCAATTATATACTTCCTTTTTTAATTACCTGCAAAACTTCATTTATTTAGTCTTTTATATAAAAGCGTTTACAACAATTGAAATTATTTAACTGTCTAAGTTGTCAAAATTTTCATTTAATTATTAATTTTAATTTGTTATACTTTCGACAACTTAATTGGGAGGTAAAGATCATGTCATTAAATTCAAAAGAAAAACCAACGCTTATCAATAGATTTTTAAACATAGTAGAAAAAGTTGGGAACAGATTACCTGATCCCAGTATTTTATTTTTCTTAATGTGCTTAGGGCTAGCCGTATTAACTTGGATAATTTCATTTTTCTCTATCACTGTTAAACACCCTGGCACAGGTGACACTATTGCAATTAAAAGTATTTTAAGTAGTGATGGCTTATCAATGATATTGAATGATACTGTTAAGAATTTTTCTGAATTCCCTGCACTAGGTCTGGTATTATCAGTCATGCTTGGTATTGGCGTATCGGAAAAAACAGGTTATTTTGATAAATTGATGATACAAGTAGTACATAAAGCGCCAAAGAAAATTATAGTTCCTGTAATTATATTAGTTGGTATCTTAGGTAATGCTGCTGGTGATGCCGCTACTATTGTGTTGCCGCCACTTACTGCCATGGTGTTTATTAAATTAGGGTATCACCCTATTGCTGGGTTAGCTATGGCTTATGCGTCAGCACTTGGTGGTTTCTCAGCTAATGTCATGATTGGTATGTCTGATGCTTTACTTTATGCTTTTACAGAGCCTGCAGCAAAAATTGTTTCTGATAATGTACACGTAAATGTCGCAATGAATTGGTACTTTATAGCCGCTAGTATTATCGTTTTATTACCAGCTGTATATTGGGTAACCATGCGATTTGTTATACCTAGACTCGGAACTTATGATACATCCAACTCAGATATTAAAGTTGATGAAGAAAATACAGGATTAACACCTGAAGAAAATAAAGCAGTTTTTTGGGCAAACATAAGCTTCTTTGCAATGATTGCTTTACTCATTGTTTTAGCAATACCACAAAATAGTTTTCTAAGGAATGCTAAAACAGGTAGCTTACTTAACGATGCGCCAATTATTAATGGTGTAGGATTGATTATTTTAGTCTTATTTTTAGTACCTGGTTTAGTATATGGAATTAAAATGAAAGTATTTCATAATTCTAAAGACTTAGGTAAAATGTTGGCTGACTCTATGGGATCTATGAGTTCTTTTATTGTTATAGTATTCTTTGCAGCACAACTACTAGCATTCTTAGAGTGGAGTAATCTTGGTGTTATTGTCGCTGTTAAAGGAGCTTCATTACTCCAAGGACAAAATGGAATTGTATTAATCTTAGGCATTATTATATTAAGCGCACTCATTAACTTACTGATAGGTAGTGCATCCGCTAAATGGGGAATTTTGGCACCTATATTTATACCAATGTTAATGCTTGTTGGATTTCATCCCGCGTTTACACAAATGCTATATAGAATTGGTGATTCCATCAGTAATCCAATTACTCCGATGATGCCATATTTACCACTGCTATTATCTTATGCTCAAAAATATGACAACAATATGAAATTAGGTTCGTTACTTTCAAGCTTAATGCCTTATACCATCATTTTAAGTATTGTTTGGCCATTGTTTATGATTATTTGGTATTTATTAGGTTGGCCATTAGGCCCTGGTGGTCCATTAGATATGAAATAATACGTTGAAAATTACACACCTAATAGACAAATTCAACAATCGGCAAATATAGCTGATTTTCGAATTTGTCTATTTTATTTTACACGTTATAATTTATACTATTTATTTTAAATTAATTTCTATTGAGCAGTATGAAAATAATTAGTAACAAATTATTATATTTAATGTAATATAAACTTAAGAAATGGGTAAATAAAATAGAGCAATATAAATTACCTCATTAATATTTTAGGAGGCATTATGGAACGCATAGGATTAATTGATATCGGATCAAATACCATTAGATTGGTTATTTTCGAATTTGATAAAAAAACAGGGTTAAATGAATTATTAAATATTAAAACACCCGCAAGATTAAGCCAATATTTAACTGAAGATTTAGCAATGAACGACGATGGTATTAAAGTATTAACTGAAACGTTAAGTAGCTTTAAAAAAGTAGCAGATAAATTCGAAGTTGATGCATTACACCCTGTAGCTACTGCAGCAATCAGACAATCAACAAATAGAGATAAAATTCTCGAAAAAATAAAAAAAGAACTAAATATCAAAATTAAAATTATAAACGATCAAGAAGAAGCATTTTATGGTTTTTATGCAATTACGCATACTACTGACATTAATGATGGTGTTTCTGTTGATATTGGTGGTGGCTCAACAGAAGTCACACTTTTTAAAGATAAGACACTAATAGAATCGCACAGTTTCCCTTTCGGCGTCGTTACTTTACAGCGCAAATTTTTTGATGGTAAAGATCATAACGACAAATCTGCAATTAAAGATATGGAAAAATTCTTATCTAAACAATTTGACCAATTATCATGGATAAAAAATCAAGAAGTTGCACTCGTAGGTATTGGTGGTTCTGCTCGTAACGTAGCACGTATACACCAGTCTGAACACTCGTACCCTATCGGTGGCGTGCACAACTATACAATGTCAGAAGATAATATTGAAGAAGTATATACAATTATTAAAAAGAGTTCACGTGAGGATTTAAAGGATATTGATGGACTAAGTAGAGACCGTGTAGATATTATACTGCCAGCCGTAGCAGTCTTTAACACCTTATTTAATAAAATAGATGCCACTCAATTTACATTCTCTCGAAAAGGTCTTCGTGAAGGATACGCCATGAATGTCATTGGCGAACGACACCCAGAAGAATTTAAGAAAGAAAATATTAGAACTGATGCTTTGTATCATTTAGCAAATGAATATGGTATCGAAGAAACAAGCGCTAACCAACGCGTAAAATTAGCACAATCACTTTTAGAGCAATTAATTAAATTAGATAAAATTGAAGTTTCAGAAACAGAAAAATCTTTATTTGCTGAGGGCGCATACTTATATTATCTAGGTAGATTTATTGATGCGGATTCTAGTTCACCACATACCTATTATATAATTGCCAATTCAATGATAGATGGCTTCAAACATGAAGATCGTGTCAAATTAGCGTTACTCGCAAGTTTTAAAAATAAATCACTTTTAAAATTCTTTAGTCACGAAACGAAATGGCTTCGTGGTAAAGAACTAGATAATATTCAATATCTAGGAGGCATTATAAAATTCGTTAATGCACTCAATATTTCACACACAAATGCTGTTGAGCACTTAAATCTCAAATATGAGAACGATGGCTATATCCTTTACGTTTACTATAATGGCGCACCTATAGCAGAAGAATATCAAGCTCATAGACAAAAGAAACATATCGATAAAATCTTAAAGGAAAACATTTCTATAATCTTTACAAAATCTTAAAATTCTTATGATAAATTAAGTGTAGCAAAATATGTATCTAAGACTACTAATGAGGTGTAATAACAGTTATGCATAGAAATTTGGGAGAGAAGTATTTAAATTCACCACAGTATTATAATAATAGAGAGCTAAGTTGGTTAGATTTTAACTATCGTGTGTTACAAGAAGCACAAGATAAAAACAATCCATTATTAGAGCAGCTTAACTTTGTTTCTATATTCAGCTCAAATTTAGATGAATTTTTTATGGTACGGGTAGCCGGTCTACAAGATCAAGTCAAGATGGGCTATGATAAACCAGAAAACAAAGCACAATTAACACCAAAGGAACAACTTGATCAGATTAAAATAAAAAACAAAATGAACGTTGATTTACAGTATGAAGTTTATAACGAATTAATCAATGATTTACGTCAGTATCAAGTAGAAATCGTAAAACCTCATCAGTTACCTGAAACACTCTTAGCACAACTTGAAACAGAATTTAAAGTTGGTATATTACCTACTTTGACTCCGTTAGGTATCGATGCTTACCATCCATTTCCTAAATTAAATAATAAGAGTTTAAACATTTTTGTGAATATTGATACACCTGATGAAATTAATTCAGCTATTGTGCAAATCCCATCATTAATACCACGCTTTTATGCATTGAATGAAGGCGACAAACAATACATTATTATGGTTGAAGACATTATCACTTATTTTATAAATGATTTATTTACAGGGTTTAATGTCATAAATACATTTACCTTTAGAATTACAAGAAACGCAGATTTAACCATCCATGAAGATGGTGCAGAAGATTTATTAATTGAAATCGAGCGTTTCTTAAAAGAACGTAAACGCGGTACAGCTGTACGTTTAGAAGTAGATGGCAGAGATGCAACACATGAAGATATTGTATGGATTATGAATCAATTAGAAGTTCATGACAATGATGTTTATTTCTTGGATGGACCACTCGATTTAACTATGCTTTCAGGTTTAGTCGGACATTTATCTAATAAATTAAAACACTTAAAATATAATAAATACGTACCACAAATCCCACAAACTTTAGGTGATAATAATATTTTTGATCTATCCTTAAAAAGAGATATATTTTTCCACCATCCCTATGAATCTTTCGAGCCTATTGTAGACTTTATACGTGAAGCATCTGAAGATCCTGATACGATTGCCATTAAACAGACACTTTATCGTGTCAGCAAAGACTCACCTATTATTAATAGCTTGAAAAATGCTGCAGAAAACGGGAAACAAGTTACCGTACTTGTAGAATTAAAAGCGCGTTTCGACGAAGAAAACAATGTTCATTGGGCTAGAATGCTAGAAGACGCTGGTTGCCATGTTATTTACGGTATGACACATTTAAAAACACACAGTAAAATTTCGCTAGTAGTTAAACGTATTAATAATAAACTTACTTCTTTTGTACATCTAGGAACTGGAAATTATAATGATAAGACTGCTAAGCTATATACTGATATGGGGATTATAACGACGAACAATGAAATTGCCGAAGATGCAATTAACTTTTTTAATTATCTAAGTGGCTATTCAATTAAACCAGTTTACAACAAATTAATTGTTGCACCATTCGATATTCGTGATGTCTTTTTAGCTCGTATTGATAACGAAATTAAGACCCATTTAGAACACGGTAATGGGAAGATTATTATGAAGATGAATTCTTTAACTGATAAGGATATTATACTCAAATTATTTGAAGCTTCCTGTGCTGGTGTCAAAGTACAACTTATTATTCGTGGTATCTGTTGCTTAAAACCAGGAGTACCTGGAATTAGTGAAAACATTGAAGTAGTGAGCATAGTCGGACGCTTTTTAGAACATTCTCGTATTTATTATTTCCATAACAATGGAGAAGATAAGATTTATCTCTCTTCTGCAGATGCGATGACGAGAAATATGATTAAACGTGTAGAGATTCTATTTCCTGTTGAAGATAAGGCAATTGCAAGACGTCTGTTAGATTATATGAATCTTCAACTTTCTGATAATCAAAAAGGACGTTACCAAGATCAAAATGGTAATTACCACTATATTGAAAATAATTTGTCACCATTAAATTCGCAAGCTTATCTTATGAATGAAGCTATAAAATTTGGTCAATCTTTACAAGAAAAATCTGCACAACCTCGAGTTATTTCATCCAATAATCGCAAAGGTTGGTTTACTAAAATTCGAAAATCCTTTAAAAAATAAATTGCTATCCTATAGTTTAGCTTTTAAGTCACGTTTCTAAAGCGTTTTACTTATTAGATTAGCAGATACTGTTCATGAGATAAATTCATAAAAGTGGAATAGAAATCAAATTAAATCGTGATTTCTATTCCACTTCTTTTTCTATTTGTTAATTGTAACTATTCTCTTTCACATGACTCATAAATGTTTTCCTCAGATACTTGCTAATAAGTAACATGTTTTTTTATCCATCCTACCAATGTTATACGAGTATATACACCGATTATTAAAAACACTTTGCTATAATATATATGAGAATGAATTAGTACTGTAGGAGGATTACCATGACCACTCTCAATCAACTTAAACAAACGTTTCCTTTAATTAATGATTTACAAAACTATACACCTTTATTCTGGGAAAATCCAAATTTTCAAAAACCAGGATCATTCCCTTTTACTATAAATGATATTGAAGAGGCTGCCGCGAGATTGGATAGGTTTGCCAACTATATTCGTATAGTTTTTCCTGAAACCGAGAAAAATGACGGTTTAATAGAATCACCTTTAAAGCATATTCCTTTTATGCAAGACGCTTTAACGAAATCAGATTTTCAAACTAATATAGGCAAATTATGGCTTAAATGTGATAGTCACCTTGCGATATCTGGTTCTATCAAAGCACGTGGAGGGATTTATGAAGTACTGAAATTAGCCGAAACCATTGCAATAGATCAAGGAGATTTAAACTATAGCGATGACTACAGTATTTTAGCTGAACCAAAGTATCAGGCACTATTCAGTCAATATAATGTGGCTGTTGGTTCAACAGGAAACCTCGGTTTAAGTATCGGTATTATAAGCGCAAAACTTGGATTCAGTGTAACGGTCCATATGTCGAGTGACGCGCGTCAATGGAAAAAAGATTTGTTGCGTGACCGTGGCGTAGAAGTTATTGAACATCAATCCGATTATCAATTTGCTGTTGCAGAAGGTAGGAAAGCAGCAGAACATGACCCTACCTGCCATTTTGTAGATGATGAAGGATCAGCCGATTTATTCTTAGGCTATGCCGTAGCAGCTTTAAGATTAAAATCACAAATTAGAGAACAAAACATACAAGTTGACGCTGAACATCCTCTCTTTGTTTATCTACCATGCGGTGTTGGTGGTGGCCCTGGTGGTGTAGCTTTTGGTTTAAATCAAATTTTGGGTGAGCATGTTTATTGTATGTTTGTTGAACCGACACATGCTCCGTGTATGTTACTAGGAATGATGACACAACTACATGATCAAATTGCTGTCACAGATATTGGTTTAGATGGACGCACAGATGCTGACGGTTTAGCAGTATCACGCCCCTCTCGCCTAGTTGGTCAAATAATGAATAACTTACTTTACGGCGCATGTACTGTATCTGATAAGCAAATGTATCGATATTTGTATACTTTGAGCCAAAAGGAAGACATATTCATTGAGCCTTCAGCAGCTTCTGGCTTTGCTGGTATAAAATCAGCAACTCAAACAGCAATTATTAATGGCATTGCTGTAGAAAATGCGAACCATATCGTTTGGGCAACAGGTGGTAATATGGTGCCTAAAGATGAAATGCTCAAGTACGTAGATTATGGCAAGAAATTAGTTGAAAATAAAAAATATTAATTTCACTCTTTGCTACAACAATATACAAAAATCACTCAATCAAAATAAATTACATCCCTAGTTAAATTTAATATTGTTAATATCAAAACATAGAACTTTATGGTGGGACGGCAATCAATTTTTGGTAAAATAATTTTGTTATCTCGCCTAGTTAATGATTACTAGACATACTAAGTCCGAGACATTTATTTTATGGCTCGGGCTATACTTTTATTTTTATTAAAATGTATCATATGTATATTTTGAGCTAGCTAAAATGAACTCTGTCTATTATTTTCAGAATATTTATTGAATTACAAAAATATCTATGTTAAAGTGTTCTTTATCAATTCACTTTAGTTCGGTAGAGAAACAAAGTAAATGTAAAGGATGGTTATACTATGAATGCTACAACACTTATTAAAAACAAAGAAATTGAACTCGCATTTTTAAAGCATTTTCAACAAGCCGGATTTAAACTTGTCGATTTCAGCTTTATAGAATCTCTATCATGGCAAACACTTACAAAAGACGACCTTCAACAAATGACAGAGCGTAGTTTCTGGCAACATGACCATCATATCTTTGCGCTACGCAATGATTTTACTGATCAATTATTGCGTTATTATAGTAATTATCCGCGACAATTAAGCAATGTAGCTTATTCAGGCCCTATTGTGCGTGATAATGAAGTCTATACTCAATTAGGTATAGAACACTACAACCCTACCATCACAGATATGCAAGAAGACTTTATGGCTTTTTATGAGTTTATAAAAACTTCACTTAACGATGAGATAGATTTTGTTATTTTAGGTCATTACCAACTTATTGACTTACTTTTAACTACTAAAGAACAAACTGATGAGGTATTAAAACTCGTCCAAGAACGCAATATTTCAGAGCTTACTTCGCAACTTGGTATCGCTCATCCAATCGTTCAATTATTAACTACTAAAACGACAGAACAATTGGATCTATTAAGTCAGCTCTTCCAACACGACCATCGTACTATACAGGCATTAAGACGTTGGGATCAGTGGTTCAAATCACTTGGTATTAGTGATATACATCTAGATATTACACCTCAGCCACCTCGCTCATATTACAAAGGTGCATTTATGAGATGTCATCTTAAAGAAAATAAATCTCAACAACTAACTGGTGGTTTTTACAAAGGTGATCTAGAAGGATTTGGACTCGGATTTATTTTATAAAAAAAGGAGCGACACACATGCTTACAGTAGCTTTAGCAAAAGGAAGATTATTAAAAAGCTTTATTGCTTATTTAAATGAGATAAATGAACACTCATATGCACAAGCGTTAGAACAGAGAGAACGTCAATTGTTAATTACTGTTGATTCTATCCAATTTGTATTAGTTAAAGGGAGCGATGTCCCTATTTATGTGGAACAAGGTGTAGCAGATGTAGGTATTGTTGGAAGTGATGTACTGGAAGAAAGTAATTATACAATCAATAACCTTCTAGACTTACCTTTTGGCAATTGTCACTTTGCTTTAGCCTCTAAACCAGAAACAACTAATTTTACTAAAGTTGCTACTTCATATATGAAAACAGCACGTAAATATTTTGAATCGCAAGGGCTAGATGTAGAGCTTGTAAAATTATCTGGTTCTATCGAGTTAGCTTGTTTAGTTGATATGGTAGATGGCATCGTTGATATCGTCCAAACCGGCACAACATTGAAATCTAATGGGTTAGTCGAAAAAGATACCATTAAGAATATAAATGCAAAACTTATTACCAACAAACAATCATACTTTAAAAAATCAACGGAAATTGACGATTTAATTCAAACTTTGGAGGTGTCACTCATTGATTATAAATAAAGAGACATTTTTAAATGACTATTTAGATCAATCTTCTTTAAATGAGGATTTGTATCCCTTAGTTAAAACAATTTGTGAAAGAGTTAAATCAGAAGGTGATCAAGCGCTTAAAGCATATAATAAAGAGTTAGACAAAGTAGATACACCTCAATTAGCAATTCCATTCTCAGAGTTGGAAGCAGCCTTTCACCGCTTAGACAATAATTTACGAGAAGCTTTACAACATAGTCATGCTCGTATTGAGACATATCAAAAATCTATCAAATGTACAGACCAACAAGGTTCTACTGAATGTTATGAAATGTATCACCCTTTAGAACGCGTTGGTGTTTATGTACCGGGTGGTAAAGCGAGCTATCCTTCAACTGTATTAATGACTGCAACACTTGCGAAAGTTGCTGGTGTCGAAAATATAACTGTTGTAACACCACCACAAGCAGACGGCCTACCTGATATCGTTTTGGCAGCATGTTATATTGCTGGCGTTGACTATGTTTTTCAAGTTGGTGGCGCACAAAGTATAGCTGCTCTTGCATATGGAACTGAGACAATACCTAAAGTAGATAAAATTGTTGGCCCAGGCAATCAATATGTTGCTTATGCGAAAAAATATCTCTTTGGACAGGTGGGTATAGACCAAATTGCAGGCCCAAGTGAAATTGCTTTAATCATTGATAAAACTGCTGATTTAGATGCGATTACATATGATGTATTTGCGCAAGCTGAACATGATGAATTAGCACGTACATTTGTTATTAGTGAAGATGAGGAGCTGCTACAACAACTCGAACAAAAGATTCAACAAACACTCACTGAAATTGAACGTCAATCTATCGTAAGAGCAAGTTTAGCTAATCATCATTTTTTGATTGCAGTTGATGACTTTACAGAAGCCTGTGATTTAATGAATCAAATCGCGCCTGAACATGCATCAATCCAAACCGCTTCACCACAAGACTATTTAAATCATGTACGTTATGTAGGAGCTCTATTTTTAGGTCATTATTCACCAGAAGTCATAGGTGATTATGTTGCTGGACCAAGCCATGTATTACCTACGAATCAAACAGCAAGGTTTACGAACGGTTTATCAGTGAATGACTTTTTAACGCGTCACTCAGTCATAGATTTGTCTCAAGATACTTTCAATCAAATTGAAAAACCTGCTCGTGAACTTGCTCATATTGAACAACTATATAACCATGAACAATCTATTGAAATTAGAACAACAAAGGGGTCATATTGATGATAAGAATTAACAAAAATGAAAGCCCACTTCGTCCTTTAACAGATTCACAACTAGCTACAATAATACAAGAAGCATCCTTTAACTTTTATCCAGATGATGAATACGAACGCTTTAAAGCAGCTTATGCAAATTATTATGGCTATACTGCTGAACAAGTCATAGCTGGTAATGGATCTGATGAACTGATTCAAAAATTAATGTTAATCATGCCAGAGGGTCCGGCATTAACACTTAATCCAGATTTTTTCATGTACCAGGCTTATGCCGCTCAAGTAAATCGTCCTATTGAATTTGTGGAAGCTGAGGACGATTTAACATTTAACCTTGAACAGATTTTACAACGGATCGAGGAAGTTCAGCCAGCATTTTTTATAATGAGCAATCCACATAATCCATCTGGCAAACAATATGGTACTACATTTTTAAAAGCTATAGCTGACAAGATGAACACTATTGGTGGTTATTTCGTAATAGATGAAGCATACCTAGATTTCGGTGAAGCTTACAAGTTTGATATGCAACCACACGTACTACAAATGCGTACCTTATCAAAAGCGTTCGGTATCGCTGGCTTAAGGTTAGGTGTTCTAATTGGTACACCTGAGACAATTCAACATATACAAAGTATTGAACACCCCTATCCATTAAATACGCTTACGCTACACATCGCTTTATATATGTTTGAACATCCGAAAAAAACCAAACAATTCATTGATCATCAACGCCAATTAGCACTTAGATTAAGAAACTTATTTAGCGATTACGTTGCAGATATTATGGTCGTCTTTCCATCATATACTAATTTTGTACTTACTAAAGGAGCAACGGCACAAAACTTAGGGCAATATATTCAGTCACATGGTTTTTTACCTAGATTGTATGATGAGCCAGAAATGAATGACTATGTGCGTTACTCTATTGCGACAGATTCACAATTGGATGACTTAGAAGAAATTATTAAAACTTGGAGGTCTCAATATGATTTATCAAAAAACACGTAACACTGCTGAAACACAATTATCTATCTCACTTGCAGACGACAATCGCCCAAGCAAAATCAACACTGGCGTGGGTTTTCTAGATCATATGTTGACCCTCTTCACCTTTCATAGCAACTTATCTATTACTATCGAAGCAAATGGTGATACAGAAGTAGACGATCACCACGTCACAGAAGATATTGGGATTGTTTTAGGTCAATTGTTGTTAGAAATGACCCGAGAAAGAAAATCTTTTCAACGTTATGGCGTAAGTTATATCCCTATGGATGAAACATTAGCACGTACCGTGGTTGATATTAGTGGACGTCCTTTCCTTTCATTTAATGCACATTTAAGCCGTGAAAAGGTAGGCACTTTTGATACGGAATTAGTAGAAGAATTCTTCCGTGCATTAGTCATTAATGCCCGCTTAACAACGCATATTGATTTAATACGTGGTGGTAATACTCACCATGAAATAGAAGGAATCTTCAAATCTTTTGCGCGTGCACTTAAAGAATCTCTATCAAGCAATGACATCGAAGGCACACCGTCATCTAAGGGTGTGATAGAATGATTGCCATTATTGATTACGGCTTAGGAAACATTAAAAATGTACAACGTGCAATCAATCATCTTGGTTATGAATCTATATTAACAGATGATCCAGAAGATATTGAAGTTGCTGATATGATTATTTTACCTGGTGTCGGTCACTTTAAAGATGCCATGCAAGCGATTCAATCACGAGGTTTGGTGGAGATTTTGCAATCTGTTACAAACAAACCTATGATTGGTATTTGTCTTGGTATGCAACTGCTATATGAATCGAGTGCTGAAGGCGAAGTATCTGGTTTAAAACTAATTCCAGGTCAAATCATACCTATTGAAACGCCCTATCCAGTACCTCACTTAGGTTGGAACAATCTAATTAGTAACCAACCAACACTTTCTCAAGATGTCTATTTTGTACATTCTTATCAGGCAGAAATGTCAGCATATGTTGTAGCATTTGCCGAATATGGCACGCAAGTCCCTGCAATTGTACAATTTAAAAATTATATAGGCATCCAATTCCACCCTGAAAAGAGTGGCGATGATGGCTTAGCAATACTTAATCAAGCACTGAAAGGTGGATTCCTAAATGATCAAACTATGGCCAGCCATTGATTTAATCAATGCAACAAGCGTACGTCTTACTGAGGGTAAATATGATTCAGAAGAAAAAATGTCACGTAGCGCTGAAGAAAGCATTCAATTTTATAATCAATACAATTGTGTAGATCGTATTCATATAGTAGATTTAATCGGTGCTAAACAACAGTCATCTATTGAACAAGACTATATTAAAGACTTACGGGCTCTAACCGATAAACCTATAGAAGTTGGTGGTGGTATTAGAAGTCTAAAAACCATTGAAGCATATTTTAACGATGGTATTGATTATTGTATTATCGGTACCAAAGGTATTCAAAACTTAGAATGGTTAGCTGAAATGGCACACCAATATCCTAATCGTTTATACCTTTCAGTAGATGCCTATAAACGAGAAGTAAAAATAAATGGTTGGGAACAAGATGCTGAACTAGATTTATTTGAGCTAATTGAAAAAATTGAGTCATTACCAATTGGCGGTGTCATCTACACAGATATTTCAAAAGATGGACGACTAGAAGGACCTAATTTTGAAATTACTGAACAATTAGTCAACGCAACTCAAAAACCTGTCGTTGCTTCTGGCGGTATTCGTCATCAACAAGATTTAGAGAAATTAGAATCACTTGGCGTCTCAGCAGCTATCGTAGGTAAAGCTGCACATAACCCTACTTTTTGGGAGGGCTTATCATGATTAAAAAGAGAATCATTCCTTGTCTGGATGTTAAAGATGGGCGCGTCGTTAAAGGCATACAATTTAAAGGATTAAGAGATATTGGTAACCCAGTCGAATATGCACTGTATTATAACGAGCAAGGCGCCGATGAATTAGTTTTTTTAGATATTTCACGTACAGAAGCGGGTCATGACCTAGTGTTGGATGTTATTGAAGAAACTGCAGATAAACTATTTATACCATTAACTGTCGGTGGTGGTATATCAACTATTGATGATATTTCTCAACTCTTAAATCATGGTGCTGACAAAGTATCATTGAATTCAAGCGCACTTAAAAATCCTTCATTTATTAAAGAAGCTAGTGAAAAATTTGGCAGCCAATGCATTTGTATCGCTATTGATAGTAATTATGATAGTGAATTAAATGACTATTTTTGCTATACACATGGTGGTAAGCAACGTACTGATAAACGTGTCTATGATTGGGTTCAAGAAGTTGAAGCTTTAGGCGCAGGTGAGTTACTTATCACAAGTATGACTCATGATGGCATGAAACAAGGGTTCGATGTCACTCACTTGCATGAAATAGAACAACTTGTAAATATTCCTGTTATAGCTAGTGGTGGCGGTGGCAATCCAGAGCATTTTGTTAATTTATTTAAGCAAACTGATGTTTCTGCCGGTCTTGCCGCAAGTATTTTACATGATAAAGAAACAACTGTAGATGAAATTAAAAAAACAATGGCACAAGGAGGTATCCCAGTTAGATGACTACACAACAACCTGATTTTAGCAAAGGATTATTACCAGCTATATTGCAAGATGTTAATACAAAACAAGTGCTAATGCTCGGTTATATGAATGAAGCAGCTTATCAACAAACACTCACAAGTGGCGTTGTTTGTTTTTATTCACGTTCCAAAGATCGTTTATGGACAAAAGGAGAAACATCTGGCAATACTCAAATCGTAAAGAATATCCATTTAGATTGCGACCAAGATACACTCCTTATCGATGTTGTACCAAATGGGCCAACATGCCATACAGGTAGTCAAAGTTGCTTTAACACACCTACGCCTTTCAACGTGCAACAACTAGAGCAAACTGTAACAACTAGTGCCAAATCTAATAAAGAAAACTCCTATACACAGTATTTATTGAATGAAGGACTAGAAAAAATCACGAAAAAATTCGGCGAAGAATCATTTGAAGTTGTCATAGGTACAATGAAAAATGATAGCAAAGAAGTAACGAATGAAACTGCTGATTTAATGTATCATCTATTTGTGTTATTACACGCCTTAGATATAAAATTTGGCGACGTTGAACAAGTTCTCGCTCAACGTCATAAAACCGATAATAATTTCAAAGGAGAACGCACAGATATTAATCATTGGTAATAATGTTTTAAATACAAAGACGAGATGAAATAGGAACAAAAATCTATTTTTAATAAGATTTCTGTAAACCATATTCACCTCGTCTGTTTTATTTGTCTTTCAACAACTCTTTTTTAAAAAATTCTGCTTGTTTTTCTACAGAAATTAAATCTGCATATATTGCTTCATCCATATCATAATAAATTACATTACCATTTTGTACAGCTTGGTTATTTTTCCAAGTATTTGATTTTACAAAATCATTATTAGGTTTCTGCCCTTCTTTTGTAGGGAGTAATAAATAATCGCCTGAATAATCATTAAATTTTTCTTTGGGAACTTTCATAAATTTCTCTTTAGGCATAGCTTTTTTTGCTTCGGGATCCTCTTTTAAATTGAATCCTTCATAGATTGCTTCACTGCCCCGACCAAATCTAGGACCGAATTGATATATATCTTTGGCTTGAATATCCATGATTGAAAAAGTTTTATCTTTACCAATTGCTTTTTTAATTTCTTCACCATCTTGTGCTAGTTTAGATGATAATTTATTAGCTTGTTCTTTAGCTTTTGCTTCTTTATTTACTAGTTTACCTATTTCTATATGTGTATCTTTATAATCCATATTCTGCACCTTAATTGGAACAGTTGGCGCAATTTTTGCTAATTTTTTGTTATTTTTATTTTCTTTATATGTAATAATTAAATCGGGTTTTAATTTTGCTGCTGCTTCCACATCTTCCGGATCTATCTTCTTAATTTTGCTCATATCTAAATATTTTGAATCAGGAAAAACACTCGTTATCGCAATCGGTTTAATACCTAATTTTTTAAAATTGCCATAATTAGCTGTTAAATCAAGTACTCTCTTAGGTTTTTTAGGAATTTGGACTTTACTACCTTCACCTGTTGTATATGTTTTCGTCTTAGTATCTTCTTTTGAAGTTGCGTCTTTAGACTCAGTATTATTGCCACAAGCTGCTAAAAATAATAATAAACACAACATGAAATATAATAATTTCTTCAAAATATTAACCCCTTCCATAGTATTATACTTCCATTATAATTGAAAACAATTATCAATTGCAATGTAATAATATAGAAGATTTAATTAATTATAGTATTAAAATTTTCAATCTTACAAATTATTATAGTCGTTTTATTTTTACACTTTTGATATTATCAATTACAAAAGGAGTTGTTATTATGGAAAAGCACTTTATAGGAATTGATCATGTTCAAGTTGCAGCACCAACAAATCAAGAAGCTTTAGCAAGAGCATTTTATGCTGAAAAATTAGGTTTTAAAGAAATACCTAAACCAGATAACCTTGCACAAAAAGGTGGAGTTTGGTTTCAAATCGGCCAACAACAACTTCATATTGGCATTGAAAACAATTTTAGCCCTGCTAAAAAAGCACACCCAGCATTTGCAGTACACAACGCAACAGAAGTAAGGAAAAACCTTGAATTACAAGAAGTCGAAATTATATACGGAGATGAACTTGAAGGTGCTGATCGCTTTTATATTTACGACCCATTTGGCAATAGAATTGAAATTATAGAATGGCTGTAAAGCCCACTCTCTAAAGAGCCACTTCTTTATTTATAAAGTTAGTGGCTCTTACACATGAGTCCCTACTCAGGTGTTCCTCTTTTGAAAGTTAGTGGGACTTATGCATGAGCACTAGCTCAGGTAATCATTATTGAGTTATCGAGACTTACACAGTGACCTTACTCAGAGGGTCTACTAAAAATTTACAATTATGTGAAGGCGGGCTATGTAATATTTCATCACAAACACATATCTTATAACATAAACAGATGTCACTCAAAAAGATAGATGTCGCCCATTTCCTCATAATTGTTATAACTGCTTATTTTTTCAAATCCTAATGATTGTGCAGTCATAATAGAAGGTAAGTTATCCTTTTTTGTGCGCACAAGTATTTGATGGTTCACTTGTATGTCGTTCTTCACATACGCTATAATTGCTAAACATGCTTCTTTGGTAAACCCTTTTCGCGCGTACTCTGGTTTCAAACGATAAGCCAAATTAAGATATGTTTCACCTAACATTGTTTTATATGCCAAACCACACATACCAACCATTTGACCGCTTGCTTTTTCTATCATTAATGCGTAACCAAAACGGTATTTAAACCAATGTTCGATCCATGACTTAAGCATCTCTTCTGTTTCTTCTATACTTTGATGAGGTCCCGCTGGATTATAAATGTTTGTTCTCGGATCTGAATGTAAACTGTGTAAGTCAGTTAAATATTCTTGAGAAGGTCTTACTAAATATAATCGCTCTGTCACAATAATAAAGTTTGTCTCCATAATATAATCTGTTTCCATATTTCACCCCACCTTAGTTTAATATTTACAACTGCTATATATTATAATTCCATGTACATTAAATCTTCATCATAATAACTAATACCATCAAATAGTGCTTTGGGCTCAGTTCCATAACGCTTAAATCCTAATTGTTCATATAATGCAATAGCACTTTTATTTTCGGATAGTACACATAATCCAATTATTTTCACAAAGCCTAGTTCATTTACTTCGTTAATTATTTTTTGTATCAATAAACTGGCAATACCTTGTCGTCTATATGATGGATCACAGTATACCGTCACTAAGTTGCCTTTATGCTTCACCTTTTCTAATGTTTCGCTATAAAAAGTACCTATACAAACTAATGCGGTGTCATCAAACGCACCAATTGTAAATTGAGTTTCTGAAGATATAATTCGCGATTTAAACTTACTTAGTGGGAACTCTAACTCACGTTTGTAAGTAGATGCAAAACCTTTCGGATCAGTTTGCAATGATTTCAAACGCAACTTACGATATTGCTTTACGTCAATTTCAGTTAATCGTCTATAGTACATTCATTATCACTTCTTTCATATAAAGAGGTACAAAAATATAAATTTTAAGAGTGAGACAAAAATCAACATTTGTAATTTGATTTTCACCTCACTCCCATATAATTAACAGATAACAAAGTACAAAATATATGAAACAATACTTACCTGTAATATTTTATACTGGCCTTACGGTAACTTCATTGATATTGACATGACTAGGTTGTTGTAACGCATAAACGACAGCTTCAGCTATATCTTGCGGATCTAACTTTTTACGAGAACCCCAATCAGTATTACCGCTTAGTGGTGTGTCTACCATACCAGGTGAAATACTTGTGACTCTTACACCTGTTTTAGCTAATTCTTTTTCTAACCCTTGTGTAATCGTATGTACCGCTGCTTTAGATGCGCTATATAAGGTACTTTGTTTTGTAACTTCAAAACCAGAAATAGAAGCAATATTTATAATATGTCCTGTAGATTGATTTAAAAATATTGGTAAAACGGCATTAATGCCATATAAAGTACCTTTGACGTTGACATCAATCATATTTTCCCATGCTTCAACATCACCATCTGTAATTGCAGAAGAAAGCATTAAACCAGCACTATTCACTAATATATCTACATGTCCAAATTTATTTTCAGTCTCTTTTACTAATTTGGCTACTTCATCTTTTTGCGTTACATCTACGATATGTGTATCAATTTGAGACTGACTATTTTCTTGAAGTTGTCTTGCTACATCATATAAACGTGCTTCATTACGTCCTGTTAATACTACTTTAACGCCATGTTGTGATAAGGTTTCGGCAATGCTTGCGCCAATACCACTACTCGCACCTGTAACAATTGCAACTTTATCTTTTAACTTACTCATCCATATCTTCCTTTCTACTTCAATTTAACTATGTATATAATCATTTCCCTATTTTCACTTATTTTATCATGTTAATTTATTTTTTATTAAATTTTTGAATTATAACAATTATTCATTACCTATACTTCCATTTAATGTGGGTATATAATGGGTGTATATCAATTTAATAGCATTTGTTAAAAGGGGGATTAAATTTGAACTTTGATGAAAGAATCAATCATTTACATGCATCTATGGCCAAAGATAATTTTGAATTTCGTTTTGAAGCTTTGTTTGAACAAGAAGAATGGATTCAAATGTCTTTAAGCCAACGCAATAAACTGGAACGTGAATTCCGTAGCTACGTGGAACAACATGATCATTTACGTATACCGTATGCTTCACAAGACCACATTCGCATGCGTATGTATAATTCCGTTTATGACTTTAATTCAGTTAAACATAATTTCAAAGCATATATCTAAGAGTAGCCGTTCAATATATTTTCGTTTAAATTAATGTAGAAAAAGCCTACACTACTGTAAAAACAGTATGTGTAGGCTTTTCATAATACTGGGGGTGAGGGTGTTTAAATAAATCATGAAAGTTTCACTGGGGAGAAAAACTTACATAAAGTTAATAGGTTTTTATTGTAAGCGCATATTAAAAACACTATTAAACTTCAATTCACATCGATGTATACAGTGTATTATTGGTTAACTAATAGCTCTTTCTTTAAACCATAGTTGTAAATTTTCTCTGCATCAATGTAAGCTATATAGTCAATACTTCTGTATCCATCTTTAATGTCATTAATAATACCTTGGTTTACACCTGTGTGTGTGTAAATTTCATAACTACTTTCGTTTGAAAAAATAACTGTTTCAATTACTTTTCTCATAATTAATCACTCCGTAGTTTTTCTATTAAGAAGCTTTGTTTATCTTCTACACCCTTATCATAATCCATGTTCTAGCAAATTAAAAGCTTTTTGTGATTATTTTCACAAAATCATCACTTTTATTTTTTATTATTCCATTAAAGTCTTATATTTGACATTTCTCTTTGCCCATCAAATACCATGATATTGTCCACCATAATTATTATTAAATACTTTACAAAAACTGGTACTTATTTTCTAGGACTATGTGCTATACTTTTTAGCTATCGCCTCATATAAACCATTTAAATATGTTGCACCTTAAGATTTCTGTCCAACTCTCTTGTTTATATGTTATTTTTTATATCCAAAATCCGGAATATTTGACCATCTTTCTTTGAAGTAATGAGCAACGGCTTTTGGCCTTCTTTCACGTGTGAAAATTCCTTTCTTATTTCCTTGAACTCTAATAATACCAGTAGAAGTTTCAAAATCTGCAAAATTCCATACCTGCTCTCCAATAAATTGTGGATACTTATCAATCACTTCATGATTGGCTTCATAATAACGTATTTGGTATTCTTCTGTGAATAATTCATCGTTTAATGCATGCATTCCTGCCACTGTATCAGCGCCATATTCAGTAAACATAATTGGTTTATTTGGTTGTTTAATACTCCAACCATCTAACTCTTCTGCTAGTGCCAATTTAGCTGCTTTTAAATCTGCTGTTTGAGTATACCAACCATAGTACCTATTTAAGCATAATACATCGACTAAATCTTGCACTTGGCATGTGTCTGGTTGAGAAGTCAGTATTGTTACAATTGTCACAGGTCTCTGTTGTGGATCACACGTTCGTGCTAGTTTCACTAATGGTTCGAAATATGCTTTAGCCCCCTGTTCGTCAGAAGCTGGCTCATTGGCAATCGACCACATAACTACACATGCATGGTTTTTATCACGTTCAATTAACCCTTTAATCACAGCTTCATGCGCCGCTTTCGTACCTATTTCTTCAAATGTATTTCTTGCTTTTTCACCAGTTAAAATGGCATTAAAGTTTAAATGAACGCCTACTGCAGTCGTTTCATCAATCACCACTATACCTTGTTCATCAGCTAAGCGCATCATTTCTTCTGAATACGGATAGTGCGAAGTTCTAAATGAATTTGCTCCAATCCATTTCATCAAGTTAAAGTCTAATACATTCGCTACTTCATTCATACCTCTGCCATGATAATAACTATCCTCATGCTTACCAAAGCCTTTAAAATAAAACGGCTCTCCATTAATTAAAAATTTACCCTTAGCCACTTCGACAGAACGTATACCAAATCGCTCAGCATAAGTATCAATTAACGCTCCATCTTCTATAAGTGACACTTCCAAATGATATAAATACGCATTTAATGGTTTCCAAAGATGTGGATTCTGAACCTTTATCGTACCTTCTACACCTGTTGATTCCGCTATAACTTGCTTGTCTTCATCCACTAATCGAACCTCAACAGCCCCTCCGCTATGGTTCGTGCTCACTTTATAATTTACATAAGCATCATCACCTAGTAATTCAGGTACAATTTCAATATCTTGAATATGCATCTTAGGTGTTGTATATATTTTTACAGGTCTATGTAAACCCGCATAATTGAAGAAATCAAAGTTTGGTGTATTCTTCTTAATCACATTACCTTCTGCATCTGTTATTTCATTATAATCTCCAACCGGTAAAGTTGTTTCATCTAATATATTATTTACGCATACCGTTAAACGATGTGTCCCAACTGTGTAAGCTTTATCTAATGTTACTTCAAATGGTAGGAAACCTCCTTGGTGTGATGTTACCTCTTTACCATCAATATATACAGTTGCCTTATGTGTTGCTGAACCAAATCGTAAGACAATACGTTCATTATTTAAGACGTTGGGAACAGTAAATGTTCTTTCATACCAAACGTTCCCTACATGGTTACGAATATTAGCAGTGACACCTTGATCATTGAACGAACCTGGCACAGCCATGACTTGTGTAGTATTTAATGGTTGTGACACATCAATACGATCTTCATTCCCCTCTAATTTAAAACGCCATATACCATTCAAATCAATGATACTTCTAAATTCATTTACAACTGGATACAACATAATTAATTACTCCTTTCAATTTTATTAAACCTATCTACAATTCTTCTCTCAATGCTAACTCTTTAACGATTTGTTTATGCTTACGGTCGGTTAAAGGATATGCAAAGAAAAATAGTATGATTGCAATTAAACAAGCTATCGCAGGAACGATAAAGAATAATACTTTCAACCCATGTAATGTGTCTGCTGATTGTGTAGCATTTGGAACAAATCCTATAAGTGTTAAAGAGGCACCTGGTATAAATCCTGCTAAACCTTGTGATATTTTTCTTGTAAAACTATAACTCGCATATATAATTCCTTCAGATCTAAGACCCGATTGCCATTGCCCGTATTCCACAACATCGGCAATAAATGCCCAAGTTACAGTATTAGGAATGACCAAGAATAATTGTGCAACGGTATTAACCACTAAGAACATTACGATATGATCTGAGAAAAAAGTGAAATTGATGAATTGGAATAGAATAAATCCTCCTACGCCTATAATCGCAGTCATTTTCTTACCAACCAGTCTACTTAAGAACGTTGTTAATATTAACGCTGGAATTAGCACAAGAAAGTTTAACGTACTAACTATCCCTACTAAATTTTGTTCTCCTAAAACATATTTAAAATAATATAATTGCGAAGCTTGCTGTAAAAATAGTGCACTAATTGTTAAAAGTGTATAAATTGCCAATATGATGAATGGTCTATTTTTCAATAAATTTAAAAATGCTTTACGACCAATCCCTTTTTCTTTCGGTCTTTCAATCGTATGTCTTTCAGTTACACCTTTATAACAAATCATATGGAATATCACCCCAGCAATAGCAAGCATCCCAACTGCTATTGGATAACCTATTTGATGATTCGGAAATAAACTAACAACAGGTATAACGACAATACCAGATATAAACATCGCACCTTGAGATCCCATGTTACGGAATACCGATAATTGCGTACGATCATCCGCATTAATAGTCATAGACGCAGACAGTGAGCCATATGGAATATTTACAAATGAATATGCTGCATTAAATAACAAATACGAACCAAAAGCCCATATAATTTTTCCAGTTTGTCCTATCTCTGGTGATAAAAATGTTATGACTGTTAGTATTGCTAACGGTATACTGCCATATAAAATAAATGGTTTAAATTTACCACGTTTAGCAAAATTAGTTTGGTTATCTACAATTGTACCTACAGCTGTATCAACAAAGGCATCAAAGAATTTCGAAACTAAAAAAACTAAACCTCCTACCCACGAAGGTATTCCTAATATGTCAGTATAAAATAAAAGTAAGTAAATCTGCCCCATATCGAACATCATGCCGTTACCTAAGTCACCAAATCCATAAGATAACTTTTCTTTAAATTTCAACCTAGGCTCCTGAATTTCTTTAAAACGCTTTAGTTTAATGTTTGCTGGCTTTAATTTTGCTGTAACCATATCGATTACCTCTTTCCACTATTAAAGTACTTGGAATAAATAACTGTTCCAATAACTTCTTAGTATGTATTCGTAACTGTATTCATAACTAATACTCGATAAAAAAACACCTCATATTGTAAGCGTTTTCTTATGTACGTAAAAAAATTAACTCTACAAATTTCTTTATCATTTCATATGATTGAATTCATCCCTGCGAGTAATTTATAGAGGTCTTTCTTTTATTATATTTTTTAAAATAAAACAGTCAACATAAAAATAACAACGTTGTTATAAATGTATAATATACATCCTTATGATTTAAACTGAGATAACACGAATAAAAGCTATAACTAAAGTATATTGTAAAAATTACATGAGTGAAATTATTTATTAGAAAATACATTACTTAAATCGTTTTATCATATTGTAAAATTGCATTTTCTATACTGTTTTAATTATTTTTTGAGACTATTTTTACATTTTTTATAATTTTTTTACCAAAACAGCAACTTTATTTATAAATTTTAATTTTTGAAGTTAACTCTTAGTAAAATTCTTTGTGCTCAGTTCTATATTTTAATGGAGGTGCTCCATATTGCTTTTTAAAGCATTGTGTGAAGTAACTTTGTTCTTTAAATCCTACATATGAAGCAACTTCAGAAACTGTCATCTTAGTTCTAGCAATCAAATCGCGTGCTTTTTTAATTCTTAGTTCAATGATATATTGCGAAATTGATTTGTGAATTTCTTGATTAAATATCCTAGATAAATAACTAGGAGCTAAATCAACATGACTAGCTAATTCTTTTAAGGACAAAGTATTGTCCAAATTTCTTTCTATATACTGTATTACTTTACTTACTTTTGGACTATAAGCATTAGCTTTTGTCATCATAGCTTTTTCCGCATACTCTTTAACAATTTCCTGAATAATCTCATCAAACATCTCACTGTCCACAGTTTGATCGATGATAGCAGCATACCTCTCGGATATTTCATCAATGTGAATTAAGCTAATACCTGCCTTTTCCCCTGCCTTTCGACATAACGTATTTATAAGAAATGCTTTGTATTGTTCATTAGAAACATCATCTTTAACTCTACGTAAACCTGATACAGATACATTCATTTCATTTAAAATTGATAACGCTTCTATCACATTTCCATTTTCAACTGCAGTAAGTAATTGATTCTCTAAATTATAGCGTCGTTCTATTTCTTGTAGTGTATAATCCATTTGTGCTCTCGGTTCAGCTAACACTTCTATAGTTGAATGAAACTTGAAATCAATCTTTACTGTTTCATAAACAACGTTTCTCTTTTTTAAAAAGCGAATTGCTAATCGGCACATCTTTTGAGCTTTAACACAATGACACAAAGGTATCCTAAGTAAATATTGTTTTAATATTGACAACTTTGATATTTTAATATCTGCTCTTTGCAGTAGCTCATTACAACGTCGTTCATTCGGTCTTTGCTCCATAAAAGGTCCAATGATATAAATCTGCTTCATTTTCTTAAACTTAAAAATCAAAAAATTAACATCAAAACTATTAGAATAATGATAAATTTTATTACTTTTCATATGAACAATAAAGTGCTTAAGTTCAGTTTTAAATTGTTTTCTTGCAGTATTTGTAAATGGTGTTTTAATATGTGTGCTAATACCTTTTATATCACTCATATCATAACCTTCTAATTGGATACCCAATAGTTGAAGTGCATTCATTTGTAAAATTTCTAACGTGTTCTCATTCATAAAAAAATCACCCCCATTCCTTTATTTTATTATAACTAAAAATAAAAGAATGGGGGTGTAAATTTTATTTTATTTTATTAAGCCTTAGGTTTCATTTTATTTTAATAGCATTTTTTAAATCGTTTATACATTTTTATTATTAAACTTAAGTTTAAATGGCGCATAGCACAACACCAAAATAAGTACGAGCCCTAAATAGCCAATTAATGGATAGAATATAGCTACTAAATCTGTAAATCCGACAAAGCTTAAACACAATCCCACGATAACTGCTATCGTATAGAATATTTTAAATCTCATTGTGTCTACTACCGTAAAGCGTGACGCAAATGCATAAAACATTCCTAATCCAGTATTAAATATCATACCGAATATAACAATTGCCATGATAATACCTAGCACAGGCGAAATATTATTTACAATACCTAACATCGGCATATCCATATCACCAACAACATCAATTTGTGTGAAAATAGCCAAGTGACTCAATACAATCATAACACCTAATGCAAGACCACCAATTAATCCACCAGTTGCAGCAACCTTCGTATTCTTCTCTGAGCCTCCCATGACTATAGCCATTGAAGCACCAACAGCAGTATTAAAGGAAGCGTAGTTCACTCCAGCTACAAACCAGTTTGGTAATGTTGAAGGTTTAGCATCTGATAATGTATTAAGCTGTGAAAATGGTGTATTTGTAGTAATAAAACTATAAACTGAAATAAGAATAATAAATATAATTAAAAATGGTGTTATATTGCCAATAACTTTTACCACACCTTCAACCTTTAACATACCTGCTAACAAGATTAATGCAGTCATTAATAACGTACCCACAATAGAAGGTAAACCAAATTGTTGATTAAGGTTTGAACCCGCTCCTGCAATCATTACTACACCTACACCAAATAAAGTAAAGATAATAACTAAGTCAATAATCCAACCAAGTATTTTTCCTACCAATGATTTCCCCGTTATATTATGTATCACTTCTTTATGAGAATCTGTCTTGAATTTACTACCTAGCCATACAAGCATCATACCCACATAAGTAAATAGTGCAGTTGTAATAATTGCACCAAACGTTCCCATAATACCAAAACTTGTAAAATATTGAAGTACTTCTTGGCCAGAAGCAAAACCAGCGCCTACAATGACACCAATAAATGCACTTGCAATTAATAAGATTCTTTTCATAATGTAATCCCCCTAAATTAAAAAGACAAAATAACTTACCCCTTAAATCATCATAAAATGATTGACTTTATATAGCTCAACTTTCTGGCTCATTTATAAATCGATACCCCATTTATCATACGTAGAATGAGCAATCGCTTCTACATTTTATCATTTAAAGCATAATTTATGTTGTATTTTCAATAGTATATCTTTTAGATGACTATTTAGTTTCTTACTGAACTTCAATATCCTATAAAAAAAGACAAGTACAAACACGATGTACTTGCCTCCTATAACTAATTGCTAATAATAATTTGTTATCTTAATAAATAACCGCCATCAACAGGTAATGTTGTCCCTGTAACATAGTCAGATGCACTACTTGCTAAAAATATTAAAGGCCCCATTAAATTTTCGGGCACCCCCCACTCACCAGATGGTATATGTCCTTTAATTTCTGGCCCTCTTATTGGATCTTCTTCTAATACTTTAGTCATATCAGTACGTATGTAACCAGGAGAAAGTGCATTCACTTGAATGTTATAAGGGGCTAGTGCATCAGCGTACGCACGTGTAATACCAACGACGCCATGTTTACTAGCTGCATAAGGAAAGATATTTTTACCTGCACGATATGACTGCATAGAACCTATATTAATAATTTTACCAGTTTGCTGTTCTGTCATAACTTTAGCCGCTTCATGTGCCATATAATACGTTGCGTTCAAATTGATATCTATAACATTTTGCCAATCTTCATCTTTATAGTCTAAGACATTATTTCTAATTTGAACGCCAGCATTATTTACTAAAATATCTAAACTTCCCCATGTTTCCACAGCTTGAGCAACAACCTTTTCTGCTGCGCCTTGTTCTTTTAGATCTTGTTGTATAAATGACACCTTACCTTCGTTCTGTTCGACACTTTCATTTAGGTCTTCCCACGCTTGATTTGAAGAACTTACAACTGTGACATTAGCACCATACATCGTTAATGCGATAGTATAGTATTTTCCTAAACCTCTAGCACCACCTGTCACAATTGCATTTTTACCTTTTACAGAAAAACTATCTGTACTAAATTTTGTCATTTACAGTTCCTCCTTGTTAGTCATAATATTATTTACTTATATTATATAATTTTATTTTTTCACTGTGTTGATAAAAATAAAGGAGTCAGGTAGAAACCAAAGTTTGTATTGGCACACCTGTCTCCTCAAGTTTTTCATTGTCATTACTTTATTAGTTCAATGAACACTTATTATTAGATTTTCATCCTAGTTTTCTGCTGTAATATACTCAACTAATTTATAGTTAATATTTAAATAATTTATACAAAAATACTTAGTATTAATATAAACACGATTCCAGTAACTGAAATTACTGTTTCCAGTAGTGACCAAGTTAAAAATGTTTCTTTGACTGTTAAGCCAAAATATTCCTTAAACATCCAGAATCCCGCGTCATTAACATGGGATAATATAACGCTACCTGCACCTATAGCAAGCACTACTAAAGCTACGTTAACATCTGAAGCTTGTAATAACGGTAATACTATCCCCGTTGAAGAAATCGCCGCTACCGTTGAAGACCCTAGTGCAATACGTAATACTGCAGCCACAATCCACGCTAATAGTATAGGAGACATTTCTGTACCTTCGAACAATTTAGCGATTGTATCTCCAACACCGCCATCTATTAGTACTTGTTTGAAGGTACCACCACCTCCAATAATTAAAATCATCATACCAATTGGGTAAATTGCATTAGATACTGAATCCATAATTTCTGAATTGTTACGCCCTTGCTTAATTCCCATTGTAAATATGGCAAACAATACTGCAATAAGCATCGCAGTTCCCGCTGTACCTACAAAATAAACTACAGATTCAAAACCGTTCGTCGCTGTTTCATTACCTGTAATTAATTGTACAATTGTAGAAAACAACATTAGGATGACTGGTGAAACAGCTGTTAATAAACTAATACTAAATCCTGGCATCTCAGCTTCACTAAATTCTCTTTGTGCACCTAATGCTGATATGTCACCTTCACGTGCATAAGCAGTTGGTGCGATTTTTTGTGCAATTTTATTAAATAATGGTCCTGCTATCAATGTAACAGGAATAGCAATAATAATACCGTACATTAACACATGACCCAAGTTAGCTTCCAATTCTTTTGCAATAACTACTGGTCCTGGATGAGGTGGCAAGAAGCCATGTGTCACAGATAAAGCTACTACCATTGGTAAACCTAGTTTTAACTGTGATACATTTGCACGCTTAGCTATAGTAAACACTAATGGTATTAACAATACTAATCCCACTTCAAAGAATAGTGCGATACCTACAATAAATGCTGCAACAAGCATTGCCCATTGCACATGTTTATGGCCAAACTTTTTAATTAGCGTGTCAGCTATACGCGTCGCTCCGCCACCATCCGCAAGTAATTTACCTAAAATGGCGCCAAGTCCAAAAATCAAAGCAATATGACCAAGTGTACTGCCCATACCATTTTCAACAGTTTCTATTATTTTATCTAAAGGCATTCCCAGTAATATTGCAGTTACAATAGATGTAATTATTAATGAAATAAAGGTATTTAATTTCAAGAAGATTATTAATGATAGTAATACGATAATACCTATTACCACCGTAGCCAATGGCCAAATTGTTTCAAACATCATCGTTCTCCCCTTCCATAGTAAAGAATGAATATAGCTAACAGACATAGCCACTTCAATCTTGGTAACGCTTTCTTTTTATTCTAAAAAACTTTCCCAACTGTGCTATTTATAGGTATGCAGGAAAGGGAATTAAATAAATTGTCACCCAATGACAACTACTAATTACAACTTTCCTTTTCCTCCAACCTATTTACTTGATTATCATTAATCCATATGTTCACGTTGGAACGCTGAAATTTCTGTATAACGCTCCTCTAATGAACGGCTTAAGTTTATAAATATTGAAATCAATTGTTGGTATATTTTCACATTGTCCTCATTTGGTTTATGTTCATTTGTAGTACCAACCATTTCCTCAATAATTGAAAAATCTTCAATTTCTCCTAACGCTTTCATTCCTAATACACAAGCACCTAAGCATGAGCTTTCATAACTTTCTGGGACACTTAAATTAGTATCGAAAATATCTGCCATCATTTGACGCCAAACTTCACTTTTAGCGAAGCCACCAGTAGCTTTAATAGTTGATGGAGTCTCATCCATAACCTCAACCAAGGCTAAATAAACTGTATATAGATTATAAAGAACACCTTCTAATGCAGCTCTAATCATGTGTTCCTTTTTATGAGATAACGTCAATCCAAAGAAAGAACCTCTCGCATCTGCGTTCCATAATGGCGCTCGTTCACCTGCTAAATACGGATGGAATATTAGACCTTCTGCACCAGGCTTAACTCGATTAGCAATTTTAGTTAGTACATCATATGGGTCTACTCCTAAACGTTTTGCTGTTTCAACTTCACTTGCTAATAACTCATCACGTAACCATCGCAGTACTACGCCGCCATTATTAACGGGGCCACCAATAACATAATGATCATCTGTTAATACATAGCAAAAGATTCTACCTTTATAATCTGTACGCGGTTTATCTATAACAGTTCTTATAGCGCCTGAAGTACCTATAGTTACAGCAACTTCACCTTTTTTAAAAGCGTTTACACCTAAATTAGATAATACACCATCACTTGCGCCAACAACGATTGGTGTATTTTCATCAATGCCCATCAATGTTGCATAACGACGTTTCATACCTTTTAATATATGTGTCGTTGGTACAAGTTCAGGCAATTGCGATTCGTTAATACCTAATAATTCGAGCGCTTCTTTATCCCAAGATAATGTTTCCAAATTCAACATACCCGTTGATGATGCCATAGAATGATCTATTACAAATTTCTCGAATAATTGATAGAAAATATACGTTTTGATATCAGCAAAAATAGCTGTTTGATTGTATATTTCTTGTTGTTCATGCTTCATCCAAAATATTTTAGATAGTGGAGACATAGGATGTATTGGTGTTCCAGTTCGTTGGTAAATCGCATCACCGTTATGGCTATTTTTAATTTCTTCTGCGTATTTGCTCGCTCTATTATCTGCCCAAGTTAAATTTTCAGTCAAACGTTGATTGCTAGCATCCATTGCTATAAGACTATGCATTTGAGCGCTAAATGAAATAAGCTTCACATCTTTTTTATCAATATCAGCTTCTCTCATGACATACTTAATCGTCATTAATACCGCATCAAATAACTCATCTGGGTTTTCTTCTGATATTTCAACATTCGGTGTATGCAATTGATAACCGATATTATGTTTCATTATAAATTGACCTTTTTCGTCATAAAGTACTGATTTTGTACTTGTTGTGCCTATATCGACACCTATCATGTATTTCATGCTTTCGCCTCCCGATTCTTCACTGCGTTAAAATGCTAAGTTAACCAAAAGCTTTCGATATCATCACCCACGTCATCAAAGTTTAAATGAAATGCTTCTTTCAATTTGTGCGCATCTTTATTTGCAATCGCTTCGATAAATACTTCGTGGTTTTGGTGAATCCTTTCAAAGTCTTCAGGGTTTTCATTCATACGTTTACGCATAGATAACAAAATAAGTGCTTCCATTACCGGACGTAAATTATTCCAACATGTTTTTAAGTATTGATGTTTAGATGCCATAATTGTTACTTCATGAAATTTCATATCATGTTCTGTAAACGCTTCTGCATCTTCAAATTTCACCGCTACCTTCATCATTTCTAATTGCTTTCTTAATTCTTTTACAATTTGAGTATGCATTAAGGGTTTAATTCTACTGAACGCAAAAGATTCCAACATAATTCTTAAATCATAAAGTTCTTTTTTCTCATTGTCATCAAATGGTAGAACTTCTGCACCCATTCTTTCTAGATGAATTAACTGATCTTGTTTTAACAATTTAAAGGCATCTCTAACTGGTGATCTACTGACGTTAAATTCTTTAGCAATTTGATTTTCTGTTAATAAAGTGTCAGGTGTTATCGTACCATCAACAATTCTCAAACGAATTTCAGCTGCAATCATTTCGCCTTTTGATACACCGTCCAACCATTGTTCAGGATATGAATAATCCACTAAAATATCACCTCTTTATCAATACGATATACTTGTATACAAGTATGGTAATACACAACCTTCAATATTGCAAGCGCTTGCAACTATTGATTGATATGCTTTACATCATAAAAAACCGGCACATCAGGTTTTTCAAACCTAATATGCCGGTAAAAATTTTTTATTAAGGCTAATACAGATGTGTAAACTCTTGTATTTTTTAATATAATTAAACTTGTTTTAACGCGTTTAAATTTTTACATTTTCTGTCTTATTGCCATACAATGACTAGTCTCACAGCAATTAGGACACTGTAGTTTTCTAGTCTTTGGCGTGTGCGATGCAAAGAGCCAAGACTTTATATTTGGCTTAAAAACCTCCTGGCAATTTGGACAAACATACATCAAATGCTTATAGATAAAACGTGTAAAATAGACAGCAAAAGCTATTAAAAACGGTAATACACTAATACTGGGCCACCATTTTCTCGTAATAACGCTTGCTAATAGGGCTGTATATTGTACAATCACAACTGGTAACACTCTATATATGATTGAACGAGTCAATATGTTCATGTTACCTTTATTTGTTACATATTGATTAGTTTCTAATAATTTATTTAATGGTGCCTGAGAATCTTTATCGATATAATTTTTAAATTGCTTTATTTCTGATAAAAGCATTTGGTTCCTCTGAATTTCATATTCTATATTTAATGCTCTTTGTTCAATCATTGATCGTACCGACTTTAATTTATTCTCTTCTACGGTAATTTTTTTAATATCTTTCAAACTAAATCCAAATCGCTTAAGGATTAAAATTATTTCTAAGTCCTGCTTACTTTGCTCGTCAAACACTCGTCTTCCATTCTGTTCAGTCTTAGTTGAAGTTATTAAGCCCTTTCTATCATAATATTGAATTGTTCTTATTGAGACATCACATTGCTTTGCTAATTCACCTGTTTGATATTGAGTCATATTTTTACACCTCCTCAATAAAAATATACATGATGACGTTACGTAATCAGCAAGCAATTCATTTAATTTTTAAATACTTCTGAATATATATCTTGTAATTTGCCTTCTACAGAAGTAATATCTGTTGCACATTGCTTCAATACAGCTCTATATTTTTCTGTATTTTCACTGTTTTTATAACGAATTTTATGTTCTAGGCTAGCCCACATATCCATTCCTATTGTTCTTATTTGTATTTCTACTGGTACAAGTTCCATAGAATGCGCTAAGTAAACGGGGATAGTCACTACAATATGCAAACTCCGATATCCATTTTCTTTCGGATATTCAATATAATCTTTACGCTTTATCAAATTAACATCTGCCTGTTTAAGCAATAAATCTTCAATCACATAAATATCATCCAAATAATTACAAACTACACGGATACCAGCTACATCTAATATATTCTCTTTTGCAGATTCTGTACTTATATCACAACCCTTACGTGCTAATTTGTTTATCAAACTTCTCATCTCTTTAACACGACGTTCCATATGATGTATTGGGTTATGTTTGTACATCTGCTGAAATTGATCATCTAATATATCTAGTTTTGTACTTACTTCTTTTAATGCTGAAGAATATAGTTGTTCCAAGGCAACAAAACCAACAACCATTTCAAGAGCCTCTTCCGACTCATTGATATGGTCGATACTTTCTTTAAATTCTTCCTTCAAGTCGTCTACATTTAACGAAGGTTTACGTTCTATGTACATATTTCGTACCTCCAATTAATCACTTCTTACAGAGCATTATAGCTAATTCTAATTTATAATTTAAATATAAAGCTAAACTTCTCTATAATTTCCACCATATTGAACGCGCAATGATTGCCAAACTTTATTTAATTTAGTCAATTATTATTCATGTAATTACAAATAAAAAGAGCAAGACAGAAATCAATTTTTGCTGAAATGATTTCACCGTCCCGCCCCAACGCGTATGGCTAAGAATTAAAGACTAAATCGTCCTCAACATCTACTTATGTCAAAAACTGTTTTACTATTTCAACGATTATATAATCTTATGAATAATACATTTAGTTATTCATCTTTTTTATGCTCTATAATTTCTGTTTCTCTATTATCTGTAATATTACGTGCTCGTTTCATTGCATCTTCTTTTTTTGGAAAGGTATCTGAGGCTTGTTTCGCTCCATCTGATTTAACTTTCCATTCGTCGTCTTCATAATATACATGTACATCTTTTTGATTTAATTTCGGATTGGCTGAGTCATCTTGTTTATGCTGTGTAATTTTTTTGTTTTTTAATTCTTTTAATTCACTGTCTGAGGCATCTTTATACCATGATTCGGCTTGTTTGGTTGCGATAGGAATTACGTTTTCTTCTTTATAACCATCTTTTAACATAGCGTTACCTATATCAATTGCCTTTTTGCGTTCTAACTCATCAAAATTTTTCCAACTTTGAGGATAATCTTCCATTGTCCAAGGCATGAAAACCACTTCCAATCTTTTTATTCTTGTTTATTGTTTACCACTAATAAATTAGTATAAACTGTTCATTGCACTCAACTCATTTTATAGAATGTAAAGCTAATAATGATTACTCGTTGTCATAAAGGGAATTGTAGTACATATATGAAGTTGATAAATTCTATACATACTGGAGGGGCTTTTATGGCAAATATCACAGTTGGTTTAATCCCTTCACCTGATATGCCACATAAAATGATAAATAAAATATACGATGAATTACCGAGAGCAATTCAGGAACAGACAAATTATGAAGATTGGCGCTTTGATAAGCATGTTGCTTCTATAGTTGGTACTGCTGAACATATGGACAAAGCAATGGATATAGCAGCTAACATGAAAAAGCAAAAACAATGGGATTACGCCGTTTGTATTACTGATTTGCCCAACTTTTCTAATCATAAAACAGTTGTCTGTGATATTAATTATGACAATAATATTGCACTTATCTCATTGCCCGTCTTAGGCTCAATTAAACTTAAAAAGAAGTTGAAACATTTCATTACCTATGTCATTCAATTATTACACAATGGCAGTTCTGACCAACAACTTCTAAATAAGAGAGACTTTAAATTAACTCAATTCAATACTGTAATACCTAATGAAGACACCGATGATCAAAATCACGAACGCATCGTTGTAAAGTCTACCACTTTAGGATGGTTTCATTTGATAGCTGGAATGACTTACGCCAACGAACCATGGTCTGCAATTTTTGATTTCAAAAAAATAATTTCAGTTTCTTTCGCTACAGGAACCTATATTTCAATTTTTTCTACCCCGTGGGATTTAAGTTTAGATTATAATTATTGGCGTTTTATATTACTTACGCTGTTGTCTATATTCGGGATGGTGGGTTGGCTAATTTATTCTTATAGTTTATGGGAACGACAAAGCCCTAAAACTCAAAAACTATATAGATATATTTATAATTTCACTACAGTGACCACTTTAATTACCATCACGCTCTTTAACTTTTTAAGCTTATTTCTACTACTAACAGTTAGTACTTTACTCTTTGTCCCACCAGAATTATTTTCAAACTGGACAACACTTAACAGTAAAGAACCTACTTTAATTAACTATATTAATTTAATTTGGTTTATAACTTCTCTAGGTATCTTGGCAGGAGCAATGGGTTCAACAGTGGAGAATGCAGAGAAAATTAAGCGTGTAACTTATTCATTTAGGCAATATTATAGAAATAAACAGTTAGAACAAGAAGAAGAAGATATTTATGGTAAACACGAAGAACATCACTCTTACGTAGGAGAAAAACAAACACATAGAGAGGAGCGTAATTGATGTGTAGTAATATCCTGAAAATCGGCTTAGTTGCAGCTCCAGGCGTAACTGAAAAAATTGCTTATCATCTAAAAAAAGAGCTACCAGAATTGCTTGCTTCATATTTTTCTGAAGATAATGAATGGCAAATTGAGACAATCATCGACCCTCTTACTGGTTCTGCTGAAACTGTTCAAAAAATATTTCGTAAGATTTCTGATTACCAAAATAACAATGAATGGCAATATACAATTGGCCTAACCGATTTACCCATCATTAGAAACGGAAATGCTGTCGCGTTTGATATCAATAGTAGCAATGGCGCAAGTTTAATTTCTATACCTTCTTACGGTTGGCGTCCTATAAAAAAACGACTCCAACGCTCTATATTAGGTATCATTGAAGCTATTAATGAATATAAGGACTCAACTATGAAACAAATGGAAGTTGAAGATGAAAGTGAACAACAATTGAATGCTCAATTCCCCTTTTCAAACTTAGTCACAAAAACTGAATACTTTAAAGATACCAATTCTCAACACACGTTATATTACGTTTCTTCAAGTACAAAAGGTTCATTTCGCTTAATTAGTGGTATGACATTTGCAAATAATCCGTTTAATATGTTAAAAAGTCTTAGTAATATAGTTGCGATCGCCTTCACCACTGGCGCTTTTGGTATTGTTTTTACAACGATGTGGAATTTAAGTTTTGTTTACTCTGCATGGCGTATGCTATTAATTATGTTGGTTGCCATTTTAGGTATGATGGTTTGGATTATTGTTGCACATAATTTATGGGAATCACCAACAGAAAGTAACAATAAACAAATAACAATGTTATATAATTTAACAACTACTTTAACTTTAACTGTATCTATTGTTTTTTATTACTTAATTTTATTTTGTCTTTTTTTATTGGCTTCACTAGTAGTGTTACCACCAGATTATTTAGGACAAACGCTACAGTTAAAAGGCTCTGCTAACTTCATTACTTATATTAATCTCGCATGGTTTGCAACTTCTATTTCCACCGTTGCTGGCGCAATTGGGGCTGGTTTAAATAATGAATCACAGATATTAGAAAGTACATATGGTTATCGACAAAAACAACGGTATCAAAAGATGGACGAAGATGAAAAAGAACGTGCTGAGAGAGAAGAAGATGCTCAAGATGCAATCAAAACGAAAAAACAAGAAAGCGAAGCAAAGGCTAAGGAATATAATAATAGTAATTAGTTCCCTACACTTACCGACAGTCTAACCCAAGACAAACCGAAGTCTACTCCACCTTATTATATTCAATATAAGAACTGAGGTTCTCTATAAAACAAGCCACCCTTAATGCTAACAAAGTAGCAAAGGGTGGCTTATTTTATAGATTTAGTTATAATGACGCCTCTTGCCTTACATTCATACAATTAGTTTGAATACTCAGCAGTGACGTTTTTATATGCGCATATTGAGGTAAATTTGGTAATGTTTTCCATTGAATATGGTTACCTCTTTCAAAGTGTTTAGCAATATTCTCAAAAACCAATAAATAGTCTCCCATCGTATCATCATCTATATGGTAACGCTGTTCATTACTTAACGCTCTGGTTAGTATAAAACTGATTTCTTCCAATGCATAAATACTCGGATAATAGTATTGTATCACCATTTTATCACTAAATATTTCACCGTTTGCACTATTATAAACTTGCGTCATATTATTTAATTTCACGCTAAGTTTTAGCATTTCATGTTTATCTTGTTCTCTTGAAGCATATTTATTACTTGAGAATAGATAATGGAAAATTAATGCCTCATCTCTAGCAACTGCTGCTAAAGTATCTGGCAACATAGATGAAGCTGTTTTCCTCCCAATAAATAGCAAACAAATAACAGCAATGAGGATACCTACTATAACATCTATTACTCTTGGTAAAGCAATTAAGATAGTCAAATGATTAGACGCAAGTCCATTTAATAAAATAACTTGTATTGTAATAAATATCACTGCAAACGAATAGTTGGCACCGACGAACATTTCAGTTATGCCTGCTGCAACAGCTAATAATATAATTGCTACAGGAATTGGCGGCGTTGCTAATAATATTAATGATAAGAATAACACACCAATAATAGTACCAATTCCTCTAGCCCCTGCACGTTCAAAACTATGCAATGTAGTGGATCCTAATAATACAGTATGTGCACTTAATGGAATCCAATAAGCTTTTTCAAAATCGAACATGAGCGCTATAAAAATAGCAATTGCCATGATGACGGTATAACGTATTGTATTTCTAAATACAAATGAATCTAACGTTAAATTTTGCATCATGCGTTGTCCATAAATTGGTACTCTAATATCTATTTCATGTTCCACACGTTCACTGTCTGCGTTCATAATCGCATCTACTTTAATAATACTATCAACTAAATTTTGGTATACAGCATCTACTTCTACTTTTTGTGTCCATTGACGCGTTGTATTACCATGCGAATAAACACGTTTAATTACATAATCTGCCATCTCTTTTACTTCTTCTGGCAACGGGCGTGCACCCTTTTCATTCAGCTCTAATAATTCTGAATGAATACCTTGTGCAGTATTATGTAACAATAACAGACGCTGAAACTCTGCTGACTCTTTTGATTTCGCTGTACTTGATGTGATGAGTTGAATATCTGAATTTCTAAATGCCGTTACTGCAAATTGTGACGCTTTAGCAAATGCCTTTGCATCATCAAAATTATAAATCAATTGTTTGATAATATTGTAATCATTTTTAATTGCTTTTGACTCTGTAGATTCTTTGGATAACAATATTACTAATATCACAATAACAGTCGCTAATAGCCCTCCGACAAACATTGCGCAGCCTCTTGTTAAAGCTTCTTCTGGGGCTACAGGTAAGTTGATTGGCAAACTAAATGCAACGATAAAAAACGTGGAAGACGGTCCAGGGATATTAAGAGAGCTAAAGATGTAGTATGGTATTACCGAAACAACTAAAAGTAATACACCAAATATGATTGGTTGGCTAACGGTTAGAGTTCCTAGAACCATAGCTAAAGATAAACCTATTGCTGAAAAAAGCACCATGCGTAATTTAGATTTAGCCGGACCTCCAAAGACATAGATATGTGCCAAAGTACCAGTTGAAATTAGTAGCCCTATAGAAAAATAGCCAGTGACATAACCAATAAGTAAAGGAATTAACATTAAGATACATTGTCTAATTCCTTTTGATACATCAATCTTCATCGAATCGAACCGTAGTAAAGATTTTATATAATTAGTCAATATGGTCAAACATCTCCTTTTCTATTTTTATTTTACAATGATATGTATAATTTTATTAAATCTTTCGCCACATAAATAGAGCGGGACAGAAATCAAAGATGTGATTTCCTATTCCCGCCCTCATAAGGCTGATTAAATAGTTAAAAGTCTTGTATTGAAACATGCCATCTTAATTGTCAGAAAATCGATTTGCTATGTCCAGCTTAAACAACAAGTAACATTACTTACTATATTAATACGCGTGATTATTAAATAGCCATATGATTTAGTGAATTTGTTCCTAACTTATTTAGTTTAATAAAATATATAAAGTCATCTTAAATATATATACTTATCTAGAAGTATTACTTCTCTATTTTAACACTTTTTTTAAATTCTTCTAGATGTGATTAGTATGAACCCTTTTAAACTTATTCAACTAAAAATTAATGGTCGCTATTTCTACTCGGCTTCTTTAATATCTTCTTCTACATTTGAATAATCAATATCTGCTTCTAAGAAAGTTTGATTATTTACTGGGAAATGTTGTTCTAATGTCTCTATATTACTCAATTCAACAATACCATGATTCATTTCAAAATCTAGTACGTGCCCTCCGACTGATTTATGATTATCTACAAAGTGCAAGTGGAAGCCACTAGCAGCTATACCATGAAATAATTGGGGCGCATAAAAACCAACAATTGTACCATCTATTTGTTCATGCGTGAATTCTGGCTGACGTTTAGCAGATTCAATAAGTTTCGTATAGGGTTTCTCTTGCTTTGGCATCATACGCACATGTACCATTTCAAATTTGCCAGTTATTTTTACAGCGATAAAAATATTGTCACTTAAAGCCTTTTGTTGTACTTTATTCAATAATGTTTCAGAATCAGTTATATTACGAACATCAAATTGATCGTCTGGTTGGAATGGCGTAACTGTTGCAAAAGGTGTTAGCTCATCGCCCTTCAACTCCTTGAATTCTCCATATTCATTTGCATGAAAAGCTTGATTATCTAATATAATCACTTCACCATCAGAACCAGTGAGTGTTCCTATACCTAAATCACCATGTTCTAAAATTTCATTAATTGTTGCAGTACCTTCTAATAAACCCGCCATTAACGTTCCTAAAGTACCATGTTGATATAACATTATTTTTACACTCCTAAAACTACTTTTCTCTATCAAAATCATTATTATATTACCCACAACATAAAATTATACTCTTATTAATATGATTAAAACAGTATCTTGCTTATCTTTCTCAAGATAAAGAAAATGGGATAGAAATCAAAATTCAACTTTGATTTCTATCCCACTCTCTTATTATTTCAATACGTTTTAAATAATTATTTATGTTGTTTGATCTTGAGAAACGCTAATATCTGGTTTTTCAACTAAATATTGACTTACTTCAGCAAAGAATGCTTTAAAGTGATCAGAATTGTTATGTGCTTCAACAGCTTCTTCATCTTTGTAACGTTCGATAAAGGCAAAAGTATTAGGTTCGTCAGTTTGTTCAAAATGTTTATAAAATAATGAACCTTCCTCAGTGCTAGCACCTTCAAGTAATGGTTTTACCAATTCTAAATAACCTTCTCTTTTAGTTGGGTCAATTTTCATTATTGCATTAATAGTAATCATATTTTTCTCCTCCTCATAAGTATAATTATTATACTAGGGGATGATTAAAAAACACAAATAATTAAACTTTATAAATTTTCTTTTTCTATAATTAAAGGTTGATCCGGTTTTACAAAGAACCACATAACAATCGCAAACACTACTGGGATAATTACTAATTCTAATGTCATCGTCCAACCCACAATATCAACCATCATACCTGCTAATAACGGACTTAATAATGCACCAATATTCCCCCACAGATTCATCCAACCTGATACTGAACCAGAGAAATTACGTCCTAAATCCGTCGCTGCTGCCCAACTCATTCCTGTAGCAATCCCGATACCTCCAAGACATAATGATAGCCAAAATACATTAACTACTAGATTGTCTGTTTGTAAAGACATAAATAGTGAGATGCAAAATACTAAGAAACCAATAATCGCAATTGATGCACGTGCCACAAAACGGGATTTACCACTTTGTAACAGTTTATCTGAAATTGCTCCTCCACAAAGTATAAGTAAGAACATTGCTATCCAAGGAGCGCCTGCTGCCCAAGCCATATCAGGATCAGTAAGTTTCACTTTATACTGTTCCGTAAGATATGTAGGTAACCAAATTAAAAACAATGAAACTACAAACTGTACTACAAAATATTGTGCTGCTATCGCATAAAAACTAAAGCGCGTGAGAAAGATATTCCATGGTGCGTTCGATTTTTCTGTCTTTATAACATCTCTATTTTCAATAATATAATTTTTTTCTGCTTCATTTACCATCTTGTGTTGTTCTGGTAAATCTTTTGCAATTACCATCCATAATATAGCGATAACAAAACCTATCGCACCAAATATATAAAATACCGCTTGCCAACCAAACATATTTACAATTGCTATCGTTACGACTGGAGCAATTACAGGACCAAAGTATGAACCAGCAAGCAACGCACTAGACGCACGCCCTTTTTCACCTTTTGCAAACCAGTTTGTATTAAATACAGCATTAGAAGGATACATTGGTGCTTCTCCGATACCGAATAAGAAACGTACGGCGTAAAGCATACCATGATTTTTTACAATACCTGTTAAAATCGTAAAAGCGCTCCACCAAACAAGTGCAATAGTTAATAATTTTTTTGACCCAAATTTTTCAGCCAAAAACCCAGATGGCACTTGCATCAATGCATAGCCCAATGAGAAGAATGATGCTAATAAGCCGAATTGTGTTTTATTTAAGTTTAAGTCTTCCATCATCGGCCCTGCAATTATAGATATATTGGAACGGTCCATATAAGCAATTACTCCGATAATAAAAAATGCTATTGCAAAATACCATCTAATATTTGTTCTTTTTTCTTTCATTTCTCTCCAACTTTCTCCCTTTAATAACCAGTCATCATATGACCTATTGTTTTAAACGATATTACCACAACATGAAATCGCTTACAATAACTTTTTTGTTTTTTACATGATTATATGAAACCAACCACAATATCATACTTGAGCCCTATGTATGTTCCATGGACAATTTAGTATTTTAGATTATACTTGAAGATGTACAAAAATTAACGAAGTTTGATTTTAAAGGAGCCAATCATAGAGCTATGGAACAAATACTTACCGACTTTATTAGCACATGGGGCTATGCTGCCATTGCGATATTAATATTATTTGAAAATATATTACCTTTCATACCTTCTGAAATTATTTTAACTTTTGCAGGACTAATGTCTGTTAAATCAGGATTATCTATACCCATTCTTTTTACAATTTCAACGATTGCATCATTGATAGGTTTACTTGTCCTCTATTATATAAGTAGACTTGTTTCTGAAACGCGTTTATATCGTTTCGTTGATAAATATGGCAAATGGATTAAATTAAAAGGCAAAGATGTTGAACGTGCGAACGATTGGTTTAAGAAATATGGTGCCATTGCAGTGTTCATCTGTCGCTTTATACCAGTTTTACGTGTACTTATTACTATCCCAGCAGGAATCAATCGTATGAATGTTGTAGTTTTTACAATTCTTTCATTAATTGGTACAACCGTTTGGAATTTCGCTTTAATTTATTTAGGTAAATTATTGAGTGGTAGTTGGGATGTATTAATGAATGGTTTACATACCTATTCGTATATTATGTATGTCGTTATTATTTTAGCGGTGATTTTTGTCTTTTATAGACTTTTCAAAAAAGACCGTGTCCAATAAGAACGTGTCTGTTTAGCATAAAAATTAGCTGGCTAATTTAACGCATTTAAATTCAATAAAATAAAATTTACGCTCTTATCGCAATAATAAAATCATTGTGACAAGGGCGTTTTTACACTTATATCTTTAATATCCATTACGTTATCAATATTTGACATAAAAAAGGCTAACTTCCCCCTTTGAAGTTAGCCTTTCACGATCTATATAAAATTTCTCCCTTATTAAATAACACTATAATGTTGTGCTGAACATGTGAATATCAATCATAATTTAAACCCCTTTTTAAATTATGATTCACTCTGTTCATCTTTATTTTTAACAATTCGACGTACATCAGCTAAATCATTTTCTACATCAATTTGTGGTTTCTTAGTCAATTTACTAACTATGAATGTAACAATCAGGCTTGTTAAAAAGCCAGGTATGATTTCATATAAATTAAAGAAATCGTTTATATCTCCTAGTGGTTTAACAAATGCAATCCATAGTATAACTACTATTGCACCCGACAGCATACCGCTGATAGCGCCGGTACGACTTAAACCTTTCCAGTATAACGACAAGAGCACTAGTGGCCCAAATGCTGCACCAAAACCTGCCCAAGCATTACCTACAAGATTTAAAATCGTATCATTAGGAGACCATGCAATCCATATAGATATAATCGCAACAATTATAACTGATATACGCCCGACCAATACAAATTCTTTTTGATGTTCTTTAGCGGCTTCTTCACCACGAAACAACTTATAAAAATCTTCTGTTAATGAGCTTGATGTTACTAACAATTGCGAAGAAATCGTGCTCATAATAGCAGCTAAAATGGCAGCAAGTAAAAATCCGCCAACAAGTGGATGGAACAATATTTGTCCCATTAAAATAAATAACGTCTCAGGGTCTTTTAATTCAACCCCATTACTATTTACAAAAGTGATACCTACCAGTCCAACACCCACTGCGCCAAGTAAGCTAATCGCCATCCAACCTATACCAAAACGTCTTGCTGTCGGTAATTGTTTGATAGATTTGATAGACATAAAACGAACAATTATGTGTGGTTGACCAAAATAACCTAACCCCCATGCAAAGAAAGAAATAATACCTATAAACGTTGTTCCTTTAAATAAATCTAAATTTGTAGGTTTTAATTCTGCTGCTTGTGATATGGTATCCAGACCACTTAATTGCATCATCGCTACTATCGGTACCATTACCATAGCAATAATCATAACAACCCCTTGGAAAAAATCTGTTAATGATACTGCTAAGTAACCTCCGAAGAATGTATATGCAATAACTATAATTGCCACTAATAACATACCAAAGTGATAATTCAATCCAAAAGCACTTTCAAACAATACTCCTCCTGAAACCATTCCAGAGTGAGTGTAAAGAGTAAAGAATACAACGATAATCCCACCTGCAATTATTTTAATCAGATTAGATTTATCATCCACTCTATTTTTAAAGAAATCTGGTAGTGTAATTGCGTCCCCAGCCTTTTCCGTATAAACACGAAGACGAGGTGCTACAACTACATAGTTTATGTATGCGCCAATTGTTAAGCCTATGGCTAACCATGCTGCAGATAATCCAGTTGAATACACTTCTCCTGGCAATCCCATAATCATCCAACCGCTCATGTCAGATGCCCCTGCAGACAATGCCGTTACATATGGACCAATATTTCTTCCACCTAACATATATTCACTTACGTTGCTCGTAGATTGTTTAAATCCATAGTATCCTATGCCTAATAAAATAATAAAATAAACACCTAGCATAATATATGTTTGCCAATTTGGATCTACTTGACTCGATAATGATGTCCCCAATATAAACATGAAACAAACTCCTCCCCTTATAATTTTGTTACATGCATATATTATACAAAAATAATCATCAAATTAAACAATAAATCACAACTTTTTTGTTAACTTATATATATAACAGCCTAATATTAAGCTTAAAATACTGATATAAAAAGATTTTGACGCTTATAAATTATAATTGTACAATTACACTTTTGAAATAAAAATACTTCTAATAGCATTCGTAAAAATGTATGTTTATCACAATATTTATATAAATATCAAAAATACTATATTTGAGTAACATAGAATATTTTCACTTCAAATGCACCTTTTAAATCTTTATATAAAACATTTTTTGATATTAGGTTATACAATCAATCCATATCTTCGAATTTAATTAAAATTCATAATATAATAAGTAGTAGACAAAAGATTGTATTTTAATGCTACAATAAGAAACATATAATGGAAGCGTTTTACTAATTTGTATTTTATACTTTAGAAATTTATTCAACTGGAGTGACATAAATAATGCATAATTCAACAGACAAGAGTGTAAAAGAAAGATTTTTAGATTTACTTTCTGAACAATTTGATACTAAAGAAGCGCTCGCAACTGAAATCATCAATTTAGAATCTATTTTGGAACTTCCAAAAGGAACAGAGCACTTTGTTAGTGATTTACACGGCGAATTCCATGCCTTTCAACATGTTTTACGAAATGGTTCAGGAAATGTTCGTTCAAAGATAAATGATATTTTCCAAGATACGCTAACGCGTAAAGAAATTAATGAGTTTTCTGCTTTGGTCTATTATCCTGAAGAAAAATTACAACTCATAAAAAATAGTTTTAGTTCAAAATCAGAATTAAATGAATGGTATATAACTACCATTAACCGTCTAATTAAACTAATTACTTATGCATCATCAAAATATACACGTACAAAACTACGTAAATCTTTACCTGAAAATTATGTTTTTATTGTGGAAGAATTATTATATAAAAGTAATAAATATAATAATAAACACTCATACTATGAAACGTTAATCAAACAAATTATAGAATTAGAACAATCAGATGATTTAATTATTGGGCTATCTTTTACAGTACAACATCTAGTGGTGAATCACTTACATGTTGTAGGAGATATCTATGATCGTGGACCTGAACCAGATAAAATTATGGAAACACTCATAGATTATCCTTCTGTAGATATTCAATGGGGTAATCATGACGTACTATGGATTGGAGCATATGCTGGGTCTAAGGTTTGTCTTGCAAACTTACTTAGAATTTGTGCACGTTACGACAATCTGGATATTATTGAAGATGCATATGGCATCAATTTACGACCGTTATTAACACTTGCCGACAAATATTATGATGGTTCAAATCCAGCTTTCCGTCCTAAAAATGCTGAAGGTTTATCTGAGCTAGAGTTAGAACAAATCACTAAACTCCATCAAGCCATAGCTATTATTCAATTTAAATTAGAAGCACCAATTATCAAACGTCGCCCTACATTTGAAATGGAAGAACGTTTAGTATTAGAAAAAATTAACTATGAAAAAAATGAAGCAACACTTTACGGAAAAACATACCCATTAGAACACACTTGTTTTCAAACAGTTGATCCTAATGACCCCAATAAATTAACTGATGAAGAAGCAGATGTAATCGATAAATTATTGTTATCAGTTCAACAATCTGAAAAACTAAAACGTCACATGACTTTCCTTATGCAAAAAGGAAAACTTTACTTACCTTACAACGGAAACTTACTTATCCATGGTTGTATTCCCGTCGATGAACAAGGTGAAATGGAATCAATGGTTATTGATGGAGTGAAATGTTATGGCAGAGATTTATTAGACCATTTCGAAGAATATGTACGAATAGCTTTTGACCATAAAGATATCCAAGATGATTTAGCTACAGATTTAGTTTGGTATTTATGGACCGGTAAATATTCTTCACTATTTGGCAAACGTGCAATGACTACATTTGAACGCTATTTCATCAAAGATAAAACAGCTCATAAAGAAACTAAAAATCCTTATTATTATTTACGTGAAGATGTAGATATGTGTAAAAAAATGCTAAAAGATTTCGGTTTAGATCCCGAACAAGGTCATATTATCAATGGTCATACACCAGTGAAAGAAATTGATGGGGAAGACCCCATAAAAGCTGATGGTAAGATGATTGTCATTGATGGCGGATTCTCAAAAGCTTATCAATCAACGACAGGTATTGCAGGATATACTCTGCTTTATAATTCATTTGGTATGCAGCTCGTGGCCCATCAACACTTTAACTCTAAAAAGCACGTATTACTTAACGGCGCTGATGAACTCTCAATTCGCCGCGTCGTAGATAAAGAATTACAACGTAAAAAAATTCGTGATACAAATACTGGTCATGAAATTCAAGCGCAGATTGATATCTTAAAAGAATTAATGCATGATCGTTTTGTAAACTAAATATACTCATAAAAAAGAATATATAAAACAGAGCCTGAGACATAAACAGATGTCTCAGGCTCGTTTTCAATTTGGCAGTAGGTGACTGAATTAGAAATACGCTTATATCAAGCTTTTTTCAATCCTAGTAGCCCTTGCCGGGATTGGACTACGAAATCTATATTAGAAAATTTGATTTCTGTCCACTCCCTTTCTATGAATATAAGAAGTATCTATGAAAACAAAAAATTATCGACAAAGATGAATCCTTTGTCGATAGTATAGGCTGAAAACACATTCTCACTCTTTTTAACTTCTTATATATTTTGGTGTAAGTAAGCGTCTTTTAAATAACCTATTACGCCTTCCTCATCGTCAGAGATAAACTGATTGCTACGCTTAAATGTTACTACACTATTATTGTCTATATGATAGAGTACCATATCATTTTTAGTTAATTGATTTTGTTTTTTTGCTGGTATTTCTAAAATATTGTGTTCACTTATGAAACGATTAAACCAACGGGACGTGAAATTCCAATCAAAAAGAATATGATTTCTAATCGGACCATCTACGTTACTACGATCATGTTCATCGCTAAACGATACTGGCATCATATCTACATGCTTCAAACCAAATTCTGGAACTAACTCATTAAAAGCTAAGCTATTAAATATAAAGGATTGTGTCATCAATATACACTTATTATATCGTGTCATATCTGCATATATTCGATCATTGCTTGATAATAAGTTTCCATCAAAAACTTCAAAACCTAATTCTTTTGAACGTTGTGTTGTATTACTAAATAAATTAAATGTCATAACCGGTATGTTATGGCTTCTTAATTTTGCTCCAAGATGAAAAGAAAATTCACTTTCCCCTACTATAATAATGCCAGGAGGTTCAGTACTAGAAATTCGCATAACCTTACTTAATGGTAAAAAGCTAAAGCCATATATGACAACGGTAATGAATACTAAGCCAAAAGTAACTGGCGTTATATATTCTGCCATCGGTGTCCCTTTTTCAATGAATAAACCACCGAAAAATTGCGCTACCGTTAATACAACTATACCTCTAGGTGCCATCATTGATACCATCGCTCTCTCACGTTTTGATATTTCAGTGTTTACTGTAGACAATAGGATAGAAATTGGTCTTACTAAGACGATCATAATTGCACAAAAAATAAATAGTTTCCAAGACATAACGCTTTTTAACACTTCTAAAGTTAATGAAGAAGTGATTAATATAAATACAGTAGAAATCATTATCGATGATGTATTTTCAATAAAATGATCAGATTCTTTAAAGATTAAATCGTGTCTCTTCATACGCGCCATCATTAGACCAAATATTGTAACTGCTAATAGGCCTGATTCCGGTAAAATCTCATCACATATAGAAAAAATTAATAAGATAAAGATTAATTGTATCGGCGGCATCAAATTTTGTGGAATAAGATCTTTTTTAATTAACCACATAAATAAGTATGATGCACCAAACCCTATAGCAATTGCAATGAATAAACTTATAATAAATCTAGCTATTAACTGTAAATCAAATCCTTGTTCTATAATTTGAAAAATATAAAATGCACCTAAAGCAAGCATTGGTCCGATAGGATCAAGAATGATGCTTTCCCATCTTAGTATTGAATCAACACGCTTTTTAACTTTCGCCTGTTTTAATAATGGTTGAATGACAGTAGGCCCTGTGATTAAAAATAAACCACCTAACACTAACGAAATAGATAGTGAAAAGCCAATAATATAATGTAGCGTGATTGCACCAAGTATCCAAGCAATGATTGCACCTATCGTGATAATGCGTATAACAGCTTTAGAAATCCCTTTAATTTCACGGAAATCTAAATTACTACTTCCCTCAAATAGGATAATTGCCACTGCTAATGAAACTAAGGGACTGAATACTTCTTCACCCAAACTTTCTTGTGGATTGATCAAGCCAAATACTGGCCCTACAAGCAATCCAACTATGGCCATAACTACGATAGACGGCCATTTAATTCTATTCGCAAACCATTGACTAAAAATACCCAATGCCAAAAATATAACAATGAGTAATGTTAACGGTAAATTTAATAATGACACATGACTCACACTCTCCCGATTTTTTATATTTATTACCCGGTATTTTTATGTAAATTAGCTACTAAATTAAAGCATAAAATAAAGCAATAAGAAAACATATTATCAAAAATTTTATATTAACGCACTAAAAATGTTTTTCTTTTATTTATGGCTTTTTTTCCCTCTCAAAAGTTCACTCTATATACACAATTGTATTCACTATATAAACTTTAGTGTTTAATTTTACTTTACTTTCATATAAAATGATTCATTGTGATACTTTTCTACAAAATTTGATAATCTAAAACAATGAAAGGATTTCAACTTCTATGACAAACTTGAAGGAAATTATTATTGTAGCTTTTGCATTTGTTGGTGTTGTTGTGGGTGCTGGATTTGCAACTGGACAAGAAATTTTTCAGTTTTTTACAAGTAATGGAAAATTTAGCGTTTATGGTGTGTTGATTACAGGATTTATCATTACCATTGGCGGTGTCTTTGTACTACATACTGGTTATCGCTTACGTTCTCATAATCATACTGAACCAATTAAACACTATTTACCGCGTCCTATCGCAACAGTATTTGATATTATTTTGACTTTATTTTTATTTGCACTAGCTATGATAATGACCGCTGGTGGCGCATCAACAATTCATGAAAGTACAGGAATGCCTTATGTATTTAGTTCGTTAATTTTAGTTATCGTTATCCTACTAACACTATTCTTAAAATTTGATCGTCTTATTACCGTTTTAGGTATGGTTACACCATTTTTAGTAATAATTGTTACAATCATTGCTGTTTATTACTTTTCTACAGGTCAGTTAAACTTCAATGCTGCACATCATTACGCAAATAGTGATGGACGCTCAGATCAATGGTGGTGGTTTGATGCAATTAATTACGGTAGTCTACAAATTGCCGCTGCTTTTAGCTTTTTATCAGTTATGGGAGGCCGTTTAAAATTTGAGAAATCAACAGTTTGGGGAGGAGTATTAGGTGGTATTACTATTACATTTTTACTCTTGATGCTCAACTTAGGTATGATTACTGAATTCACACAAATTACTGGCGTTGCGTTACCTTCATTATTGTTGGCAAAACAGATTTCTCCAATTATTGGAATTTTTATGTCGGTTGTAATGGTGTTGGTTATTTACAATACCGTCGTTGGACTTATGTACGCTTTCGCATCTAGATTCACTACTCCTTATACTAAAGCCTATTATCGACTTATCATTATAATGACAATCGTGACATTTGCCACAACATTTATTGGTTTTATAGAATTGATAGGTAAAGTGTTTCCAGTTATGGGCGTATTTGGTTTCATTCTATTAATACCAATCTTGGCAAAAGGAATATTACGAAAATAGACACATTTAATTTTGCATAGTGACTTTGTGCTTAAGACCGTGCTCTAAAACCTTATTACTATTTTTCAAAAAGATTCCTCTATTTAAACACCAACTTTACAATATGTATTGTCATAATTATAATTATTATGACAAATTTATAATAAATTAATAGGATAGGAAAATATATGGGCACTATAAATTGTATTTTTTATTTCTCAACTACTATTTTTTTATCACAATCATACGTAAAGGAAGATGATTCTAATGCACGAAGGCATTAACTACAAAAAGTTTATTTTTCCTATCGTTGCAGGTATCATTATCTGGCTATTCACACCACTTAGACCAGATGCTTTAGATCCTGCTGCTTGGCACATGTTTGCTATATTTGTAGCAACAATCATTGGTTGTATTACACAACCGCTACCGATAGGTGCAATTGCTATGATAGGTTTCACATTAACTGTGTTAACTAACACGGTTAAAATCGATACTGCTGTAGCTGGGTTTGGTAATAGTAGTATTTGGTTAATTGCAATGGCCTTTTTCATTTCTAGAGGCTTTGTGAAAACTGGTTTGGGACGACGTATCGCATTGCAATTCGTTAAATTGTTCGGTAAAAAAACGCTTGGTTTAGGGTATTCACTTATCGGGGTAGATTTAATTCTTGCACCTGCCACGCCAAGTAATACTGCTAGAGCAGGTGGTATTATGTTTCCTATTATCAATGCACTATCCCGTTCATTCGGTTCAAAACCAGAAGACGGTACGCAACGTAAAATGGGTGCTTTTCTTATCTTTACAGAATTTCATGGTAACTTAATTACTGCAGCTATGTTTTTAACTGCTATGGCTGGTAACCCACTTGCACAATCACTTGCAAAACATCAAGGTGTCGACATCACTTGGATGCACTGGTTCTTAGCAGCGTTAGTCCCAGGTATTATTTCGTTAATACTAGTACCACTTATAATTTACAAAATGTATCCACCAGAAATTAAAGAAACACCAAATGCCAAGTCATGGGCACAAAATGAACTCACTGATATGGGAATCATGGCTAAAAGTGAAAAATTCATGATTGCAATTTTTATTATTGCACTTGGCCTTTGGGTTCTAGGTAGCACGTTAAATATTAATGCTACTTTAACTGCCTTTATCGCATTATCACTATTACTCATTACAGGTGTGCTTACTTGGAATGATATTCTTAAAGAGACTGGTGCATGGAATACATTAGTTTGGTTTTCAATCCTAGTGATGATGGCAAATCAACTCAATGAACTCGGCTTTATTCCTTGGTTAAGTAACTCGATATCAGGTAGTTTAGGTGGCTTAAGTTGGCCAATCGTTTTAATTATTTTGATACTATTTTATTTCTATTCACATTATTTATTTGCGAGTTCAACAGCGCATGTTAGTGCAATGTACTCAGCTTTACTCGGTGTAGCTATCGCTACGGGGGCACCACCATTATATAGTGCATTGATGTTAGGTTTCTTCGGGAATTTAATGGCTTCTACAACACACTATAGTAGCGGTCCAGCTCCCATCCTATATTCAGCTGGATATGTTTCACAAAATCGTTGGTGGACTATGAATGCAATACTTGCCTTCTTCTATTTTATAGTATGGTTAGGCGTTGGATCATTGTGGATGAAGCTCATCGGCCTTATGTAATATATAACCCCAAGCCATGTTAAACACATTAAACATAGCTTGGGGATTTTTAATTAATTTATTTACTCGTCCATAAATCTGTAGTCATTATATCAGCATATCTTGTTAAAATTTTATTAAGTAAAAATTGATGTTTTTCTTCATCTTGGTCGGTTATAGCATCTGATAATATAGTCAGTTTATAATCCTTATCTGCCGCTTCAGTGGCCGTAGATAGTATAACACCACTAGTACTTACACCGGTTAAGATAAGATGTTCTACTTGTAACCCACGCAATAATACCTCTAAATTACTGCCTGTAAATGCACTCAACCTATGTTTCGTAACGAGTGGTTCATGTGCTTGGCGTCCTAATGTGTCAAGAATTTGTGTCTCTTCATCTACTTTATTCATCCGTATGCCGTTAGCTTTCATTTGTGCAAACATTTTATTATTAGGTGATACCTCTAAAAAGTCGCCTGTAAATGCAACACGAATAAAAATAACTGGTATATTTTGCTGACGAGCAAAATTGATAGCTTGTTTATTAAAATGTATAACGCTATCTTTCTGTTTTAATCCACTCACTATTCCATTTTGCATATCCATGACAATAAGTGCTTGGTTATTCCCCATATATTAATTCCACCTTTTTTATTCTATTAGGTATTCAACAAACATTATAAATGATTTTATAACTACTTACTCAAATTGAACTCATACAAAATAAACCATCGAACATCATACTTCATTAATGTGTGATATCGATGGCTTATTATTTTTATTAATCTAATAATGATTGTCCTGCTGCTACGCCTGCTTGTGTTAATTCATGACTATTGACCCAAACTTGCTCTACTTGAGCACCACGACTTTCGAAGATATTGATTACATTTTCACTAGCTTCGAAAGGAACAATTGGATCATGTTGTCCCATTGAAAGCAATACATTCATGTTACTTAGATCTTTGTTATCAACAAGATCTACTGGGTATAAAGGCGCATATAATAAAGCTTTTTCAAAAGATGTATCCGGATGTAAAATCATGCTGATTGCAATGTTTGAGCCGTTTGAAAAACCAACAGGTATTGCTTTTGACAAGTCAAAATTATAACGTTCTGCCGCTTCTTTTAAAAATGAGATTAATCTATTCGTACGATATTCTAAATCTTCTAAATCGTATTTTCCTTCCCCAAGTCTTTTAAAGAAACGATTCATTCCATTCTCAGAAATTTCACCTCTGATACTGAGAACACTGTATTTAGGATTAAGTGCTTGAGCTAAAGGTAATAAATCATTTTCGTCCCCGCCAGTACCGTGTAATAAAATAAACGTTGGTGCGTTTGCTTCACCTTCTCTAAAAATATGTTCCATAAATTTTCATCTCCTTTTTCATCATTAATGTTAAACGCGTATCTGTGGTAATAAACGTAATAACTCTTCTCTTCTATCTTCATACTGTGACGGTAATACTAACTTTTGACCTAACTGCTCAAAAGGTTCGTCTATCGTAAACCCAGGGCCTTCTGTTGCAAATTCAAAGATAATACCACCGTGTTCTTTCATGTAAATTGCATTAAAATAGCTACGGTCTTTAACTTCTGTTACGTGATAGCCTCTATTACTCATATATGCTTGCCAATCAAGATGTGCTTGGTTTGTGGAAACTGACCATGCAATGTGATGCACAACGCCAACTCCCCAACGAACGTTTGTGTCAGCAATTTGTTTTTTTATTATAATGTGATGACGCCACTCACCTTGTGTTTCAACGTGAATATAATCTTCATCTTCGTTCGTTTTAACTAGACCCATATCAGTTGTTAAAGTTTTTACTGTCTCTTGTGGATTTGAAGATAATAGTGTGACACCATGAAAACCAATAATGGCTTGTTGGTCTCTTTGCACTTTGTCATCTTCTACTAATGCTAGCGGTAAACCATGTATATCTTTGAACTCTAACGTTTTATATTCAAATAATTGTGTAGTCATTGTTTTTATTTGATTCATTTCTAAATGTTGTGCCCACGCCTCTAAAGATCCTTTTGGCACTCTGAAAGCAATACGTTCTACTTGCCCATTTCCAATATGTCCTTTATGAGTATTTGGCCAGTTGAAGAAAGTAATGATTGTGCCATTATCTACTGAATCATTCGCAAAATATAAATGGTAAGTTGAAGGATCATCATAATTTACTGTTTTCTTGATTAGTTTCAAGTTTAATATATCTCTATAAAATTTTATATTTTCTTCAGGATTACCTACAATTGCTGAAATATGATGGATATGTTGAATTGCTTTCATATCGTTTCCTCCTAACTTTCTAATTGTTTAATTATTACATTTCACTATGGCTTTGTTGTTATTAATTATGGCCGCCTGCGCTAGTTATCTTCTAGTGTCAAATGGACGTATTTCTGATTCAATATACCCACGTTGTGATTCTAAAAATGGCGGTAGCGCTAAACTTTCACCTAATGTTTCATAAGGCTCATCATCCATAAATCCAGGGCCATCTGTTGATACTTCAATTAAAATATGGCCAATGCGTGCATATAGTGCCTCGAAGTAAAATCTATCGACTAAACCTGAATTACCTATGCCCACTGCTTTATATTTCTCTAACCACTGTTCAATTGCTTCATGATCTTTCAATCTAAATGATACGTGGTGTACTTCACCATAACCTTGTCTCGCTTCAGGGCCTTCAGTATCTTTTCTTAAAATAACTTGGCCGCCATTACCACCTTCACCAACTTCTAAAATTGCTACATCTTCTTCTACAATAATTGCTTTCATACCATAAATTTCTTCTAAAACTTTCTTGAAATCATCAAAATAACTTACAGTAATTTCAATCGGACCTAAACCATAAATCGCTTTATCACTTGGTACTGGACCATTTTTCCATGGTTTACCAGGTGCAACACCTTCATTATCCTCATCAGATACAAGTTGATAACTTTGTCCATCTTCTTCTTCAAATGGTAATACTTTTGTGCCAAATAACTCTTGTATACCTTCATGTTGCACCCCGAAATTATTAAAACGTTGTTCATAGTATTCAAGAGCCGCATCATTAGGTACTCTGAATGATGGACGTGTAATTGAGTTTGTACCAGGTGCGCCTTTAGGTACATTAGGAAAATCAAAGAATGTCATATCTGTACCTGGAGAACCTTGATCATCCGCAAAAAATGTGTGATAAGTGTATATGTCGTCTTGGTTAACTGTTTTCTTAACAAGTCTCATACCTAAGACTTCAGTGAAAAATTTATAGTTTCTTTCAGCGTCATCAGTCATAGCTGTTACGTGATGGATTCCTAATAATTGATTATTTGTCATAATAAAACTCCTCTTTATAATTTTATCTCGATTTCGAAGTAATTTAATTTAAAATTTTAAGTGCTACTACTATTCTATAGGTTGAGCACTTAGTTTTTTTAAAGCATGTTGCAATACAGTTATTTCGTCATTAGTTAACACTGAAAATGTTGATTCTAATGTTGAAGCATGATCAGGAAAAATTTCATCCATCATTGCATAGCCTTTTTCAGTTAACGACGCGTTCGTCACACGTTTATCCTGTTCATCCCGTTGTCTACTGACGCATCCCTTTTCTTCAAGTTTATCCACGACATAGGTAATACTACTGCTCGCAATAAGTACTCTATTACCAATACGCTGTATCGGTTGGTCGCCTTTGTTATAAAGTAATTCCATAACTGCAAATTCAGTTACGTTTAAGCCATGCCTTTGGACATCCTTTCTAACAATCTTCATTAAATGATCTAACGTTCTATTTAAACCAACAAACGAATTTAAAGATTCTTTCGTACGATCCATAGGATTCACCAGCTCCCTAAATTTTATTTCGAATTCGAGATAAATTATAACTCTTCTTCTTTAACTAGTCAACAATTAAGTATAAAAATTATACTGATGCATTCTGAACAACTTCTAGTAAGCTGTTCTGGTTCTAATTTTATGGTTAACTACAACAACTTATTATTAGAAAAATGAAGTATGTTGTTTTCAGAAGTATTATCAGTGGTATGCAAAGAGTGTGGAGGTGTCAAACATTGAACCAATTATTTATAAACAATGAATTTATCGAAAGTAAATCAACAGACACTATGGACGTTATCAATCCTGCAACTGGAGAAAAAATAGATACGATAACATTTGCAACTGAGTACGAGGTTAACGATGCAATTGCTAAATCAAAACAAGCTCAACTAGAATGGGAGCAAACACCAGAACCTACTCGCTCAGATCACGTTAAGTTATTAATACCCTTACTCGAAAAAAATAAAGATGAACTTGCAACATTATATGTTAAAGAACAAGGTAAAACACTAGCATCTGCAAAAGGTGAAATAGATAAAGCAATCCACTTTATTAATTATATGACAAGTTTAAGTATGAACAATAAAGGTGAAGTGTTACAAAACACTAGAGAAAACGAGACCATTTTACTAACTAAAAAGCCGATTGGTGTTACTGCAGGAATCGTTCCATGGAACGCACCCATTATGGTATTAATGAGAAAGGTCATCCCCGCAATAATTACAGGTTGTTCTGTAGTAATTAAACCGAGTGAAGCAACATCATTAATAACACTGAAAATTGCAGAACTTATTCGTGATTCAACAATACCAGCAGGGCTTGTCCAAATACTTCCTGGTACGGGAGAAACGGTTGGTACTCAATTAGCACAACACCCTGATATCCAACTTATTTCACTTACAGGTAGCATGAGATCTGGTAAATCAGTGTATGCTGAAAGCGCCAATACAGTTAAAAAAGTAAATTTAGAACTTGGGGGTAATGCTCCAGTGCTAGTAACTCCTAATGCCAATTTAGACAAAGCTGTTGATTACATCGTTACTGCCAGAATCAATAACGCTGGACAAGTATGCACATGCCCTGAACGTATTTTTGTACACGAAGATGTTCACGAGGATTTTGTAAATAAATTAAAAACTAAAATGGAACAATTAACAGTAGGCGATCCATTTGATGAACAAACTGATTACGGTGCGATTATTAACCAACAACAACTTGATAGTATTGATGGAAAAGTCCAAAATGCCATAAAAAATGGCGCTACTTTAATTACAGGAGGACATAAGATAGAACGTTCTGGTTTCTTCTATGAACCTACTATTTTAGATAACGTAAACGTTGAAGATGAAGCCTTTAAAAATGAAATTTTCGGTCCTGTTCTACCTATTGTAACTTATCAAGATTTTGATATTGCAATTACACAAGCCAATGATACAAATGCTGGTTTATCATCCTTTATCTTCTCTGAAAATTTAAAAGAAATTATGTTAGCTACTGAAAAACTTAAATTTGGTGAAGTCTATGCAAACTGTGAAGCCGAAGAAGTAGTGAATGGATTCCATGCAGGTTGGAGAGAATCTGGTATTGGTGGTGCCGATGGTGTACACGGTTTAGAAGAATATTACAACACTACTGTATCCTATATAAGATATGACTAAAAACATGACATAGAAAATTTTAAAATAATTATCTTTTTAGTCAAATAGTAGTTAAAAACCCTGAGACGTTATTTGTCTCAGGGTTTTGTTAATCTTATTCATTTAATGCTTTATCTAGCGATTTTATATTTCGTTTCATTAAGGATTGATAAGTAATATTGCTCTCTTTACTTTCTTCTTTGGAAAGTGTTGCCATATTATGAAAACTTAATGGCGTTGAATTAGACTCTTTCTGTATTACATCAGTAACTTTAGATGAAATATTTTGTTCATAAAGTACATAAGGTTGTTTAGTTTGTTTGATATTGTTAACAATATTCATCAAGTCTCTTTGACTTGGTTCTTCATTATTCATACCACTGACACCTTCTTGTTTAAACCCATAACGATTGGCTAAATAACCAATAGAATCATGAGAAATCACTACAGTGTCACGCTTTGGATGCTCTGTAATTTCATTTAATCTTTGGTTGATATTATCTAAATCGTTAACGACTTGATTATAATTGTTCTCGTAATAAACTTTATGTTGAGGATCTTTTTTTATTAAATCATCCTTGATTGATTTCACCATTTTTTTATTAAGTACTGGGTCTAGCCAAACATGAGGGTCTTCACTGCCTTCTTCATGGTCATGACCCACCTCTTCGTGATCATGTGCATGCCCTTCATGCTCGTGCTCATGTTCATGACTTACAACTAAATCGTCATGTGTAAAACCAGCTGCTAATGCTAATTTTAAATCTTTATTATTTATAGAACCTGCAATTTTTTTAGCAACTGGATCCATTTCTTGGTTAGAATAAATAAATAAATCGCCTTTTGCAATATTGACCATTTCCTTTTGTGTTGGTTCAAAGGTATGCATATCGGCTCCTGGCGGATAGATAGATTCTACATCTACATATTTACCGCCTATTTGTTCAGTAAAACTTTGAAACGCAAATGCTGTAGTATAAATTTTAAGTTTATTTTTTGAACTGACGTCTTTGTTTTCGCCTTTATTGATATTGTCACATGCACTCAACATCACAACAACTACACATGCCATAATGAGTATTATACTTTTTCTCAAAAAACGCCCCTCCAAATCGAAATTATTCCGTTAAAACTATAAACTTATTTTCATGATATTTCAATGGTTTTTACTTAATCTACTAATATTCTTTCTTTATTCAAGACTCGTTTTGTTTAACATTCATTCAAATGTGATATTTAATATATATGACTTATAAATAGGAGAGATAGTATGGCTGAAATTAAACAAGGTTCAAACAAGTTTTATATCGGTGACGACGAAAATAATCCACAAGCACAAATCACTTTCCAACCTCAAGGAGATAATCAAATCAATATTGACCACACTGGCGTCCCTAAAGAACTAGGTGGCCAAGGTATCGGTTCACAATTAGTAAAATCCGTAGTTGATTATGCTCGCGAAAATAACTTAAAAGTTGTTGCTACTTGCCCATTTGCTAAAAACGTGATTGAAAAAAATGATGAATACCAAGATGTCTACGCTGGATAAAGTTAAAAATTTCAATCAAACAGATTAATATTTGGTTCGACATGTATTTATTTCATTTGTATACAAATGAAAGGTGAAACTAAGTAGAAATAAATGGCTTAGTTTCACCTTTTTTCATTATGTTAAATATAAATTAAATCTATTATAAACACACTACTATCTTTAGAACAAAGAGTTAACCATTTTGAAGTAAATACATATTATGATATATGCCTTTTTGTGTAATTAATTGTTCATGAGTACCACATTCGACTATCTCACCTCGATTCAAAACAAAAATCTGGTCCGCATCTTGAATTGTAGATAATCGATGAGCTATCGCTAATGTTGTCCGACCTTTACGCATTTCATTTAATGATTGTTGTATCTGTTCTTCAGTCTCAGAATCAATATTGGCAGTTGCTTCATCTAAAATTAAAATTTTAGGGTCTGTAGCAATTGTTCTAGCAAATGCAATTAACTGCCTTTGACCACTTGAAAAAGCACTACCCTTTTCAATTACTTTGTGCTGATATTGTTCAGGTAATTGCTCAATAAAACGATTAGCATGAACAAATTTTGCCGCTGCCTTCACTTGTTCATACGTCATTGTAGGGTGATATAATTTTATATTAGACGCTATAGTTCCATAAAAGATAAATGCATCCTGTAATACTAAACCAATTTTTTCTTTTAATTCTGATTTAGGTATTGTCTTGAGGGAATGTCCATCTATCTTAATATCTCCTCGTTGATATTCATAAAACCTCATAAATAAATTGATGATTGAACTTTTACCAGATCCTGTGTGACCAACAAGTGCTATCATTTCTCCAGGATTAGCAGTAAAATTAATATTTTTTAGTACATCAGTATTGCCATCATAACTAAAACTAATATTTTCAAACTCTATTTTCCCAGAATTTATGTGATTTGATTCAATTTCATTTTGCTGTGGCTCATAAGTATCGTCATCGATTAGCGCAAAAACTCTACTCGCCGATACAAGCGCTTGCTGTAAAATATTTAAGTTTTGGCTAACTTGATTAATCGGTTCAAAAAAGCGTTCCATGTATTGAATAAATGCAAAAACTACACCTGCTGTCACGCCAGTGGTAAAACTAATTATACCGAAATAAGCAAGAATCATTACAATAGCAAAGATTGAGATAGAACTAATAGCCGGTCTTAACAGTAAACTATCTAGTTTCACTGTTTTCAACATATAATGATAATGTTCATCATTAATCTGATTGAACTCTTTGTTTAATCGTCTTTCTTGATTAAAAGCTTGTATAATTTTCATGCCTTCAATTGACTCTGCTAATTTTGAATTCAAATCAGATAAACGCTGTCTTGATTTTGAAAATAAATACGCTGAATACTTACGATAAGTAGACAAGATAACAAAAATAATAGGCAAAAAGACAAGCGCTATTAAAGCTAATTTGACGTCTAATACAAACATCATGATATAACTAGATATCATCAGAAATAAGGCCATAATAAAAGTTGAGAACACTCCCACGATCATGTCCACAATTGTTTCGGTATCATTTGTTAGTCGTGAGACAATACTACCACTCGGTACTTCATCAAAATATTTCATTCCTAATTTCCCTAGTTTATTAAAAGCATCAATCCTCAATTGTTGAATCACTTTAAACGCTAAATATTGAAAGAGATATTGGCTAAAATAAAGTGTTAATGCACCAATTATTTGTACACTTAAGAAAATCGCAATGAGCCAAATCATAGCACTTCTCGGAAAGTCTTGTGGCGTTAAATAATCATCAATAAATATTTTCACCATATAGGGCGTCATCATGCTGGCAACAGTTGATATAATCAATGTTAAGAATGCTAAAATAATAATCCACTTATAGGGTAATGTGTATTTAAATAACCTTATCAGCACACTTCCTTGGTCTTTAGCGGTTAAGTTAGCGTGTTCGTATTCAGTCATTTTCACCATCCCCTTTCGTAAGATTGTCTAAGTTACGCGACAACTTGGCTTGTAACGCTTGTGATTGATAAGTTTCATAATACCATCCTCGTTGTTGCATTAATGATTCATGATGACCACGTTCAACTATTTTCCCTTCATCCATAACAATAATAAGGTCAGCATGTTTCACGGCACTCATACGATGCGCTGTTATAATATTAGTTTTATTCTTTCTCAAATGTTCTAAGTTCCCTAATATTACCTCTTCAGTTTGTGCATCTACAGCAGATAATGAATCATCTAAAATCAATACCTCAGGATTCAATAATAAAGCTCTCGCTATAGAAACTCGTTGCTTCTGCCCACCTGATAATGATACACCCCGTTCACCTACAACTGTTTGGTAGCCATTAGTAAAATTCATAATATCATCATGGATATGGCTTAATCGACTTACTTCATATATTTGATCATCTTCTATAGCCTCATTACTAAACGCGATGTTATTTCGAATCGTAGTAGAAAACAAAAAATGTTCTTGTGGTACATAACCAAATTGCCCTCTTAATAATCCAATTTTATAGTCACGTAACGGATAAGCACCATATGTTATATCTTGAACATGTTTAGTATCAAACTCTCTTAACAATAGCCTTATCAATGTACTCTTACCTGAGCCTGTACGGCCAACAATACCTACAGTGGTACCTTGTTTGATTGTAAAGTGAATATCATACACCCCTTGATTATCATTACCTGGGAAATTAAAATGTTCAATATTAAAGTGAATATCACCTTGAGGACTTTTATCAGTTTTATGATGAGTATCGATACCATTAGGTAAGTTTCCTATTTCCTCTATACGTTCATAAGAAGCTTTTGCTCTTTGTACAATGTTAAAAAATAACCCCAATGCCAATAACGGCCATACTAACATCCCTAGATACGTCGTAAAAGTGATGAGTTGTCCTAAGGTTATCTCATTATGAAAGACCATTTGTGCTCCAAAAGCAATAGATAAAAAGTAACTCATACCAATAACTAATGTAATTGTCGGATCAAATAATGCGTCTATTTTAGATACTTTTAGGTTTTTATCAACCACATCATCACTTAAATCTTTAAAGTCGGCTTGATCACTGGATTCGTAGCCAAAAGTTTTAGTAACTTTAATCCCTGCAACACTTTCTTGTGTTTTATCATTCAATTTACTAAATGCAGCTTGAGCTTTTTTAAACCCTTTACTTAAAAGAGCTCCGTAAAAACTAGTTAATAACACCATAAATGGTAGTGGTATCATGGCAATCAATGTGAGTTTCCAACTTACTGTTGTAGCCATCGTTATAATTACAGTTCCCCCTGTAATCAATGAATCCGCGATCATAAGGATTCCAGCACCTGCTGCATTTTGTACGGCACGGATATCATTTGTAGCATGAGCCATTAAATCTCCTGTACGTCTATTTTGAAAGAATATAGCACTCATATCTGTATACTTTTTGAAAAGATATGTTCTTAAAATTTGTCCCAGTTTTTGACTCGTTCCAAATATAGACAACCTCCATACATATCTAAGTACATAAGTTAATATGGCAACTACAACCAATATAACTAAATAAACCATTAATAATTTAGATGTTAATTGATTTGTCGTCATTTGATCTATTGTACGCCCTATAATTTGTGGTGGCACAATTTCAATTAATGCAATTAGCAATAATGTCCCTAAACCAATGATATAACTAAGTTTCTGTTGTTTAAAAAACCATCCCAATTTCCAAAATACTTTCATCCCGTCACCCCCAATGATGTTTTTATTCTATGTTCTCATATCTTACCACATGTAGATATATGTAAATAGAATGAATATATTACACACTGATACTATTTGAAATTCCCTAAAAAATAGAAACCTAAAATCTAACGCTTTTACATAGACTTCAGGTTTCCATCTTCTATTAATTAGTTTAAGTTGATGTTGCATAATTTATACTAAATTTGATTTCACTTAAGCTAATTTGAATTTCTTCTTTGTTGTTCTTGAAATTCATAAAAAACTTGAAACATCATAATAAGCATCGCCGGATTATATGTTTTAGTTTCAATATACAAATCATGTCTCGAAGCTAATTTGAACCGTTCTGATTTAGTTTGCATCAACTCGTTATTGCCATCAGATACTTTAACACTTCTTGAAAAAAATCCTGATTGGAATTTTAATATATCTCCTTTATCACCTTCGAACTGCATAGAAGGCTTAAATCCCATTTTAGAGCGGAAGATTCCGATTTTCTGACCATTCTTTTCTACTTGCCAAACTGTTTTAAATGGTGTTTTAATCGCACCACTAATTGTTCTTTCTTGTAAAATTCGAAAAGTATCATGGCCGTCTGTGATTTCAAAATTTTGTTTACCGTTACCAAACAATGCCATCGTTTCTTGCCCCAAAGAGGTATAAAATAATTGTAATTCAAAAGCTACTTCATCATTATCATCGTATATATCTATTGTAGACTTTGAAGCATTAAAAAAGTTTTCTTTGAAATAATAGTGTGTCATGTTTAACAGTCCTATCTATGTATTTTCTGTCATAACGTTATACCCCATTTCACAACATATATACTAATTAAAAAAGTATTATCATTATAAGTTTATTCCATTGACTAGGTATACTTTTTATACTAAAGTAATGCTTGTAATCTTTAAAAATACAAGTAAACAACAAGGAGTTTGATAATGTCTTTTCACGATAATCAATCAATTCAAGTCACTAATATCACTTTAAATGTTGCTGATTTAGCAAAAATGACAACTTTCTATACACAAATTTTAGGCTTATCCATAAAGTTAGAGTCTAATACAGGCGTTACTTTCAATATAGGAAGTAACGGACATAGCTTAACTTTACAAGAAGTCAAAGATGGTAGACGTCCTTCTATGAGAGAATCAGGACTATTCCATATCGCCTTGTTATTGCCTAACAGACAAGATTTAGGTAATTTTTTATATCACGCCGCAAGTTTAGGCGTACAAATTGGAGGTGGAGACCACCTTGTTAGTGAGGCATTGTATTTCGATGATCCTGAAGGTAATGGCATTGAGATTTATGCTGATCGACCTAAAGAGAATTGGCTATGGGAAGATAATAAAGTCAAGATGGATACACTTGCAGTAGATGTCGATGACTTAGTATCACAACGTAGTAAAGCTGGATGGCAAGGCATGCCCACCAATGCGAAAATTGGCCACTTACATTTGAAAGCAGCCAATTTAGAGAAATCAAAAGATTTCTATTTAAACAAACTTGGACTTGAGCATATCTCTGATTTTCCCCAAGCACTTTTCATGTCTACAAACCATTACCATCATCACATCGCTATTAACACATGGCAATCCAATATCGTACGCCAAGACAATGATAGCAGCCTTGGTTTATCAAAAGTGTCGATTTATAAACCAAATACGCATAGAGAACAATTTGAGGGGCCAGAGGGTTTTGAAATCATTATACACAGCAACGAAAGCTTTGTAGCAGATAAAATCTAAAGTGTTTTGGTAACAGATAAGAACTCAGTCTTTATAATTTGATATATAGTTCACCTCAAAACAAATAAGGAGTAGGACAGTAATTCAATTTCAAAATTACTGTCCTACTCCTTACTTTTTAATTATTCTAACCATTCAACGACATCAGTTTGTGGTTGACGTACTTTAGCTTTAGGATCAGTTTCTCTGTATCCAAAGGCTACCATAACAGAGGGGGCAAAGTTTTCAGAATCAACAATACCTTTTTCTGATAAGTACGCTGTGACAGCATCTAAATCAAATCCTTCAATTGGACATGAATCTATATTAAGTAATGCCGCGCTCGTCATCATATTACCGAGGGCTATATAAGTTTGCTTTCTTGCCCAATCTAGTAACGACTGTGGCGTATCATTTATATGAAAACTAGTTTGGAAATTATCAAATTTTTGTTCTGTAGCAGGAATACTCTCTTCACTATATTGTTTGATATTTCGTATCATATGTTGCACATATGGTGATTGTGAAGTCACATTTTTACGTGCTAAAATCAAAACAAAATGACTTGCCGTATCTAATTGGCCTTGTGCTCCCCAACTAATTTCTTTAAGTTCATCTCTTATTTCACGATTTTGAACTACTACAAATTTCCACGGCTCTAATCCTAGTGAACTTGGAGACAATCTACCCGTTTCTAAGATGGTATTAAAATCACTATCTGAGATTTTTTTATTAGCATCAAAACGTTTTGTTGCATGTCTAAAATTAAAAGCATTTAGCAGCATTTGTTGCATTTGATCCATAACTTTTATATCCTACCTTTCAATTTAAGTACTTTTAAGTATAGTCAAATTCCATATCTTATTAAAACGATATGTTTATAAATTACGTATCAAGTTATAAAAACTTTATTCACTATTAATTTAGTGGCTGAAGTACTTGTTCCTCAATAGTTGTTAGCACACCCTGTTCATCATGAGACGGTGCCACATAATTAGCAATTTCAAATAATGTTTCATCTTCACTATTTGCCATGACGTAGCTATGTTTGGCTAATTGCAACATGTCTAAATCATTATTAGCATCACCAAAAGCCATCAAATCTTCTGCATCTAATTGCCAATGTTTTAAAAGTCTCTCTAAAGCACTACCTTTAGTCATTCCTGGTATAATTAAATCAATACTATCACGGCCGCTAGATACTAACTTTAAATTTTCACTGAATTTTGTACTTAAGTCTTCATCTAATGTAGGATGAGATTCTCTATTGATATTAAGCGCGATTTTTACATATTCATCTTCCGGTAAATCTTGAAAGTTATCTATCTCTTTTAGTTCGCGATAGTAGAAGTGAGCGTCTTTTTTAAATGCATCGTTGTTATCCTTTAAAATATAAGCGCTGTTTAGACCACAAACAATTAAATTATCAATTTCACGTTCAACATTTAAATAGTCAATAATTTCTTGGTAAAACTCTCTATCAAACGCTTGATAGTCGTATAATATATCCCCTTCATAAATAACAGCACCATTTTCAGCTACAAAGAACATGTCACGTTCACCAAATATCGATTTTAATTTTGCATATTGATTACCACTTGCTGCTATAAATTTAATATTTTGAGCTTTAAGTTGCTTAAATATCTTATCAAATCTATGCTCGTCATACGTTTTGTTTGAATTTAAAAATGTACCATCCATATCAACTGCGATTGCTTTTATCATATTGACCCCTCAAATCTTCCAATTTATATGTACGCCCTTTCATTATATCGACAATGCTCATTGTTTCAAAGTAAACCTATGCACTTTATCTCGATTACTAACATAATTGAGAGTAAATTATTCAACTCATATTTTATTGTATTTCTCTTTACGCATCATGCTTTGAACAGTTATACATTCAACTATTGTTAAACTAAAATTTGAGCCTGCGACATCTCTTATGCCACAGGCTCACTCATTTTATATTTGTTTAATAAATTCTAAGTATGATTGTGTATTTTCTGCTAATTGACTCGGTGTAATCGTAAATGCGCTATATAATTTATGTGCACCTACATAGTTTGCTTTTACGAAACGCGTTGTCGCAATCATAGGACTAATTAATTCCTCTATTGTAAACTGGACGTTACCTTCAGGTGTATAAGCTTCTGGTACGGCCCCGATTGAAATTGCTAATCCAATTTGCTTTCCTTCTAACGCATTTCCTTGTGAGCCATACGCCCAGCCATAGGTAAATACTTCATCTAAATATTGTTTTAATAATGGTGGACAGCTATACCAATATAATGGATATTGAAAAATAATATGATCATGTGCTTCGAACAATTTTTGTTCCTTTTCAATATCAATCTGACCGTGTGGGTATTCTGGATAAATCTCATGAACGGTTACTAATTCCTCATGTTGAGATAATTCATCTCTCCATGCTTTATTAACAGTTGAATTATTAATATCTGGATGCGCAACTACAACTAATGTAGACATATGTTCATTCCTCGTTTCATTACTAATTTAATAGCTTTATATTAAACTTCCCTAGTTCAAAAAGAAACTGATATGCCTAAGAGAATAATTCGTCCACCGTGACATTAAATTACTTTTCTTTTTTATCATGAACCTTCGCAATATAATTGGTACTTTCTTTAATATCATAAATTGTTAAACCTTTAATGTCTTTTTGTTCACCAGGTATAATAATACTAATAATGTAAGAACAAATAAATGCAACACCAAATGAAATAATAGATACAAAGAATGGTGAGTTGCCACCGCCCATACCATTAAAGATATAAGCAAAAATAATTCCCAATATTAATCCTACTATAACACCAAATGTATTTGTTCTTCTTGTAAAGATACCTACAGCAAAAACTCCTGCTAATGGTACTCCCACAAGCCCTGTAATTAATAAGAATAGATCCCATAAATCATTTGAATCAGAAGCTATTAAATAAATAGACATACCAAATCCAAATAATCCTGAAATAATAATTATCCATCTCGCAGTTCTTACTTCATCCTTTTCTTCACCTTTTCCAAAGAATCTATGTTTGATGTCTACCGATAAACAAGCTGATATTGAGTTTAAACTTGATGAAATTGTAGACTGTGCTGCAGCAAATATCGCTGCAATTAGTAGACCTGCAATAAATGGTGGCATTTCAGTAAGAATAAAATACGGGACGATTGAAGATGTATTAAATCCTTCAGGCAATGAACTTTCATGATTATAGAAAGAATATAACATTGTCCCCATACCATAAAATAAAGGTGCTGATATTAATGCTAATGCCCCATTCATCCATAGTGATTTTTTCGTTTCTTTCATAGACTCAGATGCCTGATAACGTTGTACAACATCCTGACTCGCTGTGTACTGATGTAAATTATTGAAAATATTTCCAAGAAAAATAATTGGAATAGCGGCCGCTGCAGTGTTAAATTTCCAATTATCTACGCTAATAACCTTTTTATGTTCAAGCGCATCAGATACAACTGTTCCCATACCACCTTGAATATGCATGACGCCTAAGATAATTATAGCTGCTGCGCCACCTAATAGAATGACCCCCTGGATAAAATCACTCCATACAACGCCTTCAAAACCACCTAAGAATGTATATAGTATACATAAGATACCTACTAAACTTGCAACGACATATGGATTCATATCTGATACTGCTGTAATTGCAAGTGTCGGTAAATAAATAACGATAGCAACTCTTCCTAAATGAAAGAATACAAAAAGTAATGACCCAATAACACGGACGCTAGGTCCAAATCTCGCTTCTAAATATTCATATGCCGATGTCACTTTTAACTTTTTGAAGAATGGTACATAGAAATAAATAAGCAATGGAATAATAGCGACAATTGCTATATTACCTGCTATATATGACCAGTCCGTCAAAAACGCCTTTTCAGGTGTCGACATAAAAGTAATCGCACTTAATGTTGTAGCATAAATAGAAAAGCCTACTGCCCAAGACGGTAGTCTACCACTTGCAGTAAAAAAACTATCTGTATTTTGACTCGCGCGTTTCGTAAAATAAGCCCCGATTAATAACATAACGACAAGGTAAGCAATAACTGCTACCCAGTTCCAAGCACCAAACCCTACTTGCTGCATTTACTTCAACCCCTAACGTGATGTCTTATAAGTTATAGTCTTTGATTAACTTTGCTAATTTACTTCTATTCGTCTCATTAAATGGCTTAAACGGTCGTTTCGGTAAACCACCATCTATACCACGTGTCGCTAAAATTTCTTTTAATGTAGAATATATCCCCATAGATAATACCGTTTCTATAATGTCATTAGTATCATGTTGAATTTGATAAGCTTCATCAATCTGACCGTTTTGTGCTTTTTCGAATATTTGTCTTGCACGTTTACCATTTACGTTATATGTAGAACCGATAGCTCCATCTACACCTGAAATCGCAGCCTGTACAAGCATTTCATCAAATCCAGAAAGTATTAATTTATCAGGAAAAGCTTTACGTATACGTTCTAATAAAAAGAAGTTTGGAGCAGTATACTTAACACCTATTACTTTTTCATGATTAAATAGTTCAGCAAATTGTTCAATAGAAATATTGACACCTGTAAGGTCAGGAATCGCATAAATAATCAAGTTATTTTGTGTCGCTTCAATTAGCTCAAAATAATAGTCTTTGATTTCTTCGAAGGTAAATGGATAATAAAATGGTGTAACTGCAGAAATAGCATCATAACCCAATTCTGTAGCGTATTTCCCTAATTCTATAGCTTCATTTAAATCTAAAGATCCTACCTGCGCAATCAATGTTACGTCATCATTAACGGCTTCTTTCGCAACTTTAAATACTTGCTTCTTTTGTTCTTTACTTAGTAAAAAGTTTTCCCCTGAACTGCCATTTACATATAAACCGTCTAAGCCTTCAGTTTCAATCGCATTTTTAGCAATTTGTTTTAGCCCCTCTTCTTTCACTTCACCATGTTCATCGAACGGAACTAATAATGCCGCATATAACCCTTTAAAATTCTCTTCCATAAATTTCCCTCCATCTTTTGTTTATATATTTTTATTAACTCTAAAACCCCTATTACATTAAGTTAAAGATATAAAGCTTTTCTATTTACAGTTCAAATTGTAACCGCTACCATTAACAGTATCAATAGTGTTTTGAAAAAATTCATCACTTATAATAAATATCGATGAAAATATTTTTCATAGTTATTATAACTACACTTTTAAATTAAAAAATGATACATATTAATGTAAATACTATGAATGGAGGTATGAATTATGACTAATTATAAAATAGCAATTGATATTGGAGGCACTGATATTAAAGCCGCTGTACTAGATGAAAATTTAAAGTTCATAAATTATCAAAGAATACCTACACCAAATAACATCAATGAATTTATTGCTGATGCAATCTTTGAACTTGTGTCTCATTTTAAAGAAACTTATATGATACATCCTTTGCAAGTGGGGATTTCTAGTGCGGGTGTCATCAATGAAGAAAAAGGAACTGTAGTATATGCTGGTCCTACGATTCCAAACTTTATTGGTACAAACTTTCATAAATTACTTTCACCATTAAACGCAGAAGTAAAAGTATTTAATGATGTTAATGCTGCACTACTAGGAGAGCTGACTTTACATGATTATGAAGCAGATAATATTTTTTGCCTTACATTGGGGACAGGTATAGGAGGAGCTTTTTACAATAAAGTTGGTCACTTGTACAATGGGGAGCGTAATAGAGCCAACGAAATCGGTTACTTATTATATAAAGCACAAGATAGATTAACGTTTGAGCAACGCGCTTCAACTAATGCATTGAAGTTTCTAATGAAAACACATGCATTACCTTATTCAGATAATGTACCCAAACTTTTTGAATTAGCTGAGCAACAAGATGCATTAGCAATCTCCATTCTCGACCGGTGGAGTACACATGTCGCAGAAGGCATTGCACAAATTCAAATTATTTACGATCCAGGGTTAATTTTGATTGGTGGCGGTATATCTTCTCAAGGCACACAATTATTAAATTATATCACCCCTAAAATTGAAGAATTTTTACCTTCAAATTATGGTCACGCACCTGTGCAAACAACTCAAACCCAAAATTACGCCTCGTTATATGGTGCAATATCTAGTTTTTTATAATAATCGTTCTAAATTTAATTGTGGAAGCGAAATAAGTCTAAATATCATTTCGAATTAAAATTATCATTTCGCTTCCATAATTTTAATAAAAACTCTTTAACGCAAAAGTCATTTCAAGCTATATATAGTCCATTCTTTACTTTACGATACACTTATTAAAATTTTACATGGTTGAAAGCTATTCGTTTAATATAATTTTTTTGGTATGCTGATAGACGTTTTGCATATAATCATCATCCAATAACAAATAACTTACAATGTCAATTAAGAAAAGCGTTGCTATTTGTGTATTAATAAACCTTGTATCATTAATTCTAGACTGGTCTGTCGTTATTAATACTAAATCTGCACATTGTGTTAACGCACTGCCCTCGTAATTTGTAATTGCCACAACAAATGCCCCGCGTTCATGAGCGACTTCTGCTGCTGCAATAAGTTCAGTAGTTTCCCCACTATTTGAAATAGCTACAAATGTATCAGAAGCCGTTAATAATGATGCAAAAATTTTCATTTGGTGTGCATCTGTTGATACATTCCCTTTTAATCCCATGCGCATCATACGATAATAAAATTCAGTTGCAGACAGTCCTGAACTCCCTAGTCCAGCATAAATAATTTGTCGGCTACGCATAATTTGATTTACTAACCTTTGAATTTTTTCATCAGAAATAAACTCGCCTGTCTGTTGAATAATATCTTGATGGTATTTATGAATACGTTGTATAAGTGGGCTATTTTCTATAACATTGTCTGTCATTTCTTGTTGCAAATTAAACTTTAAGTCTTGAAAGTTATCATAATCTAATTTATTACTAAAGCGCGTAATAGTGGCTGGTGACGTGCCTATAGCATGCGCCAATGAATTAATCGTCGAAAAAGCATCATCAAATTGATTACTTTGAATGTATTCAACGATTTGCTTGTCTGTTTTCGTAAATAAGTGTCGATAACGTTGCACACGATTTTCAAATTTCATTAGGATTCTCCCCTTCAAATATGAATATAATCTCAGTATATATGAAAATATTTTTCATAACAATTAAATGTATTGATTATTATTTTCTCAATGTTATATTAAAATTACAAATCTAAAGGAGTTTAATGATTTATTAAATTTATCAAAGTTATGGAGTGTATATTATGTTACCACAAGGATTAATCGTGTCATGCCAAGCATTACCAGATGAACCACTACACTCGTCATTTATCATGTCAAAAATGGCGTTAGCAGCTTATGAGGGCGGTGCCGTCGGTATCAGAGCTAATTCTAAAGAAGATATTATTGCAATTAAGCAAGAGATTGATCTACCAGTGATTGGTATCGTCAAACGAGATTATGATCATTCTGATGTATTCATTACTGCAACAAGCAAAGAAATTGATGAATTAATTGAAAGTCAATGTGAAGTCATTGCATTAGATGCTACAAAACAAATACGTCCAAAAGAATCATTACAATCACTTGTATCCTATGTTAGAGAAAATGCCCCTCATATTAAACTTATGGCAGACATTTCAACACTAGATGAAGCAATTAATGCTGATAAACTTGGTTTTGATTATATTGGCACTACATTATATGGTTATACGTCATATACTAAAGGGCATATCTTATATGAAAACAACTTCCAATTTTTAAAAGATGTTTTAGCACATGTCGATGCTAAAGTTATAGCTGAAGGCAATGTTGTCACTCCTGAAATGCTTAAAACTGTAACAGATTTAGGCGTACATTGCACTGTTGTTGGCGGTGCCATTACACGTCCTAAGGAAATTACCAAACGCTTTATTGATGCTTTAAACACATAAAATTAAAGTGGCTGAGACATTCCTCAGCCACTTTAATTTTATAAAAAGTTATTAATTATAAAACCATTGTTTCAATTCCATTATTATACTGCTTTAGCAATAAATATTTTACGTTCTTCCCATTGATTCGTTTGTTCATTATAATTGTCACATGTTATTAATGTAAGTTGTTGTTTTGTGGATTGTTGTTCTTCAAGTACTTCTATGTCTTCTGGTTTCACGTCAAAAATTTTAACAATTTTATACTCTTTTTTCTTATTTCCTGTTTTTAAATACACTTTACTTCCTACTTTTGCATCTGGTAAGTTTGAAAATTGATAATCTGAACCTCCTGTATAGGTATGTCCAGCAATCGCGATGTTTTGCTCTTCTAATGATTCATCCGCCTCAGCGAAACTGACGCCTCTATTAAGTTGTTCCGGTGTAGCCGGTCCTGGATAGACTGGCGTTTTAATATCTGCGTCTGGTACTGATAAATAACCAGCCATTTTTGTTTTATCTTTAGGAATTTCAACTTCTTGATTTTTATTGTTTACAGCATCTTTATCATAAGTTTCTATCTTTGTTTCATTATCTTTTTTAGTTAAATAATCATCAATATGTGGTTTAGTGAAAAGGTAAACTGCCGTCAAAATAAGTAATACCCCCGCCACAGTAATCAAGCGATTAGTCCATTTCTTCATTTTCTTTGTTTCTCCTTTTGAACAATTTCAAATTTAAAAAGTTATATCAACTATAGCACAATTCATTAATTATTTTCATTAATATAAAGGAATTAAAAATATATTTTTGTATCTTCACGTTAATTTTCATGACAAAAAATTGCACCTTTTAGAAAATAAGTGTTAAATAAACCTAAGACATAATATAAAAGATTGTGGGGAATTTTTATGATAAGACAAGCAGTTAAATCAGATTTACCAAATATTTTAGACATTTACAATGATGCCATTTTAAATACTACCGCTGTGTATACCTATAACCCACAAACGCTTGAATCACGAGAGGCTTGGTTTGAAAATAAATCAAAGAGTAACGAGCCTATTTTTGTTTATGTGGAACATGATGAAGCTATTGCCTTTGCATCTTATGGTTCATTTAGGGACTGGCCAGCTTACCAATATTCTATTGAACACTCAATTTACGTAAGTAAGTATCACAGAGGGAAAGGTATCGCTTCGAAATTATTACTGGAACTCATCCATCATGCACAAAAAAGCGGCTATAAAACGTTAGTTGCTGGTATAGATGCTACAAATGATTACAGTATTTATTTACACAAAAAATTCAATTTCACTCATTCTGGTACGATTCAACAAGTAGGTTATAAATTCGATAAATGGCTAGATCTTGCATTTTACCAATTAGATTTAAATACTTTTAATAAATAATATATAACTAAAATATTTTTTCAAAAATCAATACCCCCTATAAACTTTAACTAAAATTGGGAACAGGATGGACATTTAATTTCTTTATAAAAACTTTCGTTCTCTTGGGCTCAAATCGCTAATTTGTTTTGTTACTTAGACTTAGTGGTAATAATTATAATGTATTGATTAATTTTGAAGGAAGTGTTTATATGGCGGTATTTTCAAAAGATGAACGTGTAAAAATATTATCAGATATTATTGAAATTCAGTCTGTAAATGAAAAAGAACTCGATGTTGCTCATTATTTGCAACAGCTTTTTAAAAAATATGATATTCATACAGAAATTCTAACGTTGGATGGTGAATCTTCTCGTGCTAACCTCATTGCAGAAATCGGAAACGGTAAACCTGTAGTCGGCGTTTCGGGACATATGGATGTCGTAACAACAGGTGATAGTGATAAATGGAATTATGATCCTTTCAAATTAACTGAAGATGATCAAGGGAGATTACACGGTCGTGGTTCAGCAGATATGAAATCCGGACTTGTAGCGTTAGCAATTAGTTTAATAGAAATTAAAGAAGCAGGTCTATTGAAGCAGGGATCAATTCGCTTTATGGCTACAGCTGGCGAAGAGGTTACAAGTAATGGTGCCGCCTTGCTATATGAAAAAGGCTATATGGATGATATAGATGCATTGTTAATTGCAGAACCATCACAAGATGGCATTGTCTATACACACAAAGGTACGATGGACATTCAAGTCACTTCTAAAGGAAAATCAGCACATAGTTCCATGCCAGAGTTAGGTTTTAATGCCATTAATCCTTTAGTTGATTTCATTCATACTTTAAATACAGAGTATAACAAAGTGGACGTAAGCAGTGAGTTGCTAGGTACTCCTACTATGAATTCAACTATTATAAACGGTGGAGACCAAGTTAACTCTATTCCTGAATATGCTGAATCACTATTTAATATGCGTACAATTCCACAATTTGATAATAAAAAATTCGAAGAATTATTCAATCGTATCAAAGAAAAAATCGAAACAGAAAGTAACGGGGATATCACTATAAATCCTTATGTTAATCGTGACCCTGTTTACACTACAGGCGATAATTCATTTTTAAAATTAGCTAAATCTTTAGGGGATGAATATTTCAACAGAAATTTAGAAGTTACTTCTTCTACTGCAACTACAGATGCTTCTTATTTAATGAAAGATAAAAGTGAAGACTTTTCATTTGTCATGTATGGCCCAGGTGAAACAGGACAGGCACACCAAGTGGACGAGTACGTCTATAAAGATGTATACCTTACGTTCATCGATTTATACATTCAACTATTAACAGATTATCTGAATCAAACTAAATAATATCTGAGTCCATATCTATTAAATTGAAACTACTTAGCCTTGTTGGGGGCGGGAACACGAATCATAATTTTGATTACGTCTTCCCGCCCCTAATTTTATAAAAGGCAGTTGTATTTTTAAGTACTTATATAACAACTTATGTCTTATCTTTTATTCATTTCTAACCATTTAACCATTTCATTTAAATTATTAACTGTCATAGTTGGCGATTGCCCATTGTAGTCAAAATGTGATTTACTACGATTTACCCATACTGTGTCAAATCCAAAATTAGCTGCTCCTGAAACATCCCATGCATTTGAAGAAACAAATAAAATATCTTCACGTGTCATTTGATAATATTTCAGTATTAAGGAATAGCTAGCAGGGCTAGGCTTATATTGCTTTATTTCATTAACGCTAATAACAGTATCTATATACTTGTTAATTTCAGAATTATCGACTAAAGGCATTAACATATTGTCATTAGCGTTTGATAATACACCAACTTCTAAGTTTTTCGAATTCAACTCCGAAAGCACTTTTGGAATTTCTTTAAAATAGTCTAAATCTAAAAAAGCGTCAAAGAGTTGATTTACATCTTCTCTATTGTATTGAATTTCATGAACATCTAATACATAGCGCAGTGATTCTTTAGTCAATTCATCAAAAGGAACATATCTTTGCATCACTTGTCTTAAAAACATATGCTCTAACTGAGTTTTACGCCAAAGTTGCGAAATGGATTTTGCTTCCACTTCATTGAATTGACCCATATCGTTTTTTAGCGATTCCATATCAAATATTGTACCGTAAACATCAAAAATAATAGCTTTATACATATATAACCTCCCTTTCTTGATAAAAATCAGACTTACTTACTCTTTAGCACGTTTAGACTACATTGAAACAGTTTTAACTTAATTTCAATTAATATTTAATAACTAATTTTACTTTTTACATTTATTTTATAACATTTTGCATCTACTAAACTCAAAACAGGAAAATAACTAATCCTTAGACTATTTATAAATAAACTGTAAAATTACAATAACTTAAGATTAATTCCTTATAAATGGGATATAGAAAAGTAAGGGAGGAGGCTGGTTGTGATGAGAAAGTTATTTTTAATTGATTTGTTAAACCTATTTCTTATTGCCCTAGGTTACATGTTACTAATCACGTTAGTTTTATTTTCCTTTGATTTATTTGAAATCGAAACAACCGGTTCACTATTTTTAAATGCACTGAGTAGTGCCACAGTTGTCAGCCTGTTTAATAACGAGATATTTAACGGTTTGTTTACCTTATTTTTATTTATCTCTATATTAATATTTGTTTATAAAGCTTTAGATCTTTATAAACAAAACAGATAGCTTACTTTGACTAATACATTAATAAATAATAATTGCTAAGCTGATCCAATTACACCCTAATATATTTATATACTATTTAATTTTATATTGTAAGGTTTCGTTTTTAGTTATATAATATTAATATAGAATGTTAAATTTATATCATAGCTAGTAACGTGCCGTTTATCATCATAGTTATATTCCATTCCCAGAATTAGACTTTATGCACCCAATTTAATATATGATATATCACAACATTCTATTCAAGTAGATTATTGCCTACTTGAAAAAATAAGATCTAAAGTTACTTTCAGGCAGTAACTTTAGATCTTATTCATGTTTTGACTTCTTATAAACTTTGGCACAGTTATTATTTTACTCGCTTCTTTTTAACCTTTCTCCTCAAGTTTAACTATAAAACTCAAATCATTTCATGCAAATCTCAACAATGCTCTATCCGTTATAACCTTGTTACTTTCATATAAAAATGTTATTTAGTCACTTTTATAAACTTTCAAGCTCTATTACATAACATACTGCATAAAAATTATTTATATTTTTACTACCTCGCTAAAATTTTATTAATAAATGTTCCCTTAGATCCTTTTCACAATGTCATTATATTAATTCAGACATTCATTTTGTTAATGTTGCTAGTTGGCTACCTTTTTTAAAGTATAGAGTTGTACAATAGGCTTACTACTATAAGGTAAAAGACTCATATCTAGATAAAGGTGATATTTTTGATTAGTACACTATCTATTAGAAATCAGTATACATCTGAATTAACAAGGTGCATCAATGAAATTGTTATACTGCTCCCTTTAAATAAACCCTGCAAAATCAATTTAAATGGATTAACTATTACAGTTACTGATGGCATAATTGTTAATAATGCGGATTTATATCAAATGTTAGATGTTCAAGAACTGTTAGAATTAAAAATTCCTTTACCATTATTTATTGAAAAAGATATTAATATTTCAAAATCATATTTCGATTTTAACTGTATCCACTTTGTAGAACAATTTAGAAACCTAGTTCTGGAAATTATACACCGACCTATCCAAGATGAGTTCAGTATGAATGTTTATATATCTAGCATTATTGAATTCTTATTAAGAGAAGCTCGGGTAGTGTTAAGTAGCATCTATATACCTTGTTTAAATACTAAACATCCTTTAGTAGCACGTATTACTAAATATATTCATGATAATATTTGTAACACTTTGAATACAAAACATTTATCTCAAACATTTTATATCTCACAATCGTATATATCTATACTATTTGCTAATAATATCAACATAAATTTTAAATATTATACGACTTCGTTAAGAATTGCTTTATCCCTATATGATCTTATTCAAAATAATAAAAGTATCTACGAAGTCGCTATTAAATATCAATTTTTAAATGTAACAACTTATTCTAAACATTTTAAATATTACATCCAAATGCCCCCTAAAAAGTATATTTACTTATTTAAAAAAGGGTATTATAAATCACCATATAAAATAATCTCAAATGACGTACCTTCAAAAAGTTATTTGGATAAAGTTCAACCACCAACTAAGGACACAAATAACTCTGATTATTCATTAAATCTTTCAAAACTGTCATTTAATAATTTCTTTAAACCCATGACTATTCTTATTCAATTAGATGACATATATGCCTTGAATCATTTTTATGAATCACATACGATGCACAATGATACTACGACGATTTTTCCAAAAGTAAACTTTTGTATATTAGATACACATTTGAGACGATTAAATACATTGAGTGCTCAACAAATCATAAATAGAATAAAACAGTTAATACTAAAGGGGCATCAGTTGACTATTAAAATAACTCACCTATCTTTACGTCAAACTCAGAAGTTTTCGGTTGCTAAATTACTAGCTGAACTAGTAAACGATTTAAATCAAATAACATTACAATTTGATTTTTCTTATTATACTTATAATGAACTTTTAAATTTTATTGAAAAAGTCCGTCTCAAGTATCCGCTTATTAAAATTGGTACGACGATAGATTCTATCATTAAAAGTAAAAATACTTTATCACAAATATTACATAATATTACTTCAATTAAAGCAGATTTTTACTACATTGATTTAGATTTGAATAGTTTTTATAGGTTAATGGCTCATAAGGTAGCTCAGTCACAAACAGACCATAACTTAAAACAAGTACTTTTAATATTTATTAGCCAATTAGGTGATGAGTATGCAAAGAAATTAATTATAACTCATTTGACTCATAATTCTTTACAAGATTACTACAACACATCTAGCCAACAGACACATATTTTATTAACGCGTTTTTTAGTTGAATTAAATCAAAGTATCTGTGGTTTTGGTTACCCATACTATACAGACGATAATGATAGAATCATGCTATTTAATAAATATCATTGCCCGATGCCTATTGTTCATATATATAGCTTTCTCAAAGCTTTTTTCAAACAACAGGTTGCTTTACTCCCAAACGCAATTATATGTAAAACAAATTGGCATTATCATATTTTATTATTTAGTAACGTAGAAAAATCATCTTTTCTAGTTAGAATAAACCACCATTTCATCAAATCATTTCCAGTGTTTTCAAGGCTTTTAAATAAAGATCATGGAATGATTACAAATTTGTTACCTTCAAATATAGATCAAAAAATTTTCGGGTTAAGCTATATAGAACAAATCAATAGCGCTAATTATCCATTATCGAAATTGAGTTTACATTACTTTAAAGAACCTTTGATTTACAAACTATCTCAATCGTCTCTCCAATATATTATGATCGCCATGAGTTAATAACAAAAAAGGCCAAAACAAACTTACATTTGCTTTTGGCCTTTTCTTAATTTCAACAATTACTGCAATATTTAAATTTCAAAAAAGTTCTGTAACTCGTTTAAATGTTCATTATCTATTTGATATTGGGCTTTAACACATCCATTTTCAAGATGTAATACTTCATCTGCACATGACATCAATAATTCATAATCATGTGTAATGACTAATATTGTGTGTCCTTGATTGGCTAAACAATTAAGGGTTCCACTTATCTCACGCATACGTTGTCCATCTAATCCACTAGAGGGTTCATCAAAAACGAGAACCTCTCGTTTAGTTTCTACAGCACTCGCAATAGCTAAGCGTTGTTTTTCTCCACCTGAAAGTGACAAAGGATGCCTATCAACATGTTCTGATATTCCATACTGTTGTAATCGCGATTGAATCGATGCATCATCTAATTTGTTATTACTTAAACGTAGCTCCTCAGCAACACTTTCAGCAAATAATTGATTATTCACATCTTGAAAAACCATATATACACGGTCTAATCTTTGATTACGTTTTAATATTACGTTATTCATATCAACGTAACCTTTAAATTTACGTTCTACACCTGTTAGACAACGAGCAAATGTCGATTTTCCAGAACCGTTACGACCTATAATAGCTGTTACTTTACCTTTGGTTAATTCAGCTTTAGGAATATTAAGTGCATATGGTTGCTTGGATTTATAGTTAAAAACAAAATTATGCAATGTTAATTTTTCTTCACTATTGTTGTAATTTAAAGCTTTAGGTTTCATCTCATCTAAATGTATTGACCTTAATCCTAGAAACGTTAAATTGCCATGTGTTAATGCATTAAATGAGCGATTGTCGTACATCTTGTCGATTTCACCATGCTTCATCACTACAAAACGATCGACAACATCTACCAAATAGTGCAAACGATGTTCAGCAATTATAATCGTTTTACCTTCACTCTTCCACTGTTCTAACAACTGTCGCAATTTAGTAATTGTAGTAAAGTCTAAATTAGACGAAGGCTCATCTAAAATGATAATTTCATGTCCACTTACTTGTATTGCAGTACATGCGATAAGTTGTTTCTCTCCGCCGGACAAGTTAAATATATCTCTATCTAATAAATGATTCATATTCAATACTTCAACACTATGATTAATATTAGTGTTGATACGTTGTGGATTAACGCCATAGTTTTCCGGCTCAAATGCTAATTCACTTGTTGTATTCAAACAAAAAAATTGTGAATGAGGATTTTGAAAAACTGAACCACTCAACTCGGAAATCTCATAAATAGATTCCTGACGTATATTCTTTCCATTGACTTGAACAGTCCCCTCAACATTGCCATGATATAGATGAGGTACAGTACCATTTAAAATGCGTGTCACTGTAGTTTTCCCACAACCAGACGCACCCGTTAAACAAATAACCTCACCACTATTAATAGTAAGGTTAATATTATTTAACACTTTTTCTCCATTTTCATAATTAAACGACATATCCTCAATTCGAATCATATTTCAACCTCACACTATATAATAAGTTACCCATAAAATCAGTACTATGCTAATAAATAACCAATCTAGCCAACGCATTTTTAGCAATACGATAGATGTCCTTTTATGTGTTAAATTCAAACCACGTGTGATTGATGCAATAGTCAATTCATTACCAATTTTCACGACGCTATTTAACAACGGCACAACGCGGTATTCGAAATACTGCAATGGCTTTTTAAACGCAAAACGCAATGAAATACCCCTCATTTTCATTACATCTTTAATTGATGCTGATTCTGACTTGATAGTTGGTAAAAATCTAAACATTACAGCGATAGGAATCGTAATCTTTCTCGGTGTTTTCAGATGTTCTAGACCTGCAATAAGAACTTCAACTTGAGTTGTCTTAAAAATATAATATCCCATTACAAGTGATGGTAAAAAACGTGTAATCACGCCTGAAGAGACAAAGATGAATAAAGTAGCTAATTGACTATGATCAAATGTAACAAACGCTTCTCCATACCATGCGCTAATTGTAACAATAATGCATAGACATCCAATCAAATATTTACCAATGAGTAAAATCAAAACAGAGGGTATTAACATTACAAGTAAACGTAAGAAAATTTCATTTCCCGTTACACCACCAGTTAATGAAATAAGTGAAATAATAACCATGATTCCAAGCTTTACTCTAGGGTCTAAATTAAATATATGGCTTTGATTTATTATTTTGTTATTCATACTAAATCATACCTGCACGCTTAAAATGCTTCTTCAATATGCCTTTAGCGATGTAAGTACCTATCAGCGCTCCAATGATAGTCGTAACGATTATGATAGGAATCATCTCTATTGAAAATAATGCAGCTACCGTAGCTTCATAATCTGAACCGTATTTCTCTTGTATAAAGGCTAGATATGACTGTCTCATAAAATAAAATGGTAATAAATTGCCTATTGGCCAAAATGAGAAAATAATATAACCTATACCATTTAATTTCCAGCTTTTATAATCACCTATTGCCATAATAACGTCTGCTAATATAATAATAGGTACACTTAAAAGCAATGCCATCCAAGGATGACCCATAATTGCTAATATCAAACTTACCACAATACCACAAAGCGATAGTGCTCCAAATTTTTGTGTTTTCGTAATAAGTAACATAATTGGTATACCACCAACCAAACCTATCATAGCAGGCAGTAATAGCATAAATATTGGTATAATGCCTAAAATACCTGGCGGGGCTATAAATATAAAATATATCGCCGTAAATATTCCTATATTTATTAAATCTTTAACATCTATTTTGCCTTTTTTCATCAGTAACTCCCTCTTCACATAAAACTAAAATTGGAATGACTCAGAAAATTATATTTAAATAACCTATCTTATCGTCCCACGCCGTGACTAGAAAAAGAATACAAGAGCAAACTCATTTGCCGTATCGCATATGAAACTAAGATATTAATATACACCTTAACTTATGCTTTATATTCCTATTAAAAATACATTATTTCAAAGATACTATAATTGAAAATCATTATCAATGACATCGGTTTATAGCACACTAATAGTTTATAAATTATACAATAGATTATTGAACTCTCTAAAGCATCATACTTATATGGATGCATTAATATAGTCGTCACCCTATATCATCACTATCAAATTAAAATTAAAGGGCAGGATAGAAATCAAATTTGAAAATTGATTTCGTATTCCCACCCATAAGTTAGCTCACTATAAATACTTAAACCCAAGTATTTATAGTTATATCGTTGCTTTTTATTATTATATACTGGTTAATACCTTAAATTAAAATATGGCGATTCCAAAGTGAAATTCTTTTTAAGATTTTTAGCTTTAATCTTATCGTTGAGCGCTATATTATAAGTCATTTTTTCTTTAGATTGATGAGCAGTCAGGTAACCATACATAAACGTATCTGGCAGTAATACAGTTGTTAAACCTTCAGACAAAATATAGTTAAATTCTAAACTACTAAGTTGAATCGTTTTACTATCTTTTATCGTAACTTCAATCATATCGTCTAATTTATTTTGAGTTACATAAAATGATAGGTTGTCAAAATCTTTTGTGAAGTACGGTGTAAAACGATAATAATTATCATTCAGTGAAGCAATTGTACTCGTTTCTTTTCCATAGGAATACTTTAAGCGTTTACCGCCAATGCGTTTTTCAACACTCATATTATCTACGCGCATTTCTAAAAATGCATCCCAAACCTTTTCTTTAATTAAATACGGCATAATGTCCTTCATAGAAGCATTAAATTTAAAGCGTGTTTGATCATTAATAGCTAAAGGTATATAAATCAATTCTTTTTTATTACGTGATACTAACTTCAGTTGTATCATAGAAGCTACATGATTAGGGTTGATAATTGAACTTAAAAATTCTAATTCCAATTCAAAACCTTGTTCATTAAATTTAAAATGGGTCATTCTTATATCCGGTTTCATTAATTTATTGAATATAAAGTATGGTTCTTCACGATCAAACTGAATTTGCAATACACCTTGTTGCGCACTAAAATTATAAAATTGGCCATTATTAAAGCTTTCTTCAACAATTTGATAATGTTTCATATCTTTTTTGCGTGCATAATATAACAATGGTTTTAATGAATCTCTTACTATATCGTCTACTTCGGTTGGTACTTTTTGTATAAAGTCGCCTAACGCATCCATCCAATCTTCTTTTGTATCATCTGCTATTTTAAGTGAAAAATTATTTGTTCTTGAAAATGAAAAATGGCGATCTAAAAAATACCCTAATATATCATGTCTATTGTCTAAAGGGCTATTCAGAATTTCTTCTGTAATTAATCCCATAACTTTATAAAAATCTTTAGGTGACACATATGCCGAGCTCATATGTTCCCCTTCTCGCTTAGTCGCATAGTAGTATGGTTTATCTGCTAATACAGCGATTTTCTTTGCGTTAACGTATGCTTTCATTGTAAACAGTTGATCCTCTGCACTACGTAAATCTTCTGGGAACTCAATATGATTATCACGTAGTAAGGACGTACGATAAAACTTAGTGGGACTTAACGTATAAATAATACGTGAATTAGCTAATGTGACATCATCATTGGTTTCTTTAAACATAGATTTAGGAACGCCACGACCATTTACACCTTCCATTTTAACTAGAACCACATCAGCCTGATTACCTTCAACAAATTTTGATACATCTTTCAATGTATCTGGATGAATGTAATCGTCTGAATCTACAAAGAAGACATATTCTCCTTTAGCTAAGTTTAGAGCTGTATTCCTAGGTTTTCCAGGGCCACCCGAATTGGCTTCAAGTTGTTTTACAGTTAAATTCAATTTGTTTTTATAAGACTCTACTATCTCCAAAGTATGATCTGTAGAACAATCATCTATCAGTATAACTTCAAAATCCTTCTTATCGTATTTTTGATTCTGCAAACTGTTCAATAGTTCTCCTATATACTTTTCAGAATTGTAACTTGGTACTATGATTGAAAATTCCATTGATATATCCACCTTATAAAAATGAGCTGAAATACTAATAACACATAGTTAGTTTAATGATACATAATCTTATGAATAGATTCATTATCTTACTTTTAGTTTATTAGTTATTGTTTCAGCTCATCATATTTTTTTATTTTCAGTTTTTCTTAGCTTCCAAATACGTTTCTTACTAAACGTTCACTCGAACGACCATCTTGATATTTAAAATGCTTATCTAAGAATGGTTCTACTTTGTCTACTTCAAAGTCTTCATTATCTAGTGCTGTTATTAAATCACTAAATGACTCTACAATTTTCCCTGGCACAAACGTTTCATATGGCTCATAAAAATCACGTGATGTAATATAATCCTCAAGGTCAAATGCATAAAAAATCATTGGTCGTTTAAATACCGCAAATTCATAAACAAGTGATGAATAATCACTAATTAAAATATCCGTAACAAATAAAATATCATTAACTTCTCTAAAATCAGAAACATCCACAAAGTATTGCTCATATTCTCTAGGAATATTTAGTCTATTCTTCACAAATGGATGCATTTTAAATAAAACTACTGCATTATTTTCACGACAATACCTTGCAAATCTAGCAAAATCAATTTTAAAGAATGGATAATGCGCCGTATGATGTCCATTACCTCTAAATGTAGGCGCAAATAAAATCACTTTTTTATCTTTAATGATTGGCAGTGCCTCCTCCATTTCGGCTGTAACTTGTTGCTCATACGCCTCATCAAATAAGATATCTGTTCTAGGCACACCAGTCGGAATTATATTTTGTTCTTTAATACCAAAGGCTTCACCATAAAATGGTATATCTGTTTCTGATGAAACAAAGGCCTTAGTATAGTTTCTATGATTTACAGAATTAAAGAATGGACCACCTTTTTTTCCAGCTCGACTATAACCAACAGTTTTGAAAGCACCAACTGCATGCCATACTTGAATAATTTCCTGACTTTTTCTGAATTTTACTGTGTAGAGTAATGGGTGAAAATCATCCACAAATATATAATCTGCTTTACCTAATAAATACGGAAATTTAAATTTGTCGATAAAGTTACGACGTGCCGAAATGTTAGATTTAAACAAGGCATGTATCTTATATTTGTCGTCTAAATTTTGGCGTAACATCTCATTATAAACATATTCAAAGTTACCTGACATTTCAGCTCTTGAATCAGATGTGAATAGTACAGTATTTCCCTTTTTCAAATGGAAAAATTTTGTCGTATTAAATATCATTTGGAAGACAAAATTACGTACATTATATGAATAACGATTATACTTTAATTTCAAATCTGCAATCTTTTGTTTTAGAGGATTTAACTTAGGTATTGGAGCTTTAAACAAGATATCTAGTACAAACTCATTAACTTCACTGGATATCATCGGCCTCACAACATACTCTGTTTTATTAGAGTTGCCACCTTTTTTAAACGTGTACATAAAATGTTCTAATAGAAAATTATTCTTACCATTTTGAGTATCTATCTCATGATACTGTTCCAGCTCATCTTCCTCTAACGTATATTGACTAGGTTCTAACAATGATGAATTAATATTAGCTATATAATCAAAGTCACCTTTATATACAATTAAGTATTCACCTGAAGGTAGATAATTTCCGTCATCCAATATAGCCACATTAATGCGTGCTACGAATTGATTTCCATTAATTTTCACATCGTTTGCTTTCAATTCTTTAGTCTCAGTTAAATTACGTAGAACAAAACGTTTCTTGTTCAATTCGATATCCTCAACATGACCAGAAATAAATAATTGAATACGTTCCCAATAAATATTATCAATTATTATTTTAGATTTACTCAATTTAAAAAACCTCTCTCTATCCTGTTCATAATATTATTCCAAAATATTATTACTAATTGCTTATTTTTAAAAGTTTACATCGTCCATTTAATGACAGTCTTGCCCCACGAAGTGGATAAATCTGTTTCAAATGCATTGACTGCATCATTAATGGTTTTAACATCAAATTCGTTACCTTTGAGTAGCGCTAATTTTTCCACAACATCTGGATGATCTTTATAGAATTTCGCAATATCTTTAAAGTCTTGCGCACCACTTCTACTGCTTCCAAACATTGTTAAACCTTTCTCTAACACTAATCTTGTGTTAACTTCAACAGGATATTCGCTTACACCTAACAAACTAACTGTGCCTTCAGGTGAAATCAAATCAATGATTTGGTTTACTGCAGACTGGCTACCTTTTCCGCCTACACACTCAAATGCATGATCAAAAGTAACCCCTTCAGGTACTTCATGTATATGGTATATTTCATCTGCGAAAGAAAAATGACTTAATTTATAATCTGTTTTTCCAAAGATATAAATTGCTGCATTGGGGTATAGTTTATTTAATAAAATTGCAGTAATATATCCTAAATTGCCATCGCCCCAAATACCAAAACTATTTTTATTTGCATTTGATTTACGCTCAAACCTTTGAATCGCATGCCAACTCACGCTTACTAATTCAGAGTATGCAATTGTACTTAAATCTTCGATACTATCGTCGATTTCTACGACACGGTCATGATCCATAAAAACATAATCTTGCATAAAACCATCATAACCACTAGATCTAAATTTACTACTAGGTAAATAGTTTTCTGCTATGACTTCATCTGTTTCTACGGGTGTATTCGGTACCATAATAACTCTTGTACCAGTCTTAAATATGCCTTTGTTATCATAAACAACTTCACCAACACCTTCATGAACTAGAGACATCGGTAATTTTTTCTTTAATACTTGTTCATTTCTGCTACCAGTATAATATCTTTGATCTGCCGCACAAATTGATAAGTATAATGGTCTTACAACAACTTTATCACTTTTAATATTTTCATTATTATATGTTACTTCGAATTGTCTTGGCGCAACCAATTGATAAACTTGATTAATCACTCAACATCCCACCTTTGATGATAGAGTTCGCTACTTTAAGATCATAAGGTGTGGTGATTTTAATATTATATAATTCTCCCATCACTAATTTCACTTTTTTATTAGCTACTACAAGAATTTTACAGGCATCTGTCATTATTTCTTTCTCTTCTACAGATAACGCATTATAGCTATTCCTCAATAAATTCACATTAAATGATTGTGGTGTTTGACCTTGATACATTTCACTTCTGACTGGAATAGACTGTATTTGTTCTCCATCGCTTGAAGTGATAATAGTGTCAGTTGCAGGTATTACAGTATCGACTGCACCATGTGCTAATACACTTTCAATATTTTCTTTGATGATTCGATGCGTTAAAAATGGTCTAACCGCATCATGTGTAACGATTACATCTTCATCAGTTATAGAGTGTGCTTTTTCAGCTTCATTTATAATATTCATAATCGTTTCATTACGGTCTGAACCACCTTGTACCACTTCGATTCTATCGTCATTAATTTGATGCTTACGCAACGTATCCTTCGTATGCGAAATCCACTTTTGTGGTGTCGCAATAAATATTTTGTCAAATTCATTTGTGAGCAAGAACTTTTCAACCGTATGAACTAATATAGGTTTACCATCTAAACCTAAAAATTGTTTTGGCAGTGGCACGTTTCCCATTCTAGAACCGATACCTCCCGCTAATATACCAGCATATATCATATGTTTTTCCTCCTATTCACTTTCAAATCTTATAATTTATTTTTTTATTTTAACTTTAAATATTTTTGAATTTTTACCATTCGATAAATCTTTTAAAGATTTTACTTTTTATGTTATAGAGATAAACATTATTTCTTAAGCACAATATACCAATTTTTATCATTCATTTCTAGTTATAACTGTTTTTATGTTTTTAATAGCATCATATTACCTCGCTCAATATATATTATTATAAAATTCAACTTGCAAGTAATTAAAATTGAGCACTTCTATCTAATAAAATGGTTATTTTACACTAAAAAAGCGTTATTCAACTTTAATTTTTCAGAATATATTTACAATTCTAAATTTTCTTAGTATATTCGACTTATTAGCTATTTATTTACGTGACTTTTTACCATAAATATAGACACTACTTTTATAATTTTAAGCTGTGTATATGCTGACGAAACATAACTCACAATGACTTTATACATATCGACACACCCTACGTTAAATTATGGGAGGCGCATCAATTATGAACAAATCAGAACGACTTATCAATGAAGATAGTAAATACTTTGCTAAGCCAGGAAGAATTAAATATTATCCATTAGCTATCTCGCATGGCTATGGTGCAACACTCGTAGACGTTGAAGGAAAAACATATATTGACCTGCTATCTAGTGCAAGTTCTCAAAATGTTGGTCATGCACCTAAACAGGTTACTGATGCTATCAAAGCACAAGTTGATCAATTCATACATTACACTCCTGCATACATGTATCATGAGCCTTTAGTCAAATTAGCTAAAAAAATATGTGAAATTGCACCAGGTGCCTATGAGAAACGTGCACTTTTCGGCCTTTCGGGATCAGATGCAAATGACGGCATCGTTAAATTAGCTCGCGCATATACAGGAAGACCTTATATTATTAGTTTTATCAATGCTTATCATGGTTCTACATATGGATCACTTTCTATGTCTGCAATCAGTTTAAATATGCGTAAACATTATGGTCCAATGCTACCAGGTTTCTATCACATTCCTTTTCCAGATAATTATCGCGGTATGTTTGAGCATCAAAATCCAAATACAGTAGAAGAATATCTTGCTCCACTTAAAGAAATGTTCGAAAAGTATGTACCAGCCGACGAAGTAGCTTGTATCATGATTGAAACTATCCAAGGCGATGGCGGTTTACTTGAACCCGTAGACGGTTACTTTGAAGCCTTACAAGAGTTATGCCAAACACACGGTATATTATTGGCTGTGGATGATATCCAACAAGGGTTAGGACGAACAGGTTGTTGGAGTTCCGTATCGCATTATAATATTGAACCTGATCTTATTACATTTGGTAAATCACTGGCAGGTGGTCTACCAATGTCCGCCATTGTTGGGCGTTCAGAAATCATGGACTATTTAGACGCCCCAGCTCATTTATTTACTACTGGTGCTAATCCGGTAAGTTGTGAAGCTGCGTTAGCTACAATTTCTATGATTGAAGATCAAGGACTATTGCAGGCTAGTACTGATAAAGGATATTACGTTCGTGAACGCCTGAATCAATGGCCTGAAAAATATAAATCTGTCGGAAATGTCAGAGGTAAAGGGCTCTCTATTGGTATCGATATTGTGTCAGATAAAATTAAAAAAGTGCGCAATCCTGAAGCAGCTTTAAAGATTTGTAATCGTTGTTTTGACAATGGTGTCGTCATCATTGCTGTTGCTGGAAATGTACTGCGTTTCCAACCACCATTAGTCATAACTTATGATCAGTTAGATACTGCTTTAAATGTGCTAGAAGCTGCAATTCAAGACTTGGAAAAAGGCCAATTAGCAAACTACGATATAGCAGGCCAAGGTTGGTAAAACAACTTACTTAATCATTTAGTAAAAAACGGGTAGATATCTCAAACTGATATCTATCCGTTTTCTTTTGTTGTTGATGTTATATAAAATTTCTATCTTACCCCTTTATTTACTATCTATTACCGACATCGTGTCCAATTTCAACAGTTTTATTATTCTTGTTGTAAAGTGCGGCTTGGACACTGCCAAAGTTAGGATCATTACGTTTTTCTTCAATCTGAAAACCTAAACTTTTGAATATATCTATATCTTGTTTACTTGTAGCATTTTCATAAAAAATTTGTCCCCCATCATTATAAAAACGTGGCTTATCTATCGATTCTTGTAGAGTACCATCACCTCTTAAATAATCTACCAACACTTCATTCAATGTGGTTGGTATCTTGTTACCTCCTGGCGTTCCTATACCCATGTAATAATCAGGGCCTACTACAATACTTGGTGCTGTAAACGACCTTGGCTCTTTATGCTTCCCACCATAGTTCGGACTTGCCGGATTAGATGAAAAGTTGTTTAATGAGTTATTCATATAGAATCCCTCTTTCATAAATTTACCGGAACCAAAGAAACTTGCTAAAGTATTGGTAGTACTTGTTAACTTACCGTTTTTATCTATAACTACAAAATGTGTAGTACTTGTATTGTCCACATTATTTGTATTGAAATTACTATTAAAATTAACCTCGTTTAATTTTCCTAATATATAATCTTGAGATAAGTATTCATCGTAGTCTTCATCTTGACCATTAATAATATCTCTATTTCTATACATCAATGCTCTAGACTTTAACATACCTGTAATATAATCTAATCGGTTATCAGGGGTTGTATCATTACCTGTTGCTTCATCAATTTCTAAACCTTGTAGCATTAGCGTTCCACCTAACGGATTAGATGCAGAATATACTTTATTATTTAGGTAATCTGTACTTACCGGTTCCTTTTTCTCTGTTTTGTAACTTGTAAAATCTTTTTCATTAACTTCATCATCCACTTGCTTAGAAACACTTTTACCTACTTTCTCATAAAAGTATTCCGGTCCATGATCTCTAATGCCTTTAATCGTTTTAGCTAAAGCTGGTTGTTTTACAACGTCACCTTCTCTTTTCGTCTGGCCACTATCAAAAAATGGGGAGTTACGATCAATATCTGAGCCATAAAGTTTTAAACTACGTTCCAGTTCTGAATCCACTTCAAAACCATCCTCAGCTAAAGGTATAACATAGTCTAATATTTTCTGTTCCTCCATCTTGCCTCCTTCGTTATGTGCATCGTGTAAACCACGAACAAATCCAGGTGTACCTATCTCGTCTTTTTGTTTAAAGTCAAAAGATGATATGTCTTTGTATTGCCATTGCTTTGGTGCAACGTTTTCTTGGCCATCATAAGCTAACATTGCGCCACCACCACCTAAACCGGATGAATGAGGCTCTGTTATTGCAAGTGCATAAGAAACACCTACAGATGCATCTATCGCATTACCGCCGTCTTGCAATATTTTTTCCCCAACCCGCGTTGCGATTGGATTGTTTGAAGCAACACCGTAATTTTTGTCGGAAAGATCCTGGGCATGATCTGCTATTTTATTCTCATATAATTCATCTTTATTATAATTATCTTTTTTAGTTATCATAAAAAAGCCAAAAGATATGATAATTGTAAGGAGTAATATTACGATGAGCGTTTTTTTATTATAAATACTCATACTTAAGCTCCTTTAGAAAGATATTGATGATGAGAAGTTTTCAATTCATTTAGTTCATATTGATCTAATCCTTCGTTCGCTCTCGCGAAAACAATTAATAGTAAAACAACCAATACAACTGAAACAACTGTTATACTTACCCAATGTTTTTTAATGTTCATAAACGTAACCTCCATTCTCTTTTTTAAAATTTATGTCTTTGCCTTCAATATTATTAAGTAACTTGATTTCTTCTACTTTACTTGGTTTAGATTTAGTGATTTGTCCACCTTGTGACTTAATTGGCGTCACCGTAAATTGAGACTGGTCACCGTTCCAATTTTGTTGCACTGCTAAACCTTGTTTGTTTTTAGATAAAAAATCTTCTGATGTTACATTGCCTAAACTGTAAAAGATACTGGTGTCTTTGTATTTTTCTATTTCTTGTACTACCGAGTTATGACCAATTATCACATCAGCACCCGCATCAGCTAACGAATGCGCGTATTCTCTTTGCCTAGTAGTAACTGATCGTTCATCTGTGATACCCCAATCAACGTTAACAACTACATAATCATTGTTTTCTTTAAGTTTTTTAATTAATGGGATATAAATGTTTGGCTCCAAACTAACTGATGTCGTATTTTTTAATGTATCTGTATAGTCTGATTCAACATCAGTAAAAGATACATTAGCTATTTTTTTATTTTTAACCGTTTGTTGTACTGTTTTACTATTGATAGCATTGGAGCCATTTCCAGTTAAATAATTATAGCCTGACTGAGCTTCTACTGATTTCATTAAGTCTCTCGCAGTTACATTGTCTGTAACTTGGTTGATAAGATTTAAGCTTTTAATATTCAAATCTCTTAAAAACATTACATTTTCTAAGTTTTTATTGATATTTTTTTTTCTATCATCTGAGAATTTCGATACTTTTAAACTTGCTGTAGAATAATCACTCCCTTTTAAAATTGGCTTAATAGCACTAAAAGCTTCGCTAATATTATTCTTCCTGATGTGGTTATTTAATTCGACATTTCCTAAATATGTCATTCTTATATCACCTTGACCTTTATTCATAGCTTTAACGGGTTCAATTTTTTGTGATGTCATGACAAATACTAAAAGTACAATAGCGATAATTAAAATAATGCTAGTGTAAATTGTATTTCTTTTCTTATGTCGTTTAGTCCACTTGAGTATGCGTTCTTCTATTGAAAATCTTTTAGAATTCTTCATATATATGCTCCTTACTAGTTGATAAAGCTATAAAAGAATAAAATGACATAAGTGATACATGTTAAAAGCATACAAGTTGATAAAGTAATAATGACACCTTGCTTTTGAATCGTGTTTGCTATAATGCCTGGTATAACGACACCTATGCCCGACATTTCGACCATCTCGAATGGTGTCACTGGATATATTAAGTCAAAAACAAATTTCAAAACCATTCCAGTCAAGATCATGGCTGCAAATTTCCTTCGGCCATATAATATAACAATCCGACTTATACCATGATTTACGATAAAGTATGTAATACAACTAATGATGAGTACAGATAATAGCATAATTGGTTGATCAAAAATTAAAGCTAAATATCCAGGTACTACTAATCCAGCTGGACTAATACCAAATTTTTCAGCGAAGATTAAACTTAATACAATGCCCACAAATAATGAAAAATATAATTCTGAACCTATCATATTATTTGATCCCTTCTATATACTGCGCTATTTGTTTACCTGGTCCATGGATATTACCCACGCAAAATATCAATGAGTTTTGAGACTCTTGGTATAACGCTTGCTCTATTTCTTTTATATCTCTACCTTCAAAATTCAAATACTTTTTATCCGGTTGTCCTTTCATTACTTCAGTAACCATTTGCGTACTCTTACCAGTACAAATCAATGTGTCAAAATCAACTTCAGTAATAAAGTCCTCAGCAAACTGCCGTGTTCTATCGACCCTATCAGAACGACAATTCAAGATAATAACTATTTTCTTATATGGATAGTTATAACTTTCTACCTTATTTAATATTGCCTTAGTCGATTTCGGTTCATTAGCAGCGAACGCATTGACATAAACATTAGTTGACTGATTAGCATCAAAGTATTTAACCTCAACGGCTCCAACATCTGGTGGCGCATTCAGCATACCTTTTAATGCGATTTCTCTATCAATACCAAGTGCTTCTGCAACACCCATTGCAATAGCTACATTGTCAGGGAACACAATGTAACCAAATTTCCTTAAATACGATTCTGGCACTTCTTCCTTATCTACAACGATAAGCTTCGTCTTACGCCTTTTTGCTACTTTAGCAAAAAAGTCTGTATAATCATCTTTCATAACAACAAGATGTCCTCTATAAGGAATAGTTGCTGTAAAAGCCTCCGCCACTTCATTTAACGTTGGTCCAAGAACATCCATATGATCTTCCATTACGTTGACGATGACTCCTATATTAGCTTTTACAAGATCTTTCTGGAACGTAATTTGATAATCGGGATTCACAGCCATGCATTCATTAACTAAAGCGTTGGCTTTTTGTTTAACAACTTTCCTGATAATATCACGCTGTTCTCCAATATTAGCTCCTTGTGGTTTTCTATAAACTGGATATTCCCTAGGTGTAAACCAATACATCATACGCGCATCTGTACCTGTTGTTTTGCCAATAACGCGATAGTTATCCTCACGTAAAGTACTGTAAATCAATCTAGTTATAGTAGATTTACCTCTAATACCATTTATATTGATACGTATAGGAATCTTTTCTAATCTGTTAGAATGCCTTTTCTTTTCAACAATACCTAACCAAAGAATAACCCCGATACAAATTATGATTAGTAGCAAATTTTATCCCTCTTTTCAACAACCTATTTAATTTTATGTATTCAAAATAGCTAGAATTTCAATATTATTAAATGATATGTCTAATCTACTGCTATCTTTTGATAATGACATGCTATCATGCAGTTATTGATTTAGTTTAAATAGTTTGAATTATCTATTAATAATTTGTAAATCTGAGTTTACAATTCATCTGTAAAAAAAATAAATACACTTATGAATCCTTACGCAAAAGCTTTTTGTTGATTCTTACATATGTTTTATTTTTATATGAATAATTTTAATGTTTTTTATTCATCTAAGAATTTATAACGAAAATAAATAAATATATTATTTACCTCAATTTTACATAGCATTAAAATTTACATGTTATCTTATATGTGTAAGGGACAACTGATACAAATTTTAGGAGGTAGTTTATGAGTAAATCAGTCAAATTGGTGGTTTCAATATATCTTGCTATTGTAGCGATTATTTGTTGCGCTTATCTGGTTATGCTTTTAGTAGGAAGTTTTCAAGGTAATGATATGAGAGGCGCTGTGTTAGATTCTGATAACACTAAAAATATTGAAAACGTAGACTATATCAACAACAGTTCCCAATCTTCTGAGTTAAAAACTACTGAATCTAGTGATATACCTCAAGGTTCACAATCTAGTAACGATTACAAATTAAATAATGTATCTTCATTGAAAGATGATAAGCATCATACATGGACTTTAGAACAAAGTTGATAAAAAATCATGTATGATTTTTTATATTTAATAAGTTCTATCATTTTATTAATATATATTACAAAGCATTGTCCTCCAAATTTTCTTTACGTTAAATTCAACCCTTTTAGTTACAATTCTTCAATTTTATTAGCTATACTTAAATTGTCTGAATTTTATATTTATTGAAAAGGGGTTTTTAATTATGAGTAAATTTACAGATAGTGAAAAGGTTCAAATTTTGGAGGATTTAGTGACAATCAAATCCGTAAATGACCATGAAATGCAAGTTTGTGAATACTTAAAAGACTTATTATCCCAACACGGTATCGAATCAAAAATAATTAAAATCAATGATACGAGAGCCAACTTAGTTGCAGAGATTGGAACCGAAGGGCCTGTTTTAGGTATTTCTGGTCATATGGATGTCGTATCTGAAGGCGATATTAATAAATGGACATTTGATCCATTTAAATTGACTGAAGTAGATGGCAAACTATATGGTCGTGGAGCAGCCGATATGAAATCTGGATTAGCTGCTTTAGTATTAAGCATGATTGATATTCATGATAAAAACTTATTAGAATACGGGCGGATCAGACTATTAGCCACTGCAGGAGAAGAAATTGTTGGTGAAGGGGCTAAAACTTTCCAACAAGAAGGTTACATGAAAGATGTAGAAGCACTAGTTATTGCAGAACCTTCACAAGATAGAATCATCTATGCACATAAGGGTTCTATGGACATTCGCGTTATTTCAAGAGGAAAGGCTGCCCACAGCTCTATGCCACAATTAGGGTTTAATGCGATATCACCTTTAGTGAAATTTGTATATAAAGCGGATGAAGGGTTCACGAAATTTGATAAAAATAATGATTTATTAGGTAACCCAATCATGAACGCTACAATTTTCAATGGTGGCAATCAAGTAAACTCTATACCAGAACATGCTGAATCTGAGTTTAACATTCGCACTATTCCAGAACATGACAATGACCAATTCATAACTTATTTCGACGAAATTTTAAAACAAGTTGAAACCGATAATACAGACATAGAAATTGATACGTATATGTCTAGACCTCCTGTTTATACTACCGGTAAAAATAGACTAGCGACACTAGCCCATGATTTAGGATTAAAATATTTAAATACAGATTTACCTTACGAAGCATCGCCAGGAGTTACAGATGCTTCTGACTTATTAGTTGATAAAGATGAAGATTTTTCATTTATCATGTACGGCCCTGGCCTAGTAAGTCAGGCACATCAAGTAGACGAATATGTTGAAAAAGATAGCTACTTCAAATTCATTGATTTATACACAGAATTTTTCCCTACTTACTTAAAAAATCTAAAATAAAAATTATTTGTGATAATGGTCATGATAGAACGTTTTAAGATAAAGGTAATTACTCTAATTGTTAGCTGAAATAACTATTTATATAGTAGTAAATTAATCTTAATAAAGATAACAAGGATGAGATAGCATTCAACTATTGTTTTCTATCTCACCCTTATTTACGTTGCTTTATCTTATGACTGCAATTGGAACTTTTGATATTGTTTTGGAGTCATGCCATATGTGTCCTTAAATAATTTTATAAAATAACTCGTGGTAGAGAATCCACATTGCATGGCAATATCTGTAATTGTATATTTTGCTTTATGATTTAACTGATAAATGCTAGCCTCTAGCCTTGTTTTTTGCAAATATTCAAATGGCGTTTGTTTAGTTGCCCTCTTAAATAACTTTATCGTTTCCGCTTCACTCATATGAATAACTCCACTTAGTTGTTGTAACGTTATTTTGTTTGAGTAATACTCGTGTATATATTCAATTATTTGTTTAACGCGACTATCAAAATTGTAAGTTAAATCATCTATATAGCCTGGCACGTGATGTAACAACCATTTAATAGCGCTATAAAATTGTATTGTGATTTCAAGCTGATACAAGTCTTCTTGCTTTTCATAAATCATACCTGTATATTCAATTATTTCTAAAAGTACTCGTTGCTGCTTATGATCAAATGATAAATATATATATGGAACTTGGTTTGTTAACTCAATAATATAATTTACATATTTATACTCAATAAAGTTTGTAATGCTAGGTTGCTCAATATTCCAGCAATAAAACGTACTGCCTTCAACGATATCGTGAACCTCATGCACAATATTGGCATTTATAAATATACCGTCTCTTTCCTTTAATATTATAGTATTCTCAGCAATATTTATTTTTACTGTGCCGTTAATTACATAGACGAATTGTAAAGCATGATGCCAATGTAAAGGTATATGACCTAATAGTGTTTGGTTTAAAGTAGTACGTAGAATAACATGCTTCCATTGATAGTCTGGATATCTTATATATTCTTCTCTATTATTTCCTATGACCATTTCGTTATTCATGCAACGTCACCTCAATATATTGATATTTTTAATACATTTTAATGTATTATATCAAACTATTTTCATTTATAGTTTAATATATTAATAATTATTAGGTGATATAATGAAAACAAAAAAACGTATGTTAGGTATTATTTTAGCGATTGTAGGTGCATCCTTTTGGGGGCTTGGCGGAACAGTATCAGATTATCTATTTAGGTATAGGCATATCGATGTTAACTGGTATGTTACCACTAGACTACTACTTAGTGGCGTAATACTTATGATCATTTTCAAAATATTAAATCCCAAACATTCCATATTTACTATCTTCTCAAACTTTACAAGTACGATACAGATGTTGATATTCTCTATTTTTGGTATGTTACTCGTACAATACTCATATATGGCTTCTATCGATGAAGGTAATGCAGCAATAGCTACGTTACTGCAATATATTGCTCCTGTTTATATTATTTTCTGGTTTATTATACGTGGCAAAGCAACTTTTAAGATTTTCGATTTAGTAACTATTACGCTGACACTTACTGGTACATTTCTACTCTTAACAAATGGTTCTCTAAGTCGTCTCGTAGTACCAACTTCAAGCATCACTTGGGGAGTGGTTTCTGGTATCGCCCTTGCCTTTTACACTATATATGCAACGAAATTATTAGTTAATTTTTCTTCAATCTTAGTGGTAGGATGGGCGATGTTAATTTCAGGAATATTGATGAATTTCAAAGCACCATTGTGGCAATTTGATATTTCACAAATAACGTTCAGTACACTAAGTTATTTAGGTTTCGGTATTATAGGAGGAACTGCAATTGCTTTCTTTTTCTTTATAAAAAGTTTGCAGTATTTATCAGCAAAGGAAACCACTTTATTTGGCACAATAGAACCTGTAATGGCTATTGTGTCTAGCGCTATTTGGTTAAAAGTAACATTTCTACCATTCCAATTATTAGGTATAGTATTAATTATGTTATTAATCTTAATGATTTCTTTAAAAAAGAATCATACAAATTAAAATTAATACATTATTAAATTGATGTTAGCATCTATATGATTTATTCTAATGAATAATTAAAAAGAAGTGAGGTGGCAGTCTAAATTAAATATTAGACTGCCACCTCACTTCTTTATTGTATTTTAGAAATTTAAGTTTTATCATTTCGTTATTAAACTACCTTGATTCAAACTAAGGCTAATATTTTTTAATAATCTGCTTTAGTTTTGTTATTACTTGTGCTCTTTCAGGAATTGGAAATACGGGATAAATATGAAACAAGTTATACCCTGGTAAAAAATCATGACTTATATTCTTTTTATTCAACATATTCGAAAGTTTAAGTACATCTGGATATAATGTTTCCTTTGTACCAATGATTAACGTAATATGCCCCAGCCCTTCTAAATCTCCAAACATCGGGGAAACACGCCAATCTGTTAAAGATAAATCTCCAGACCATAGTTCTAAGAAAAACTTACTTCCTTCTCTAGCTAACATCGGATCAATTTCTTCATAAACTGCTGACTCTGGATTAGATAATGTTGCATCTAGTACAGGAGAAATCAAAATAATATTACTTGGCTGAGGTAATGATTGCATTTTAATATACTGAGCAAATGATAACGCGATTTGCCCACCAGCTGAATCTCCCATCACTATAATTTGATGTGGATCTTCTAACTCCCTTACAATACTTTCATATATTTCTTTTAATAATGTAAATGTCTCTTTATAAGTCGCATGTGGCACTTTTGGATAAATAGGTAAGACGATTTTCGCATTCAATTCACTTGCAAGTGTATCGATATAATCAAAGTGATTTTTCATTGGATTTTGGAACCAAGCACCACCGTGTATATATAATACGACTTGTTGTTGTCTATCAGATTGATTATTGATTGTATAAACCGTAGACTGTTGTACTGTTGTCGCTTGCACCCTATGTTTAAAACGATATTCTGTACCATTGTATAGACCCTTTGTTTCTTCTTTCACAGCATCTAAACTTTTTTGCGCATTTTCAACATTTTCAAATGAACTTTTCGTATTAGTGATTTTTAACATTAATTCATATAAAAAGCTTTTATAACTTCGTTTTTCTCTTACTTTTACGTATAGATATGAAGCGGCAATTGTCACACTTGATAATGTAGCTATTTTTTTTATCATAATTTTTCCTCCTTGCCTATTACATTAATATTGCTATTACATATAGTTTATAACACACTCAACAATAATTTTAACAAAAGGAACTATCTCATTAACTAACTGTGACATTTTTGAAATTCATGAAGCCCCTACCATATATTTTCAGACTCAGTATTATAGAATTCATTCAACATCATAGACATATAAAATTCATCAAAAAAATGGCCATCCATATAAACAGACTTATGTTTAATCCCTTCAATCTTAAAGCCTACCTTTTCATAAAAATTTACAGCGGGTTTATTAGTAGTAATCACTGTTAATTCCAACCTTCTGATGCCTTTGCGTTCAGCCCATTTAAAAGTTTCATCAAACATTTGCGTCGCTAAACCTTGTTGTTTCAAATCATTGATTAATCCACTAACAATGTAACCAATATGCCTCACCTTTGCTAATGTACTAATATGTACTGATAAATAACCTAAGATTTGGTTATTTTCCGACTTGACACCAATATAAAAATTGCGCTTTATGTCATCTATAAAACGTTCTTTATCGAAATTTCTTTCATCTGGTAAATAGAGCATATATTGGGACTCTTCATCAATTTTTCTCATACAATCATAAAGCGCTTCCGCTTCATTTGGACAAATTCTTTCAATTCGCATAAAAATCCCCCTTAGCACTATGAATTTTACTTGTCATACATTATTTAACATAATTATGACAGTTTTTATCAAATTTTCCACTTTTTTATGACGAGCAATTTAATTTCTGAAAAAGCATAAAAAAACTGAGACATAATTAATGTCCCAGCTGTTTCATAATCTTTGCTTAATAGATTTCAAAAATATAATAAACCCTGTAGAAACTTATATTACAAGAATTTCATTATTTTATTAATATGAGTGACTATGGAAAAGTGCTTATCAAATTTTAGTTATCTAAACTTTGATACATTAAGTTCAATTGATGTTCAAATTGTTGCATATCAATGAAACGACCCTGGCGATGCATTTCTTTTCCTTCTAGATATATCAAATCTACTGGTACAGTAAAGATAGATAATTCCCCTGCTATCTCTTCTAACTCGCTTTGATTAACAATACCCAAAGGTACGTTAGGAAAGTCTTTTACTATATCAGCTATCTGTGGCAATACTGCATGACACACACTACAATTGTCCCTCATAATGTGTATTACAGCCAATGGATGTCGAGCTATAAAGTCATGAAATGAATCTATCGTTGGCAATGTCTGTTGCACGATTGAACACCACCTTTATTTTAATAAATTGAATATCATTATGCCTTGTTTATCTATAATGTAGCAAACTTTTTGCTTACTTATAATACCATACATGAACACATTCAAATTCCTAACTAAACTAACTATTATTCTCACAGTATACTTTGAAAAACTTCTGGTAATTTTGTCACCTTTTGATTTTGTAGGTCAAAAAACGTACCATTTTGATGGCCTAAACAATGTACTTTGTCCTCAGACACAATCTCAAACTCAAATTCCCACCGCAATTTGCTCGCTTTTACAATGTAGCAACGGCCTATAGGTTTATCATGTATAGTTATAGGAGTTTTATATTCTGCCTCTGTTTTCATTAATATTGGTGAAATATGTTGATTCATCATATCAGAGTAAGGCATATATTGATTTATAAAATCCGTACGTAAATCTTCAAACCACCTGATATATACTATGTTACTTACGATACCCATCGCATCTATATCGTAACCATTCACTTCTATCGCTTTTTCTGACACTAATTTTCTAATGGTCATGACTCATTACGCTCCTTATATAATTACGTAGAATGCTACAACTCAATGTTATAAATATAGTAATACGCAAATTCACCAATATAAACTTCATCTATAATACATTACTTTAATGCAAACATAATAATAGTTTTTAGTTTATTGCTATTTATCCTGTATAATTTCAGGAAGCAATTGTTGAATACGCGTTCTTGTTGCCTGTGTGTAACCTTGTAATCCACCTGTATGAATAAATAAAATATTATTTTGATTGTCGTAGCTACCAGCTTTAATTTCTTCAACTAAACCTCTAAAGGCTTTTCCTGTGTAAGTTGGGTCTAAAATAATCCCTTCTTGTTGGGCAATATCTATATAAAATTGCAATTCTTCATCTGTTGCTTGTCCATAACCAAGACCAATATAATCATCATTGATAGATATCATGTCAAATGATGATATACTATCATCTAAATGAGTTAATATTTCGATTATTTTTGTTTTAAATTCATGCGCACTTTGAGTGACTGCGAACCCCATGATATTTTTATTTAAACCGTCTTTTATATTACCGTACCAAAGACCAGCATAAGTTCCTCCAGAACCGACGGCTAAATTAATTGAATCGAATTGGACGTCCATCTCTTTTTCTTGTTCAACAATTTCATTAAAAGCATTGATATAACCGTGTGATCCTATCCAATCAGAAGCGCCTGCTGGTATCGCAAATGTCCGTTCTCCTTGTTTTTCTAATTCATTTTGTAATGCTTCCATTGCTTCTTCTCTTGAAGCTGATGGCTCAATGATATGAATATGCGCCCCCAACATCGCATCTAAAAATAGATTTCCTTCAAACTCTGCCAAGTTACCTCGAAGTACTAAATGACATGTTATGTTGAATTGTGCACATAATGCAGCGGTCGCTCTTGCGTGATTTGATGTTATTGCCCCTGTTGTGATTACTGTATCATAGCCATTATCCAAGACATATTGCAAGGTATATTCTAATTTACGCACCTTGTTACCAGAAATTTCAGTTCCAGTATAGTCATCTCTTTTAATATAAATATTTTTACCTAAAGTCTCACTTAACTGTTCTAATTTATGAATAGGCGTTTTCAAATTAGCTACATTTAATTTGTTTTGTAACATTTTTCTTTCCTCCATTTAGTCATATTTGGTTATGGTTCTGGTATAAAGACAGTTGCTTCACTATTGTCCGGGTAATAAAAACCATTCGGTACTGTTTGTAACTCAATTAAACTCCCCCATGGTGTTTTAACATATACTGTTTGATTACCGGCCGTATCTTCATATCTTGTATTAGCATGTGGCTCAGATACTGGTATACCTCCAGCTTGTTTAACTTGAGCTAGTGTGTTATCAAAGTCATCCACATAAAATGAAATATGTGTAAATCCTATATCCTGTAAAGATATCGGATTATTTTGTGTAGCATGCTTAAATTCAAACATCTCTATGTTAGGGCCATTATTAAATACCATCATTCTTTTTTTTATAATTACTGCCTCTTCTTCAATATTCAAAACATGTTCAATATGTGGCCCTCCTCGCGGCTCGTCTGCTTTAGTCTGGCTATCATACGCAATTTTACCGTTTAAAGCTTCTTTAAAAAACTGAGTAGCACTTTCAATGTCAGGAACTGTTAATCCTATATGGTTTATGCCTCTAGTAAGTTCCATATACTCCCTCCTAATAACAAATTATCTTTGTCGCTGCTCAAATTGCTTTTTAAGTAGGACATATCTATTCATGTCTCTATAATTTTCACCATCAAAGATGTCTTCTACATCTGTAGCTAGAAAAGTAAATCCTGTTTTTTCAGCTACTTTGTTACTGGCTATATTTCTAACATCAGCTTTAATTATAAGTTTGTTAAGAGATAACGTTTCAAACGCAAAGTGACATAAATGATTAACACAATTTGTTACTATGTTTTTACCCGTATATCCTTCAGCTATCCAATAACCTACTTCAGCTTTATTATTATTATCATCTATTTTATGTAAATCAACAGTACCTATAAGTGTTGTTTCATAGTAAATTAAAAACAATCTCGCTTTATTGTCCGCATGCTGCTGAATCATCATTTTTAAATATGCACGTTCATCTTCAATCGTCACATCGTCTGTTATAAAACCTAAAAATGGTGACAAGTGTTTAAAATTATTTTTAATTGTTCTATATAGTGATTCCGCCATATTTAATTCTGGTGGGACTAATGATACTTTCGACATTACATTCATTGTTGGTTTATATTTCATTTTTATCACCCATTACTTTCTCTTTTCTTAATTCTAATAATATTTACAATTTCAGAATATTTCAACATTTTTATTTTCGTGTGAATTCCTGAGCTAATAAAAAAGCTCGAGACATATCGTATTATGCCTCGAACTCTTTTAGTTTTAATTTTATAATTTATTATTTTTGACTAATTTTCATAATTACTTCATCAATAGATACATTTTTTGCATCGGCTGTTTCAATTGTACGATCTTCTAAATTTGTTATGATTAAAGGTGTTACAATACTTGGTGCATTAGACTTAATATAGTCTAAATCAACCTTCATAAGTGGTTGACCTTTCTTAATAGAATCTCCAGTATTCACAAGACTTTCAAAACCTTCACCATTTAACTTAACTGTATCGATGCCTATATGAATCAATAATTCTATGCCTTGTTCAGATTCTAACCCAATAGCATGTTTTGTCGGGAAGATTGTTTTAACTGTCCCATCAAATGGCGCTACAATTTCTCCATTTTCTGGAATAAAACCTACACCATCACCCATCATTTTTTGAGCAAATACTTGATCTGGCACTTCTGACAAAGGAATAAGTTGTCCATTACCCGGAGCATAAACCTCTGTTTCTGATACTTTATTTAATTGAACAGTATTTTCCTCATCTTCTTCAGTGATTGTAGTCTCACTAGGTTTTGTGATTTCACCTTTCATAATTAAGGACATATCATGTTTGATTTGATCAGATTTAGGTCCGAAAATTGCTTGCATATTATTACCTACTTCGAGTACACCTGAAGCACCTAATGCTTTTAATTCCGCAGTATCCACTTTACTTTTATCTGCTACTTCAACACGCAATCTCGTAATACATGCATCAAGGTGTTTGATATTTTCTTGTCCACCCATTGCGTTTAACACATTAAACGGTAATTCGCTTGCAGATGAATTCGTAGCTTGCGCTTGTTTATCTTCGCGACCTGGTGTTTTGTATTTAAATTTAAGGATAAAGAATCGGAATACAAAGTAGTAAATCACTGCGTAGACTAGTCCTACAGGAATGACTAACCACCATTGTGTTTTATTAGGTAAGACGCCTAATAAGACATAATCGATAAATCCACCTGAGAAAGTATAACCTAAATGTACATCTAGTAAATATAAAGTTAAGAAAGATAGACCATCAAGAATTGCATGAATTAAAAATAGTAATGGCGCTACAAATAAGAATGAAAATTCTAAAGGTTCTGTAATACCTGTTAAGAAAGAAGTTAAAGCTGCTGATCCCATTAAGCCAGCTACTACTTTTTTATTTTCAGGTTTTGCTGTGTGATAGATTGCTAAAGCTGCTGCTGGAAGACCAAACATCATAACTGGAAATTCCCCTTGCATAAATTTACCAGCTGTTAAATTACTACCTTCTTTAATTTGTTCAATAAATATACGTTGGTCACCGTGAATTATTTCGCCAGCTGCATTTTTCCAGGCGCCAAATTCAAACCAAAACGGTGCATGGAAAATATGATGCAAACCAAATGGAATCAACAAACGTTTAATAAATCCAAATAAGAAAACTGCGACCCCTGTATTTGAATCTAATAAACCTTCACTAAATGCGTTTAAGCCAGATTGAATACTTGGCCATATTAATGCCATTGGGAACGCTAATACAAATGAAGTTGTTGCCATCATAATCGGTACAAAACGTTTACCAGCAAAGAAACCTAAATAGGACGGTAGCGAAATGTTATAGAACTTGTTATAACACCACGCTGCTAATGCCCCAATAATAATACCGCCAAACACACCCGTTTGTAATGTAGGTATGCCTAAGACACTTGCATAACCACTTGCTGCGTCGTTAACATTGTCTGGCGTCACATGTAAAAATGCCCCCATCGTTTTGTTCATAATAACATAACCGACAAATGCTGCAATTGCTGCAACACCATCTCCACCAGCTAAACCTATCGCAACACCCAAAGCAAATATCATTGGTAAATTATCAAATATACTGCTTCCAGCGCCTGCCATCATTTCGGCTACACTTTGAACACCAGCATTTTGAATAAATGGTAGATAGTGTTGTAGTTCCTCCCCTTGTATAGCTGTGCCTATTGCCAGTAATAGCCCGGCAGCAGGTAAAATAGCGACTGGTAACATTAAAGCTTTACCTATACGCTGAAGCTGTCCAAATAGCTTTTTAAACATCTAAAAACATCCCTTCCAAAATATAATTTGATCGCTATTAGTGCGCAAAAAAAGGCATGAGCAAACAGACTATTCCCTATAGTCTTTCTGTTTGCTCATGCCTGCTTAACCAGTAACACGCAAAATAACGATATGTTTTTTTACATTATATAACGCTTTCATAAAATATACAATATAAATTTTAATTTTTAATTTGTATAAGCTTATACAATTGCACTAAATAACTCGTGCTAATAGCCAACTATAAGCGCAATTGACATGCCAATACAACAGATAATAATCCAAGATAAAATAATCTTCCAAGCAAACTTCAACCATTGCGTATAGGTTATTTTACCTACCGCTAAGGCTCCCATCAAAATAGCTGACGTTGGAAATAATACATTACTAATTGCGTCACCGTATTGGAATGCTAACACTGTAATTTGTCTATTAATATCTAACAAATCAGCAATAGGTACCATTAAAGGCATTGTAGTCAAGGCTTGACCAGATCCTGATGGTATAAAGAAATTGAGCATAAACTGTAATATAAACATAGCAATAATGACTAAAGAAGATGGTACACCCGCAAGTAAAGTTGTCATCCCATGCACAATACTATCAATAACTTGACCATTTTCTAGAATAACAATAATACCTTTTGCAAATCCAACTATCATAGCACCAAACAGTATATCTTTCATCCCATCAATCATTGCATCAAATGTACCATTTAATCCAAGGCCACCAATGAAACCAGCTAGTAGACCAGCTAGTATAAAGTTAGCGCTCATTTCATTAAATGACCAACCATACGTAAATATTCCATATACATTTAATATGATTACTATGACTATCAACCCTAAACCAACGGCTTGTCGCTTTGTAAAGCGCTCTACTTCTATTACACTATTTTTGTGACTTTCAACTTGTTCTAATTCGTATACTAAAGATTTAGACATATCACGTTTTACAGAACGTGCATATAACATAACTGAAGTGATTGCAGCAATTAGAATAAAGATATAAATAATGGTACGTAGTCCCCACCCCGAAAACATCGGTAATTCTGCCACTGTTTGTGCTACTCCTACAGTAAAAGGATTTAACATTCCACCTATAAAACCACTTGCCGCTCCCAAAATAACCATTGCTGCACCGGTCAACGCGTCATAACCTAGTGTGCGTGCGATAATAATACCAATAGGAACAAAGATAATCGTTTCTTCTGCTAACCCTATTGAGAAGCCTAATATCGAAAAAATAGTCATAGTTAAAGGAATCATCAGTACTTTGTATGAACCTAGTGTTTGCATTGCTTTATTTACACCGTTTTCAAATGCACCAGTTTTATGTACAATACCAAACGCCCCACCTACTAGGAAAATATAAAATACAATTTCTCCACCACTAAGAAGACCTTCAGGTATAGCTCTAAAAATATCAAAGAATGATACGCCTTGTTGCTGAACTTGTTCATATGAACCTGATATAACTATAGTTTGTCCATCTTTCTTCTCTCTTGCATACTCACCAGCAGGAATTAAATACGTCAATACGCTAGAAAAGATAATAATAAAGAGTAACAGTGCATACGTATGCGGTGTTTTTAATTGATTACCTTTAAATATTTTTTTAATCATTTTTACATCCTCTCCAATTTAACTACACTATGTTATAAAATAATCAATGCACTATAATTCCTAAGCGTTATTGATGTATAATGCATGTTTTTTTGCTTTTGTCTGAAAATTTAGTTAACTCTATTATTCCATAGTCTGGATTTTTATCAATATCTTAATATATATAAAAAGAGCGAGACACAAACCAAAAGTTACTTTGGTTTCGTGTTCTCGCCCTATAAAATTACTTATATCGTTTATCTTTGTTGACTATCTTTCAATAACTTATCTCATCAACTTTTATTATTAAGAAATATTTTAAAGATCTATCTATAGCGACTAACGCCTCATTGTTATTTTAGAAGAAACGTTTTACTGCTGTTGACATTGGTGGCAATTCATCCAAGTCTAATTTTTTATCTTCAGTAATAGATCTAAACGCCCATTTACCATAGTTAATTGCCTCTTCATTTACAATTTTACCTGGTAAAGGTGCTGCATTTTCATCTACATAAACATTAACAATCGTTGGTTTATTTTCAGTCATAGCAGCTTCAACGACTTCATCAATTCTGTTTGGATCTTTAAGTGTATAACCAACTCCGCCACAACTTTCAGCAAATTTTTCTAAGTCAATATCAGTGAAGTTAATAGCATATTCTAACTCACCAGCAGCTTGTTGTTCATATTTAATAAATGAAAGTTGTTCATTATTTAATACAAATAATGTCATTGGTAAATCATACTGCACTGCAGTTGCAAAATCTTGCATGACCATATCAAACGCGCCATCGCCGATAATACCAACTACTTGGCGATTTGGATACTCACGTTTGGCAGCTATTGCAGTAGGTAACGCACAACCCATAGTACCTAACCAGCTAGAAATAATAAATTTATTATTTACTGTTAAGTTTAAATAACGCGTAGACCAAACTGTTGCTGTACCGACATCTATAGAGAAGATGGCATCGTCTGTTCTAACTTTATTTATAGCATCCATTAAACGTTCGGGTCTAATAGGTTTACTGTCATTAGCCATATCTTCAGCCATCCAAGCATCCCATGTGGCTTTTCTTTCTAATGTTTTATTTAAGAAGTCGCGATCCGTAACGTGCTTAGCCATATCAGTTAATTGTAGCAATGCTAGTTTGCTATCGCCAAGAATGCCCACATTAACATCAAAACGGTGTCCAATGTTTTCTGGATTTGTATCAATTTGTATTGCTTTGATATTTTTCTTTGGTAAATAATCTACATAAGGATAATTAGTACCAACCATAATTAATAAATCCGCATCTTGCATCGTTTGGTATGCTGTTTTAGTACCTATTTTACCAAGGTTCCCTATGTTATAAGGGTGTGCATCAGGCAGAACTGTTTTTGCTGGTAATGTTACAATCGTTGGTATCTTAAATGCTTCTATAAATTCACGGACTTCGTCTTTTGCATGCTGTGCACCAGTACCAAGTAATACTACTGGTTTTTTACTTTTATTAATGAGTTTAGCCGCTTTCTTTATAGTATTTGGTTTTGGTGCTACACGAGCTGGTGGCGCAGTATCTACTTTTTGGTTAGTAGTGTCTTTAACTTTGCGCGTCAATAAGTTGTTAGGCAAGATTAAAACAGATACACCTTTTTTCTCGTAAGCTGTACGTATTGCTTCGTTTACAATTCCAAAGATATCTTTATCATTTTCAGTTACTTGATGTTTATATACTGCTACATCATCGACCATTTTATTAACATCTGTTTCTTGGAAAGCTTTTGTTCCTAAAGCAGTACTGTCTGTTTGACCTGCTAAAATCAATTGTGGCACATTATCCATTTTCGCATCGTACATACCATTTAATAAATGAATAACGCCAGGGCCGCCGATACTTAATGCGACACCGATTTTACCAGTTAATTTTGTATAACCCGCAGCAGCTAAACTTGCAACTTCTTCATGACGAACATGGACAAATTCAATATTATCTCTTTCCGTTCTTAAGCTATCAACCACTGCATCAATAGAATCACCAGGAATGCCATATAAGTGATCAATATCCCATGCTTGTAATGCTTTCACTAATGCTTCATTCGCTTTAATTTTTGCCATTATCAAAATAGCTCCTTTCAATATTCAAGTTGATTTCTAATATTTTTAATTAACTTCGCAATCTATTATCACTAAACAGTATTTATTTAGTATAAGAAAAGGATCAGAATAGGTAAGATGATTGAACTTAGAACTGCTGTTAGTATCATTCCAATAGAACTAAATGCACCAGATTCTAAATCTATTTCTAATGCTTGTGCAGTACCAAAAGCATGTGAAGCATTTCCATAAGTCAAACCTTTCGCAATTGAGGTTTTAAATTTACCTAATCTTAATAAATAAGAACCTAAAATACTACCAATCAATCCAGTAGTTACAATAAACATCACTGTAATAGTATCGATACCACCAAGTTGATGTGACACTTCTATGCCTACCGCAGCAGTCATTGACCTTGGTAACATTGTCACGATCACTTCTTTTGAATATCCTAATATTTTTAATACACTATATACGAATATGAAATTTAACATCACTGCTGTCAGCACGCTACTAAAAATAATACTCGCGTTTTGTAGTATTTTATGGCGATTTTGATAAAGTGGAAATGCTAAACAAACAACAGTGCAATTCAATAAATAATGGATCCATTTTCCACCAGTCATATAATCTTGATAATCTTCATTAAATAATAGAAGTACAATAATAATTCCTATAGACGATATTAATGCCGGGTTTAAAAATGGCGTTTTATATTTCACCTGTAATTTTTTGGCACCTATAAACATAGCTAGTGTTAAAACAATCATTAAAAAGCCTTTTAAAAACATCATCTAATTTTGTCCATTCCCGTATCGCGCAGTTTTAACCATTTTCTCAGCTATAAAACCAGAAATTAATGCGACACAACATGTTCCTAAAATAATCATTGAAAAGAATAGTATAAAATTCAAGTTAATATCAGACACGACATCCATAACACCAACTACTGATGGTACAAAGAAAAACACCATCGTCGTAAGGAAAAAGTTAGAGCCTTCACTGACCCATTTTGACGGAATTATTTTAAACTGTAATAAAAGGAAAAATACAAGTAATCCTACAATGCTACCTGCAATTGGTATATGCAATACGCTCTGAATTACATTGCCTATATAAGTAATCCCCATAATTAATAATACTTGCAGTAAAACTTTTGATACCTTCTTTGATATTTGCAATATTCATCATCCTTTATTGCATTATTATTTTAAACTTTATTGATTACATCTCTTAGTATAAGACTCTTAATCATATAATAAAAATATTGATTTTTAATATTACTTATTACTTTTATGAATGGAAGCGATTTATTTAATTATATTTAGCTATACGTATTCCATATTAATTAATATTAATTGGAATTATGGTTATGAGAGATTAAATTTCTATTTGATAGATTATATATTTATTAGATAAAAAAAGAGAGAGACAACGAAAACACAATGTACAAAATTGTTTTCGTCGCCCCATCTGCTATGAACAATGTCTTTTTAAATAAAACTTTCTTAAAAGTAGTGTGGTACTTTACAAATTATTTTTTTATAAACGTTCTTTCATAAATTCAATCCATTTTCTTGTTGCGTGACTAAGATATTTATCTCGCTTCCAAATAACTCCCAATTCCCAACGCATACCTGGATCATCAATTGTAATATTTTTAAAGCTACCGTCTAATAAATTCACAATATTTTCTGGTAATATGCTTACGCCTAAGTGCGCACTTAATAAATTCTCTATAAAATTCCACTGCGAAATTTTAGATATTGTTTTTGGTACATAACCAGCGTTTTTTGCCGCTTCAATAATTTTATCATTTAGATAAAAGTCCTCATTAAATAAGATAAAATCTTCATCCTTTAACATAGCCATATTAATCTGTTCTCTATTCGCTAGTCTATGTTCTTTATTTACTACTAATTTTAAGTCTTCTTGATAAAGTGGTATAGAATGAAAAATATCTTGGTCTACGGGTATCGTTGTAATACCAATATCAATTTCGTCATTGATTAATTGTGTCTCAATCATTTTGCCGCCTTTTTCAACAAGATTGTAGGTGACATTTGGATATTCTTGATGAAACTCTCCTAAGATATGTATAAACTTATTCATGTTCATTACTGCCGATAATCCAATACTTATATGGCCTGTTTCTAATCCTAACAAACTATTAATTTCTTTTGGTAAATCTTTATATAAAGTTAAAATTTCTTTACATTTTTTGTAAAATACTTTTCCAGCATCAGTTAATACGAGTTGTCTCTTACTACGATCGAAAAAAGTCATATTAAGTTCTTTTTCTAAATCTTTTATTGCTTTGCTAATCGTAGGCTGAGCAATATATAGTGATTTTGAAGCGTTAGTCATTCCTTTTTGATCTACGACTTCGACAAAATATTTCATATGTTTAATATCCATATGTTTACACCTCTACTTGAAACATAATTAATACTGTACAGTATACGTATAATTTCTAATAATTCAATCACATACTTTATATAGTCATTCACAAACTTCCAGTATAAAAATCAGAGCGGAACACCTATAATGTCCCGCTCCTTCATAAAATTTACAGCTATTGCACTATTGTATTTATGCTTTATGCTAAATTTGTATCATTTGGTGGAGATTGTTCCGGTTGTTCACTCTCTGTTTCATCTAAACCGATAATTTTAAAACCGATATAACCAAATATAATCGAAATGATTGGTACAGTATAATTTAAAATAGCAAACGGCGCATATTCTACCACTGAAACGCCTAAAGTTGATGCAATAAAGACACCACATGTATTCCAAGGTACGAACACAGATGTCAATGTTCCACCATCTTCTAAAGCTCTAGATAGATTTTTCGGATGCAGTTTCTTATCTTTAAACGTATTTATATACATGCGCGATGGCACGATAATTGATATATATTGTTCAGAACAGGTAAAGTTTGTTCCAATACACGATACAATAACAGACGCGATCAATGATCCCGTAGATTTAGCCACTTTTAAAATAACAGCAATTAACGCTGTGAGCATACCAGAATATTCTAGGACACCCCCAAAGGTCATTGCAACAAGTGTCAGTGATATCGTATAGAACATTGATTCCAATCCACCGCGATTGAACAATTCATCTACTAATTTATTACCTGAATCAATTGTATAACCTGTTTGCAGAGCTGTAAGTGCTTCTGTAATAGAGCCACCTTGTAAAAATATCTGTGCAAAGAACCCTAATATAATACCTACACAAATTGCTGGTATTGCAGGCACTTTTACTACAACGAGTGCAATTACAATAATTGGTATAAGTAATAGCCATGGTGTAATTAAAAAATTATCTTGCATCGTCGCAAGAATGTCTTTTATGTTTTTTGCGTCAAAATTTCTTCCACCAAAGCGTTGTCCTATAAAGAAAAAAGCAATTAATGAAATAACTAATGCTGGAATCGTCGTATAAAACATATGCTTTATATGAGCAAACAAGTCAACACCAGTTAATCCAGAAGCTAAGTTCGTAGTGTCCGATAGTGGGCTCATCTTATCACCAAAGTATGACCCGCAAATCACTGCACCAGCCACCATACCTGGTGATATACCCATACTAATGCCAATACCCATCGATGCGACCCCCACAGTCGCCATCGTCGACCAACTACTGCCTATAGCTAAAGCTACAATGCCACATAAGATAATAACAACTGATAAAAAGTATCTTGGGTCTATCAGTTGTAATCCATAGTAAATCATTGTAGCGACTACACCACTGCCTATCCACGATCCTATTACCAACCCTACAAGTATAATGATTACGATTGCTGGTAAAGCATGACGAATCCCCTTATACATCATTTCTTCAACTTCGCTAAATTCATAACCGTGTAACATTGTGATTAGTATCGCTACAGCTGTTCCTATTAATAAAGGAATATGTGGTTCCTTTTCTAATACTGCAACTGTAAAAAGCATTGCTGCAATCATCGTCACTAACGTAACGATTGCCGAAACAAAACCTAACGGCTTTTTAACCTTGTGCTTACTACTATTGTCTTTAGTGTTTCTACTAAAAATAATAGCCACCTCCTTTGTTAGTTAAATCATACTCAAGTTGAGAAACACTTTCAATACTTCCTTTATTATTTAAATTTATATTTAATTTTAATTTTTATATTCACTGAATTACATTAATTATAATTAAAAAATATCTGCTACAGTTTTTCTTTAAGTATTTGTTGAAGAAAATTACAGTTGTATGGCATATATTTCAAACATATTAAAGTTATTTGTAATAATAGTTTATCTTATTGTACTTTTTACTCTAGCTACTTATGATAAATATATAATTTTAAAAATGTCTGGAGTAATGTATGAATATTAAAAAAACATAGTAAACACATTTATTGCGACTACGATACTTATGACTGGGACAATAACCTTCCAAACAACACATGAAAATCAAAATGCTAATGCAGCAGTTAATTATTATAGTAAAAATCAATGTACATGGTATGTATTTAATAAAAGAGCGAGCGTGGGTAAACCTGTACCCAATAGTTGGGGCAATGCTAAAAATTGGTATTATAAAGCAAAAAACAGTGGATATCGTGTAGGTAGAGTGCCCGCGAAGCGAGCGGTAATGCAATCAACTGTTGGCACATATGGACATGTTGCTTATGTAGAAACTGTTTATAAAAATGGCAGTATTAAAGTATCCGAATATAATTACAATCGTCCTCTAGCTTATGGCACAAGAATATTAAGTAAATCAGCAGCTGCCAAATATAACTATATCTATTAGAAAACTACGTAAGATAATTTTCTAATAGATATAGTTAACTGTGTTCTTCTAAAAAAACGTTGATTTGCAACAAAAAGCTGCAAATCAACGTTTCTTTTTTATTTTATTGAAATTGATAGCTTTGGTATCCTTTAGCAAATCCTTTAACTGTATAAATCCAAGAAGCGCCATCATTTTCAATATCATTTGAACAAATAATCAACTGATCTGTTCCAGGTATAAACGCTGGGTGGGTCGATCTCAACATATGACCCGAATCACGACCAGGAATCAATATTTGGCCTATTGGGTATCCTCTCTTATTAAATACTAGAACTCTTCCTTGACCATACATAGCAACGTATAAATTATCGTCACTATCTATACAACATGAATCTGGACCTTCATGCCCTGTGAAATAATAAGGAATAGAAGCACCAAAGGGAGCAATGGTAATACCATCTTCTAATAACTCTATGCGATGTAATCGATTTGCATTCGTTTCAGTAACCCAAAGTATTTGTTCATCAGTGCTAAGTGCAACACCATTAGCAACTGCAAGATTTTGTATCACAGGAGTGATTGACTTAAAGTCAGGTGAGACATAATACACTCCACCTTTAGGTTTCGTCGAATAACCTCTAAAATCCGTAAAGTAAAATCCACCTTTACTATCAAATACTAAATCGTCTACACAATACTCTGTTTCAATATCTGATACAATTTCCTGAATTTTATTGCCGCTTCCATCAATAGCGTAAATACCACCTGAACTATCAAAATCACCTAAATAACATACAAATAAACGTCCGTCTTTATGAATTTTAACGGCTGCTGGATTTTCTTTATGTGATTTTAATAATTGTGTGATTTTTTTGTCAGGTAGGGCTACATGAAAAATAGTCCCCCCAAAGACTTCGCAAAGTACTAAGTCTCCATTTCTATCGAAGCAAAGCCCTTCAAGTTGTAATCCACTATCAGAAATCTTTAGCCATGGTTCAGCCGTAATGGTTTGTATACCTTGTTCATGAGCAAGAATAGGCGCCTCACTTTTAGCATTTCCCGTATATGATAATCCAGGTAATTTTTTATTTTCCATTAATCAGTTCCCCTTTCTTCACTTTCTTTATATTTTAATTATATGAGAATCATTTTAAAAATCATTATCAAATTTATTTATATAAAAACCCCTAAATGAATTAATGAATTTATTTAGGGGTTTTTATATTATTGTTTTTGTAATCTCAATTCTTCTAAGAGTTGTTGTGCAACTGCTGTATTGGCACGATCTTGTGTTTTCAAACGTTCTGCTACTTGGGTGATTTCTTCACCTTGAGCTCCTACAACAATTGCTAATGATTTATATTGTAAACTCATATGACCTTGTTGAATACCTTCAGAAACCAAGGCACGACATGCAGCAAAATTTTGAGCTAATCCTACAGCAGCAACAACGTGACCCAATTCTTGAGCAGAATCAACATTCATTAATTCTAATGATGCTTTTGCAATTGGTAAAACTTTTGTACCTCCGCCTACAGTAGCCAATGTCATAGGCACCTCAATTGTCCCTACAAGCACTTGTTTTTCTTCATTATAATGCCACGTAGCTAGACCACGATATTGACCATCTTTGCTTGCATATGCATGCGCTGTCGCTTCAGCGCCACGAGTATCATTACCTGTTGCCAATACTACAGCATGGATACCATTCATCACACCTTTGTTATGTGTTGCCGCACGGTGTATATCAACTTGAGCTAATACAGATGCGCGTTCCATTCTTTTGGCAACATCTTGACCATCACGACCACCTTTTGATAATGCATCAACTGTAATCTCTCCTTGTACTTTAACGACAGAAGCAGTGGCATGATTAGATAAAATACTCATCAATATATCAACATGCTCTATTTCATTTTTTAAATAGGCTGTTATACCTTCTAAGATGGTATTTAACATATTTGCACCCATTGCATCTTTAGTATCTACGTAAACTTTTAATGACAATAAACCCTCATTAGGGAATGTATCTATTTCAATTTTACGAAAACCACCGCCACGCTCAATTATTGAAGGATACACTTCATCCGCAATACGTTTCATTTGCGGTTCAAGTTGTTGCAGACGTTGCTCTAAAACTGCTGTATCAGTTACACCGTCAAACACAATTTGACCAATCATTAAACGTTCACTAGAAATAACTTTAAAGCCTCCAGTTTGATTTACAAGCTTTGCTCCGTAACTAGCTGCAGCAATTACTGAAGGTTCTTCTACCATCATTGGTACAACATATGATTTATTGTCTACGTTTATTTCAGGTAATAAACCTACAGGTAATGTCCCTTGTCCAATGACATTTTCAATAAGACTATTCGCAACCTCTTCCGAAATTAAAGGATTATTGAGTAATACATTTTTATTTTCTTCTGATAACCAGCCTTTAATTACTAACTCCTCTAACTTTTCTGTTCTAGACAAATGACGAAATGTCTTACCTAATGATTCCATTAGTTATTCTCCTTTTCAATTTGGATTGCAATTCCTAAACCGCCGCCGATACAGGCAGTTGCTATGCCTGATTGTTTCTCTTCTTGAGCTAAAATATTAACTAAAGTTGTAACCAAGCGTGTGCCACTTGCACCAATTGGGTGACCTAACGCAATCGCACCGCCATATAGATTCAACTTATCTTCAGATATACCTAAATTATCTCTCACAGGAATACTTTGTGACGCAAATGCTTCTGTCATTTCTATTACATCAAAGTCATCGATGACTTTATCTGTCTTATCTAATAATTTCGTCACTGCATGATATGGTGCATAACCCATATATTCAGGATCACAACCAATTTCGGCATGTTCTCCTACTATAGCTAAAATTTCATAACCTTCTTGTTTCGCATATTCAGCGTCCATTAAAATGATTGTAGACGCACCGTCATTAATACTAGACGCATTCCCACCTGTTACGGTGCCATCTTCTTTAAATATTGTTTTTAATGTACTTAATTTTTCTACACTACTATTTCCACGAATACCTTCATCCGTAGTCATCATTTCTCCATTTACATCTTCTAATGGAATGATTTCATTATTAAATTTTCCTACTTCTGTCGCTTGTTGTGCTTTTTGTTGAGATTCGTTAGCAAAATAATCCTGTGCTTCACGTGATACATTGTACTTTTCCGCAATTTTTTCAGCTGTAATCCCCATAGGTACGTTTAAAAATGCGTCAGTAAGACCATCATGCATAAAGCTATCTACAGGTGCTTCATCATCATTAAACACTAACTTAGGTGCGTTTGTCATGCTTTCTACACCACCTACAGCTACTACTTTAGCTTCACCTAATTGGATTAATTGCTTTCCTAAAATAATAGACTTTAAGCCAGAGCCACACACTTCATTTATAGTCATAGCTGGCGTTGTATTTGGAACACCAGCATGGATTGCTATTTGGCGAGCAGGATTTTGACCACTACCACTTTGTAATACATTACCATAGATAACTTGTTCTACTCTCTGTGGAGCTATGTTAATCGCCTTCATCGCAGCTTCTAATGTCTTTGTTCCCAGTTCAACTGCTGAATATTTACTCAACTTTCCTCTGAATCTTCCTATTGGTGTTCGTTTTGCACTTACGATTGCTACTTTATTCATTATTAGTCTCCTTTATAGCTCTTTTCAAATAATTGTATTTTATGCGTATGATTTGGTATGATACAGTTGCTTATTTATATATAGAAAGGTGTCGATACGCTTTATGACAGTCGGTATTGATCAAATTAATTTTTATGTTCCAAGATTTTATGTAGATATGGCTAAACTTGCCGAATCACGTCAAGTGGATCCAAACAAGTTCTTATTAGGCATCGGCCAAACTGAGATGTCAGTAAGTCCTATGAGTCAAGATATCGTTTCGATGGGTGCTAATGCTGCAAAAGCCATCGTGACAGAAGAAGATAAAAAACAAATCAGTATGGTTATTGTTGCAACTGAATCTGCAATAGATTCAGCAAAAGCTTCAGCAGTGCAAATACATAATTTGTTAGGTATTCAACCATTTGCACGTTGTATTGAAATGAAAGAAGCTTGTTATGCTGCAACACCAGCTATACAATTAGCTAAAGATTATTTAGCGCAACGCCCAGATGAAAAAGTACTTGTCATTGCAAGTGATACTGCGCGTTATGGTTTAAATTCTGGTGGCGAACCTACACAAGGTGCTGGTGCAGTTGCTATGATGATATCACAAAACCCACGTATTCTTGAACTAAATGATGACGCGGTTGCTTTCACTGAAGACGTATATGATTTTTGGCGTCCAAGCGGACAACCTTATCCACTTGTAGATGGTGCATTATCAAAAGATGCATATATTCATTCATTCCAAGAAAGTTGGCAAGAATATGCACGTCGTTACAATAAATCACTAGCTGATTTCAGTTCTTTATGCTTCCATGTACCATTTACTAAAATGGGCAAAAAAGCACTTGATTCAATTTTAACAGATGACATAGATGAAGAAACTAAATCGCGCCTAACTTCTGGTTATGATGCAGCTACTTATTATAATCGTTATGTAGGTAACATCTATACAGGTTCTCTATACTTGAGTTTAATCTCATTATTAGAAACGCATGATTTAGCTGCTAATGACACAATTGGTTTATTCAGTTATGGTTCTGGATCTGTTGGTGAATTCTTTAGTGGTAAAGTTGTTGAAGGTTACCAAGATGCACTTGATATTCAAGGACATAAAGATTTACTAAACAACCGGACAGAAATTTCAGTTGAAACATATGAAACTTTCTTCAACCGTTTTGATAATTTAGAATTTGATCACGAAACTGAATTAGAAAATGAAGAAAATGCAATTTTCTATCTTGAAAGCATTAACGATCATATCCGTAATTATAATACCTTAAATTAAGTTTTAAATCACTTATTCTTATCTCTTTATAAATTAATGTGAGGCTGGGGCAAAAATTCATTTGTCCCAGCCTTAACCATTCGTTATATCTGTATAAAGTGAATATATAGATAATCATAAAGTCGAATTCAACTTTTACCAAAGTAAGGCACATTATTTTGCTCTTGAACTAATATTATTCAAAGTATTGGAAGTGTATTTACTTTTACATTTACAGGCGGAATAATAATGGTGTCGCCTATCTCTCAGGCGTCAATTTGATGTAGGGAGGATGTGTATAAAGTGATGTTTATTTCGTTCACTTATCCCCCTTTTCTATGAAAGAGCGGCGAAAAATTAATTATTAGTTCTATCCATAATGTCATTTGCGTATAGTATTGCTATCACTACTTCCCTTGTTTTCTCCTTGATATATCAATACTAAAAAAGGTGCTGAATCATAGGAATGCTTTAAAACACACCCATGATTTAAACACCTCATTCTTATAATGGTTTATTTCTTGTCATTTGCTTCTACTTGTTTTTTATAAATTTCATACTGCTTTTCGTTTGGTTGTAACGATAAACCTAATTGTTTTCTTTCTTCATTACCATCTTTATATAATGAAATCATCATTAATATCACAACAACACTAAACGGTAACGCCGAGATAATCGCTGCTGATTGCAAAGCGTCTAATCCCGTATCTCCACCAGCAAGTAGTAATACATAAGCAATAGCAGCCAACGCTAATCCCCAAATGATTTTGATAAAACCTGAAGGATTTAATGTGCCATAAGCTGTTTGCATTCCTAATACAAATGTTGCTGAATCCGCTGAAGTAATAAAGAATGAAGCAATCAATGCTAACGCAATAATTGATAAGATGAAGCCAAATGGTAGTTCATTAAATATACCAAATAGTTGCGTCTCAGGGGGCATTTTGAAAATTTCACTATGTGTTTGCCCTATATCTATACCTGTAGCACCAAAAGCACTAAACCATATAATACTAATCACTACAGGTACACCTAATACTGCGATAACAAATTCACGTATACTACGTCCTTTTGAAACCCTAGCTATGAAAATACCTACAAATGGACTCCAGCTCATCCACCATCCCCAATAGTAGATTGTCCAACTTTGTAGCCATTCAGCTTTTTGTTCATTCAGCGGCGCTACATCTAAACTATTAAAGATTAATGTATTTAAATAGTCCCCAGTACCACTTGTCATCATATTAACAATTAACATCGTAGGGCCCACTATAAAAATAACGACCAATAATAAACCTGCTAAAATCATATTTAAATTACTTAAATATTGAATCCCTTTACTCAAACCACTCCAGGCACTATATAAAAATAAGACGGTAACCACTGCAATAATTATGCCTTGAATAAGCGCGTTGTTAGGAACACCAAATAAGTAATTCAAACCACCGTTAATTTGAATGGCACCGACACCAAGTGACACTGCCACCCCAATAATTGTTGCAAATACACTTAATACATCCACTATGGCACCAATCGGACCATCAACCTTATCGCCTAATACAGGTCGTAATGTTCTAGAAATCAATCCATTTTCACCTTTACGGAATTGCGAATATGCTAATCCTAATGCCACTACACCATATACAGCCCATGGATGAAATCCATAATCAAGAAATGATGATCTAAATGCTTCTGACATTGCCGCTTTTGTTTCTGGATCGGCAGTAGGTGGTGCTAGATAATGCGATATAGGTTCAGAAGCCCCATAGAATACGAGACCAATTCCCATACCTGCACTAAATAGCATTGCCAACCACGATACCGTATGAAACTCCGGTTTATCAAACGGTTTTCCTAGTTTTAACTTTCCAATCGGACTGAATACTAAAAATACACAAAAGCCTAAAACAACTGTGTAAAGTAGCATGTAATACCAGCCAAATGTTTTTGTTACCCACGTCGATATGTATCCTGTTATTTCTCCAAATTGGGTTGGAAAAATTGCACCAATAAGTACTAACAAACCCACAATTGTTGCTGAAAAAACAAATACACTTGAAAATCGCTTTTCATCGTCACCCAAAATTTGCACCACCTAAATAAATTATTATTATGTTGTACAGAATAACACACTGAAGATAGTAATCAACTATCCATAAAATCCAGTATATTTATTTATACATATTTTTTTTTTGAAAATGCAAAATAAACAGCACCAAACTCACGGCTTGGTACTGTTTTTAGGTTTGTAAAACTGAGTCATATCTAATTGTTCTAATTTTAATAATTCAATTTTAGTGTCAATGCCACCACCATAACCTGTTAAACTTCCATCTTTCCCCACAACTCTATGACATGGGATGATAATAGAAATTGGATTACTTCCAACTGCTCCCCCTACAGCTTGGGAAGACATTTTCTCTTTACCTCTTTCTAACGCCACTTTTCTGGCAATATCACTATAAGTTACCGTTTCTCCATGTGGTATTTCTAACAATATTTTCCAAACGGTTTCTCGAAAAGGCGTTCCTTTAGCCTTTAAAGGAAAATCTATTTTAGGTTTATTTCCTGAGAAATAGCTATCTAACCAGCGTATAGCTTGCTCAAATACTGGTTGATTTTGATTCACTAATTTATCATCATAATGTGATTCAATGTCTTGATGGTTTGGTAACCACAAACCTGTAATACTTTCTCCGTCAGAGGTTAAGGTGATTTGGCCAATCGGTGATTGATAAGTTGTTTTATAATACATAATATCCCTCTTTCCACCCTTTTAATTTGCTATCATCATAAAACTTTATTTGTTTTATGTAAATACTTGGGGGTATGTACAACTCATATAGTATTTAACTCTAGGAGGTTCTATGTGAGTCACTTCAAACAAAACAACAAAAGTATCGGACTAAATTTCCATAAAAATCCAACATCCGACCGTATTACATTAATTTATAAAGCACTCTACCAATTAAATGATATTATTTTAGGTTTAATATTCCTATGTGGTAGCTTTTTATTTTTCAACAGTTCAACTGTAACAACTGGTACTGTATTATTCGTTATAGGCAGTATTCAAATGACTATAAGACCTTTGATTGCATTTACTCACGATTTACATTTAGCTTTTAAACATAAATGATAACTTAAGGTAAAGAGGCGTAGCGAAACTAAGTCTTTGACTTTTACGCCTCTACTCATAATGATTAACATCTTAACCTGAAACCATTTACGCATAATTTAACAAATCAACTTGTTTTCAATCTAGTTTTAATCTTCCTAGTTGGAATAACCAGCGCACTCGCTAACACACCACAAACAACTAAACATGTCCCTACGATAAAACCTATGCTTGCTGCTGCTTCAATGCTACGGCCACTTTGTATTACAGCTGTATAAATAGAGGTCATAATTGCGATGCCAAATGCGCCACCTAGTGTAGATCCCATTTTAAAAATACCTGATGCTACTCCTACTTTTTCAGCTGGTGTAGTTGATACCGCCGTACTTAGAGCTGGCGTTGCAAACAAGCCGGTTCCTCCTCCAAAACATACCGCTCCTATTAATGCTACAATTATATATAGAGATTTATCAAAGAAAGTAAAACTAAAAAGTAATATGCCTAAAGCTGTAAAAATCGGACCGATAACCATTGCACGTTTTGCTCCAAAACGTTTAATACTTTTTTCACCTAATCGAACAACAAGTAATAATGTAATTAAATAAGGTAAAGTGAGCATACCAGCCTGGAATGCACTCAGTTTCAATCCACCTTGTGCATACATGTTAAACAAAGCGATAACACCTACACCTGTATTCAATAAAAAGTTTGCTAACACTGCGCCAATATATGATCTATTTTTAAATAATTCTAAATCAATAAAAGGTGTTTGTTTGGACTTTTCAAATTTATAAAATATAAAAATACACACGAAAAATAGTAAACTTAAGACTAATGTAGGGGTACTTAACCACCCAATTTTATAACCTTGTGTAATCACAAAACTAATACTTGCAATCATAATCACAAATATAATAAGACCTATATAATCAAACTGATTAGACGTTGATTTAACTAATTTACTTTCAGGTAAATTATTCAACAAGAATAACGCCAAAAGAGATAAAATAATAGATAATACAAAAATCGATTGCCACGATATAAATGTTGCCATTGCACCTGCGAAAAAAGAAGATAAACCAGTACCACCAAATGCGCCAATTGACCAATAACTTAACGCTTTTTGTCTTTCCTCACCTTCAAAAAAGTCATTTACTATTGAAATTGTGGCCGGCATTATAATAGCTGCTGATAGTCCTTGTACTACTCTCCCCGTGAGTAATAAACCAACATTTCCAGAAACGATTAACATAAGCGAACCTATAATACTAAGTATCAATGCAATTCTAGTCATCTTCACCTTACCAAGTTTATCTGAAAAATTACCCGCTACAACCATAAAAACGCCAGTAACAAATGAAGTTAAGCTAATTGAAATATTAACTATATCTGGACTAGTACTAAATGATGATTGTATCTTTGGCCCTATATTTAAAAAAGACTGCGCAAAAAGCCAATAAGTTAATATAGATAATACAATGCCAGTCAATAACTTACTTCCCGAAAAATTTTTAGTGTTTTCTGTCATAAAAGCATCCCCTATATTTAAATATAAATTCAATCAATATTTATAAAAATTCAAAACATCAATCAACGCTACATCTAAAGCGTTATATTCCACTATTAGATGCATGATTCTCCATTTTATAAATACTTACACTATAAATGTTATCACTTTTCTAACATAAAAGTGCTGAATTTAGATTAATTTAAAGAATTTTCTGATAATATAGGCGAAAAACTTTTTCATTTAGTCAAAATAGTTTCTTAATTGCATGTTTGAAATATTTTTTAAAGTAATATTTACGATGTATTCCTTTTCTATTAGTTACAAAGTAAAACATTGATTGTTCAGATATTAAGAGTTCGTTTAAAATATCGACGCCTTGTTCTGTTTGTGAAACCATACTTTGAGTTAAAAGTTTATTTTGCTTTCCTTCTAACTCTCCTACATACCAGTACACATGGCGTGGCTGTTTAAGTATTTCATGCTCTCTCATATATTTTAAAAACCCAGGATACCACATTGATGGAGATATTAATATATAGCTACCAAAAACATTCTTCTCCGTTAAAAGTCCATACAATGATACTAGTCCACCCAACGACGCACCTGCGATAGCTATATCTTTATGTTCCTTGGAAATACTGAAACATTTTTTCAAATACGGTAATAATTCATTAGCTATCCACTCTAAATAATCGTCTGCCTTACCACCATATTCAATTCCATTTACGTTTGTGTGCCAAGGTGTGTAGTCTTGCTTTCTGTCTTTAGGAACAACCCCTGCAAACACTACGTCTACCTTTACATCTTTAAATAAATAATCGCCATCTTGTACTATAACTAGTGGATAAGACTTCCGTTCAGTCTTAAAATAGTTTTTTGGTAGTTTTATTCTTATCTCATGATCTTGAAAATAAATACTTAATATGCTTAAATTCATTTCATATCACCTCACTTCAAGCATTAAAACCGAGAACAATCTATCTTAATTTATAAAAAGTTATACAATTCAATTTCATTATCTTTTGCGTATTCTAAAGCAAGTAGTTCTAATATATTAATCATTGCTGGATTCTCTTTCACTTTAATATATTGGAATTTTAAATTATAAGTTTCTGCCTTAATATTTTGTTGTTCCATTTCATCTAAGTTTTGTTGCGCACTAAACACTCTTCTAAATTTTGCTGTACCTGCGTCAGATTTGGAATTAAATTGATCTAATTTATCATTCAGATCTTTTTGTGTTAATTTGTACCCCGTCATAAATCCACCAGCTTGTCCCACAAATATAGGTTTTTTGTTATTAAATATGACAAAGACACCCTTTTCATTTTCAACTTCATTTCTACTTTCTTTATCAAATGTTGAGGCTTTTGATTTATCATACTTAAAAAGTTTTTTTAATGGTTTTTTATAACTATCTAGTAGTTCATTTATTTTTTTATCGCCATTCATCATAATCATCCTTCATCTTTTTATTGTCATTCTATATATACACTCAATAGTTAACTCATAAACTTTTATGACAATATTAAAGTTTATGAGTTAAATAATAGTTTAATAATCATTTTTACAACATAATTTAAGACACCTTGATGCTATAAAGTGAATAGTCATCAAGGTGTCTTAAATATTGGTTTATTTTAAATAGTTTAATACAGTAATACCTACCGCTTCCGCAGAAACTCGCATTGCTTTTTCACTAATTGTGAATTTAGGATGATGATGAGGATGAATATCCCCATTTTCTGGAGCTGCACCTGCATATATAAATGTACTTGGTACCACTTTAGCATAATATGCAAAATCTTCAGATGGTGGTTGTGGTTCACATCTTTCTACTTTTTTAATTGCATCTGTTTCTGCATTTTCAATAGAATCCACTACAAAACGTGTGAATGCCTGATCATTGTATAACGCAGGGTAATCGTCATGATATTCTAACTCACAAGCCACACCAAACATTGATTCTAAACCTTCTGACAAGCGTGTAACTTCATTTTTAATGGTACGTTTTGTATCGTCTGTTAATGCTCGAACATCTCCCTCAATAACGATGCTATCTTTGATGACATTAAATTGACCTTTACCATCAAATGAACCAATCGTTACGACGCCCGTTTCAAACGGATTCAATCTTCTTGATACAATCGTTTGGGCAGCATTAACAAAATACGCACCAGCAACTATAGCATCGTTTGCTGTATGTGGTGATGAGCCATGACCACCTTGTCCTTTTACTGTAAGTTTAAAAAAGTCTCTCCCAGTTTGCACGTTACCTTCACGATAAAAAACCGTTCCAGTAGGCATATGGCTCATAACATGAACACCCAACACATGGTCCACGCCATCTAACACGCCATCTTTAATCATTGCTTGTGCGCCTCCTGGTGGCACTTCTTCTGCAGGTTGGTGAATAACTACTACTTTGCCTTTAAATTGTTCTTTTAATTCTATTAATGTTTCAGCAAGTATTAACATGTATGCTGTATGAGCATCGTGACCACATGCATGCATCACACCTTTATTTTTTGAAGCAAATGATAAACCTGTATCTTCTTCAATTGGTAACGCATCAAAATCTGCACGAATAGCAATTGTTTTGCCAGGTTTCCCACTATCAATTGTCACTTTTAATCCGTTAGGCCCTATGTTAGTTTCTACATCACAATCTTTATTTCTATAAAACTCTTCAATATATTTTGGAGTTTGCTCTTCATGAAACGATAGTTCAGGATATTGATGTAGAAATCGACGAATTTCAATCATTCGTTCTTCTTTATCTTTCAATAACTCTATTAATTCTTTCACCATAATAGTTCCCCCTATAACGTGATAATTACATTATACACCTTTTGTTTTCAAAATATTTGTCAGCCCTATTGGGATTTTATTTTCTAATTTGTTTTGTTGTAGGCACCATAATTATAATAATGAATAAGGATAACAATGCCATAACAATGTTTAACCATAAGCCCGCTAATGCACCAATTTGTACATTAGTTAAATTTGCTACAATCCCATATAATGCCCCAGATAAAGCAATACCGAACGCACCGCCTAATGATGAAGCCATTTTGTAAATACCTGAGGCTACACCAACTTTATCTTCTGGTGAATTAGAAATAGCCATATCTGTCGAAGGTGTAGCATAAAATCCTAAGCCTAAGCCATAAAGTAAATAACCTAAAATACAGACAACTACATAAATCATACTAGGTAAAAAAGTAAGCGAAATTAAAATGATACCAACCATATTAAAAGAAGTTCCTAAAACCATTGGTTTCTTCGCGCCAACTTTTTGTAGTACTTTTTCTCCAACACGAATCATTAATAATACGGTTACTAAATATGTTATTGATAGTAATCCTGTTTGAAATGCATTAAATCCTAATCCTTGCTGTACAAATGTATTAGCAACTAGTAAAGCACCTGCCACACCATTCAATAAGAAATTAGATAATGTTGCGCCTGTATACGCCTTATTGTTAAATAGTTTAAAATCAATTAATGGATTATCTATTTTAACTTCAACTTTTAAGAAAATAATTGTCGAAATTATAAAAATGATTACAAGTCCTAAAATAATTGGTGAGAGTAATCCCAACGCACCACTTTGTGTAATAACAATATTGATACTTAACATTATAATTACAAATAAAATCAAACCAACATAATCAAAGCGTTTATTATTAGTTATTGGTGATTTCGTTTCAGGGGTTCCTTTGATTAAATACATTGATAATAAGGCAATAAGTATAGATAAAATAAAAATCCAACGCCAGCCAATAAATGTTGAGACCATCCCGCCGAACAGTGATGCTAAACCTGAACCTCCCCACGATCCTATTGACCAATAGCTCAATGCACGTTGTCTATCTTTACCATCAAAATATGCTTTCATAATTGCTAATGTTGAGGGCATAATAGCTGCTGCTGACAATCCCTGAATAACCCTGCCAATAATTAATAATATTGGTAAGTTACTAATGATAATTAATAATGATCCTATAATGCTTAACCATAAACCGATATAAGTTATCTTTACACGGCCCACCTTATCAGCTAGACTTCCAGCGCCAACAACAAACATACCAGAGAACAGTGCCGTAATACTCACTGCGATACTGATTGTTCCGATATTACTGTGAAACGATTGTTGCAACGTAGGTACAACATTTAATAAAGATTGTGCAAATAACCAAAAAGTCACAACGCCTAGCACAATGCCTAAAATCAATTTATTGTCACCTTTATATGTTTGCGCATTTCCCTTTTGAGTCATTTTATGTTCCTCCTATTTTTAAATTTACAAATGACAAACAGGGAAGATAAGCTCAATTGTGAGATGTTTACAAAACATCTTCCATCAATGATACTTGCTATCCTCTCTCAAAAAAGATTGTAGCGCGCTTATTTCCTTCTTAATATAGATTATTTGCTATTTTTATATTCTTTTTATAATAACTTTGTGTACCTTTTTAGTAATGACAAAAAAAGAACTCCATTTTTTGTCATTACTACCAAACTTTACAATAACTACAGTATTCGTAACCATTATTCACTCAAAAAACTAACCTAGGGCATTTGAAGTTCAATACCCCTAGGTTAGCTCCTAAGTTTCTTCATTATAATATTTTCTAAATTCAATAATATGTAGTGCATTAGTCAGTAATTTTAAATGATATGTAATTGTATTTGTGACTTTGATTTCACTAATATTTAATTTTGGATAATTAACTCGATTTACGTAATCAATCGTTTCTTTATCCATACCATAACGTGTATTATATTGTTGCCATACTTTATATAACGCACCATGATTCTTATCTAAAGTGTAATGTTTAATTTTATACGTACCAGGTAAAGCATTTGTAATATTAAATTGATATTCATTATAGTTTACATCATTCGATGAATCATTCATCGTGAAATATGGATTATAATGTTCTGCATTCCATAAAACCAACTGAAAATGATTAAACGCACCTATAACCATACAATTTTCATTTTTATATAAAATTTGCTCAGAGAGTCTTGAAAACATTGTACTTGTAAAAAAGGCGGGTCTCTTACCTCCAAATTGATGATATAACTCGATACCATTCAACTGAGCAATAGTTTCTTTCTGACAGTATTGTTGATGTATCTCAAAATTTAACCAATACCCGATCGAACGAATGTCTTCATTCATTTCCACTAGTTGTTCAAAAATAATACCTGCTCGAAAATACGCGCCATTTGTATAATTTGTATTCCCTGTTAATGTATTCCACTTTAACAAAGTAAATGGTATACAATAATCTTTCAAACCTAACCAATGCTTAATTTGCTTCAATTTTAATTTAATATGTTTTTTAGTTTGGTTATATTGATTATCGTCGATTGATTTAAAATTAATCATATCATTTTGATTTGCACTAAAACTAATACTATCAATATTATTTCGATGACTATTTAAAATATACTTAACTGCAGTTGCTTGTTTTTCTGAATCAATGCTCGTATTCATTACTATTTTTATATGAGGAAAATAATTTTTAAATAATTTCAAAAGAGACTTAAATAACTGTTCATCATTAGTACTAATATAAACTATTAAATCAAGTGATTTTCTCTCCATTAATGTGTTATACATGTGTTCTAATAAATAAGTCATTTCTTGATAATATACTTTAAAGTTTACTCTTGTCTTAGGCGGATCTATTTCTATTCCTAAACCTATTTGATGTTCAATTAGAAAATCCAAGCATTCATCTAATTTCATATATGGGTGAATATTGGGAATTTCTTCATCACTTTCAATCCATTCATGTTCTACAAATTCCTCTTTGATTGGGTCTTTGATTAGCACATGATTTACGCCAATATTATTTTTAACTTCAAGCAATTGTCTTCTAAATCTTTTGATGAGTAATACTTCTAAGTTCCCTATTTGTATGACATGATCATACGGTAACAGACTTTGTTTTGTTTCTTTGAGTCTAATGTCTATTCTTTTTTGAGCCTCAGGTGACTGTAGTAACATCTCATCTGTTTGGTAAATATATAATGATAAATAATATAAATATCTTTGATAAATAACTTCTTTTTGCTCTTTGTTGATGGTTTCCACTAATTCTATATTTTTATATTTTTCTCTAAATTGAGAAGGCGTTAATTTCATATGTGCTTTAAAATGTTTTAATAAAGTGTTCGAATTACTGAACCCATGTTTCACAGCAATTTGTGTAATTGAGTTATCCGTCATAACTAAATCTTTCTTACAATGTTTCAGCCTTATATATATGATATATTGACTAAATCCCATACCAACTTGTCGTGTGAATACTTTAGATAAATAAGTAGTACTGAGATGTACCATATTGGCTACTTCATTGAGCGAAATACTATTACTATAATTATTTTCTATATAATTGCATACAAACGCCACACGATTATCCTCTACACTTTTCCTATAAAAATCATTACGTTTTGTAGGTAAAAACCGTGCAATAATAAACATTAATTCTATCAATTGTTGTTCTATATATAAGCGGTAAAACTCACCTTTTCTGATATAAACAATCCCGATTTTAGCTACAATATTTACAATTTGTTTATATATTGCATTTTGTATATGTGCTTTATCCAATATATAAATTTTATCCGTAAAGTCAGTTAAGTACTGTTTTAAATAATTTTCTGTTAAATGAAGCACGATACATAACGTCTCTTCGTCTTTCTTATATCTATAAGGTTCGTGATGGTTAATAATGAAAACATCACCTTTATTGAATTCATGAGATTCGTTAAAATTCCAAATTGACATATCGTTATTTAATATCAAACCAATTCTTAATCCTTGGTTAATTTGGGTACTATTATTAGTTACTTTCATCAAATCAATACTATAAAAAGTTTCCATAATTCACCTCTTTATAGTTTACTATTTTAAAGAAATATTCCCAATAATCTATAAAATCTAGAATTTGTTCTTTTTTTGACAAAAAGATAGTAGAACAAAAGCCTAATTAGTTCAAAACAATTTCATTGTTCCATCCTATCGAATGTAACTAGGCGTGAACTATGTTTGATAGCATCGCCTTTCAACCCCAATAACACGTATAAACCTCCCCTCTTTAAAATTATAAAAAATAGCCATGAATAAATCTATTGTCATAGATTTTCATGGCTAATCTTAGTATGTGCTCTTTAACAAGTATTTACTTTTTATCTGATTTATCTATATCATCTTTTAACCCATGTCCTTCTATATCGACACTTGGCAAGATTCTGTTTAACCATGCAGGCATATACCATGATGCTTTACCGAATAATTTAGTTAATGCTGGTACTAATATTAAACGTACGATAACTGCATCAAAGAGTACACCAAATGCGAGTGCTAATCCCATCGATTTAATCATCACATCATCTTGGAAGACAAAGGCAATAAAGACACTAAACATGATTAATGCAGCTGCAACAATCACTGGACCACTTTCTTTAATACCTACTTTTATAGCATGTTCATTATCATGTGTTACTGTATATTCTTCATGAATACGTGACATTAAGAATACTTCATAATCCATTGCTAAACCAAATAACAGTCCTATAGTTATAACAGGTAAGAATGCAAGCAATGGCCCAGTAGTATCGACACCAAACAATCCAGACATTACACCTTCTTGCATAACTACTGTTGTAAATCCAAGTGCTGCCATTAAGGATAATACAAAACCAAGTACTGCTTTTAAAGGTATAATAATCGAGCGGAATACGACCATTAATAATATAAAGGCTAGTGCAACAATTACGCCAGCAAACAATGGAATTGCCTCATTTAATTTTTGGGACATATCTATATTAATAACACTTTGGCCTGAAACTTCTGTCTTGAAGTCATATTCATCTTTAGCTTTATCATTGTAATCTCTTAAATCATGAACCAATGTATTTGTTGATTCTGCGTTTGGTCCTTTTTCAGGTATAACTGCGATCATCGCAAAGTCTTTACTCTCGCTTAGTTGTGGAGCTGTAACTACATCAACGTTATCCATATCGTTAATATCTTGACGCATAGCTTTCAAATCATCCTGTAAAGCTTGAGGATTATCTTTTTGATTTTTAACATTTACTAACATTGCGATTTGACCATTAAATCCTTCGCCAAATTTATCCGAGATAATATCATATGCTTTTTTCTGCGTGGAATCTGCAGTCTTCATACCATCATCCGGGATACCTAAACGCATGTCTTTAACTGGTATAGCAACTAATATTAAAATAATTAAGCCAACCAATATAGCTAATAATGGTTTTCCTACAACAAATTTTGACCACCCAGTATCGTTATCATTTTTAAATTCTGATTTCGTTCTTTTAGGTTTAATTTGTTTATGGAATATACTAATTAGTGCTGGTAATAGAGTAAGTGCACTTACCACTGCTACAAATACACTGATTGCTGAAGCAAATCCCATAACAGCTAGGAAATCTATTCCAACAAGAGATAGACCACATACTGCAATAATTACAGTGACACCAGCGAATATCACTGCACTACCTGCAGTACCTACTGCTAGCCCAATTGCTTTAATATGGTTAGTTTCTGTCTTCATTATTTGTCTGTATCTAAATAATATAAATAATGCATAATCTATTCCAACTGCTAAACCAATCATAACTGCTAAAGTCAAAGTAACATTAGGAATATCGAATGCATATGTAAGTAACGAAATCACACCTACACCTGTACCTAATCCAAGTAATGCACTGATGATTGGTAAACCTGCAGCAATAACTGAACCAAATGTGATTAATAGTACGACAAAGGCTACAATGACACCTATTATCTCAGAAGCGCCACCAATTTCTGTAGACTCCATACCTGTACCCATTAATTCAACCTGTACATTATGATCTTCTTTAATTTCATCTACTTTTTCTTTGATATTATCTTTAGAGCTTGATTTTAGCGATGTTGTCTTAACATCATAATTCACATCTGCAAACGCAGTTGTTTTATCTTTACTAATCTGTTTACTATCATATGGATCTGAAACATTTTTGACATCTTTATCGTCATCTTTTATATCTTTCAAAGCCTTTTTGATGTCTTTAGTCACATCAGGCTTAACGATACCTTCTTTTGCATCGCTTTTTAATACAACTCTTATTTGAGCTTTTTCACTATCTTGACCAAATTCATCTTCAATTTTCTTGTTAGTATCGAGTGATTGTAAGCCATTCATAGTAATGTCATTATCGAACTTCGGCGCACTTATTGTAAGGGGAATAATAATAGCCGCAAGCAAAACTATCCAAGCAACAACACTCCACCATTTATGCTTAGCCACAAACGATCCTACTCTATATAAAAACTTTGCCAAACTATTGCCTCCTAAATTAATCAACGTTATAGTTTAAATATATACTGTAGATTATTTCTATCCACATATTAAATGCTTTACCCTTTTATTAAAAGAATTAATTATTAGAATTTGTATATTTAAACTACAAATAAGGAGAAATGTATATTGAACACAAAAGATTTACGTGTTATTAAAACTAAACGTGCCCTCTCTCAAAGTTTCTATGAATTGCTTGAAAAACAAACTTTCTCAACTATTACAGTGAATCAAATATGCGAAAAAGCATTAGTACATCGTACAACATTTTATAAACATTTTTATGATAAATACGACCTTTTGATTTATTTAATTAAGTTCGTGACAAAAGATTACTTTTCAATCGATTTAAAAGAACGTATCAATGCGCCCTTTTCAGTAATAGATAGAACTAGTGATGTGATTGAATTGCAACGTATCAAGGATAAACAAGAACATGACAAAGAGTTTGAACGTACGATATCAAATCATTTCATCAGCGTTTTACAGAATGATATTAAAGAAAATGAGCACCGTATCTCAGTAGATTCTGAAATTCCTGCCGAACTTATATTTTATGTTTATGGTGCGAGCCTGTTTGGATTTACAGAGTGGATTAGAGAACAATGTATCGAACTACCACCTGTTGAACTAGACAAGTATTTCAGAAAATTAATTAATATCCAAGTCATAGATGAATAAAAAAAGAAGCGACGTACACAATCAATTTTGATTGCGTATGCTCGCTCCTTTTAATCATTTATTTTTAGAACATTTCTGAAACAACTTTTTGCTCTAAGAAGTTTAATAAGTAGTCAGGACTTCCTGTTTTAGCGTCTGTACCCGACATTTTGAAACCACCAAATGGATGATAGCCTACAACTGCTGCAGTACAACCACGATTAAGGTATAAGTTACCTACGTCATAAGACTCTACAGCTTCGATCCAATTTTCACGATTATTTGTAATCACTGCACCAGTTAAACCGTAATCAGTATCATTAGCAATTTCTAATAATTCTTCAAAGTCTTTACCTTTAACGAATCCTACAACCGGACCAAAGATTTCTTCTTGCATAATTTGGTCACTTGATTTAAGGCCAGAAATAATTGTTGGTTCAATGAAGTAACCAGTAGAATCATCTGTGCCTCCACCTTGTTCTAACTTACCTTCTTTACTACCAATTTCAATATAGTTCTTAATTTTATCAAATTGTTTTTGATTAATAACAGGTCCCATATATGTGTTATTTTCAGTGTTACCTAACGTTAAGTTCTTAGTTAAAGCTATTGCTTTTTCTAACACTTCATCATATACATCTTTGTGTACGATAGCACGAGAACATGCAGAACATTTTTGTCCCGAGAAACCAAATGCAGAAGTTACAATAGACTCTGCAGCTAAATCTGTATCGATGTTTTTATCAACAACAATCGCATCTTTACCGCCCATTTCAGCAATAACACGTTTTAAGAATTGTTGACCATCTTGTACTTTTGCAGCTCTTTCAAAGATTCTTGTACCTGTTGCACGAGAACCTGTAAATGTTACAAAGTGTGTGTGTACACTATCTACAAGATAATCACCGATTTCTTTTGGATCACCTGGAACAAAGTTAACAACGCCTTTAGGTAGTCCCGCTTCTTCTAAGATTTCCATTAATTTATAAGCAGTTAATGGCGTATCTTCAGCAGGTTTTAGAAGTACTGTGTTACCAGCAACTACTGGTGCCAATGTTGTTCCAGCCATGATTGCGAATGGGAAATTCCATGGTGGGATTGTTACACCTGTACCGATAGGTTTATAGAAATATTTATTATGTTCTCCTTCTCTATCTAATACTGGTTTACCATCTGCAAGCTCCATCATTGACCTTGCATAGTATTCAATGAAGTCAATACCTTCTGCAGCATCACCGACAGCCTCATCCCATGGTTTACCTGCTTCATAAACCATTACAGCTGAGATTTCTTCTTTACGACGTCTAATAATCGCTGCAACTCTAATTAAAAATTCTGCGCGGTCTTTGTGAGACCATCTCTTCCAAGATTTATATGCTTCATTAGCTGCATCAAATGCATCATCTACATCTTTTTGCGTTGCTTTTGAAACTTCAGCAATAACTTCAGAAGTATTAGCCGGATTGATAGACTGATACGTATCTTTTGTAAATTTCTCTTCCCCGTTAATAACTAAAGGAATTTTTTGATTCAATTCACCTTTAACTTTCTCTAAAGCTTTTTTGAATGACTCGACATTTTTACTATCTGTAAAATCAATGCCTGGTTCGTTGTGATAATTGACTACCATTTTTCTACCCCCATGTAAGTTTGTAAATAGAAAACTAAATGGAAATGTTTCCATTCTTATTGCCATTGTATAGTTATCAAACAATAATTGCAATCGCTTACAACATTTTTTATTAAAATAAATGGTATTGAACTTATTTCATCCATTACGTTGATATTTGAAATTTTATTCAATCACATTTATTATTGCACCCATAAATATATAATATATAAATTTAATAATTTGTAATCTAAACTTTACATTTAGACTAAATTCAATATGTTAGTATGATTATTCACAAATAATAAGATTTATATTTATTTTAAAAACACAAAAAGAACAATCGAGAGGTAAGCTATAATGAAAACATATACGTCTGTGATATTTTGGATGCGTGCGATAGCTTGTTTAAGTATTGTTCTTATTCATTCGATTACAACAACTTTTAGTAAAATGGATTTTGTTGGTCATGGTACAACTATTAGAGTATTCCAATTACTCCTTATGTTTAGTACACCATTATTCGTATTTATTTCAGAATTTTTATTAGCTAAAAATTATCACGTTATAACAAAACCAGGATTTTTTAAGAATAAATTAATCTATTTAGGTATACCTTATATCTTGATTAACCTTGGTATTTCATATTTTTATTTCGAGCCAAAAACATTAGCTCAATATATGCATAATGTTGGAGATACTATGTTTCACGGTGGCGCTGTCACCTACTTCATTATCATTATCTTCCAATTCTACATATTGCATATTCTTTTTGCTAAGTATTTAATTAAATGGAAGCCTATTCCAATGGTTATCGGTTCGATAATATTCGCTACAATATACTGGGCATTCCGCCAGTATGTACCACAATCAGAAAATGATATTTTAGGCTTATTTTGGGAAAGAGAAGGTTGGATGTTATTTTTAGGATGGCTTAGTTATTTTTTACTTGGTTTTTATACAGGTATTTATTATGAAACATTCATGAAAAATATTAAACGTTACACTTGGCCCATTATTATAGGACTAGTAATTGCATCATCTATTTTAATTGGTAATTATCTGCTAGGCATTAGTACCTGGGTGGAATCGAAACGTTTTGACATTCCCTTTTATGTCACTATGGTTATATTAGTCTTTTTCTTATTCTCTTCTTATATAAAATATGTACCTAAATTTGTACTATTTATTAGTAACTATTCATTTTGTATATACTTAACCCACTATTTCTTTGTACATGACTTAGGGTTATTAAGAGCTGATAGTTCGATACGTAATATCGCGTTTAACTTAATTATCACTTTAGTAGTTTCTATCTGTTTAGCTTATTTATTTAATCTATTTAAGTTTGGCAAATTTGTTGTTGGTGGTATTGGAAATATCAAATATGATAGTGTTTATGAAAGTTATAAACAGGGCAAAATGAATTGATTCTCTTTGCTTCATCAATTGTATATAAAAAAGGTGAGACAGTAACTTATAGCTTCTGTCTCACCTTTTTAATTTCACTCTTGCCAATTTTGTTTGAAAATCCCTCGAGTATACACAATACTCAACAGTACTATTTCTTATTTCTTTCGCTACGATTAAACTGTGTTGATTGCTTTCGCTCCGAATCATTATGTTTAATACGTGTTTGTCTAGTGTTATCTACCTTAGTTTTTTGTGTTTCATTATAGTTACTTTGGTTTCTATTATAATTATTGTATTCACTCGACCTATACAGGCTATCTGTATGTTTCTGTTTTCTCGCTAGCAACATAATCCCAGCAATTAACCATAGAACAGCTGTAAGCCAATTCAGCGTTAAGACCGTAGTAATGCCAAGGAGAATAAAGAATACACCTACAACTTTTGGAATTTTATTAATGAATAAAGCAAATATAATAGCCAAAACAGTACATATAATCACTATAATTAAAGCTAGAAGAAATATTTGACTAGCAATATCTACTAAGCTAGATGCATCCATTTGTGGCGTCCCCTGATTATACATATCGCTATTATAAATAGTATCTGCTAATTCGTTTTTCACGCTTATATCATTTAAAAATGGTGTGACAATTGCCATTAAAAATATTAGTATAAATTGCAAGATAATACCAATCCATACAAGCACCTTTTCTCCAGTCCTCTTCATATGTCCCCTCCCAAGAAATCATTATGAATTCAATACATCTACTGATTTATTATAACGTTATTTTTAGTATTTTAAAACCGTATTACAAAGTAATTAAAATATGCTCAACACTATATTTTTCTGAATTTTTGGTAAAATGGTATTATTACTTTTATAAGGGGATGATAAGTTTGGACTTACAAATACAACAACCAACTACAATAAGAAAAATGATTAAACAAGGAGAACTGACCGGACATACAAGTGGTATGGCCAAAGGCTACATTCAGGCTAATGTTGTCATACTTCCTTCTGCCTATGCTTATGACTTTTTGAAATTTTGCTTTAGGAACCCTAAAACTTGCCCGCTCTTAGATGTGTCAGAAAAAGGATCGAAGTCATTTCCTACCTTTGGTCAACAAGCTGACATCACTACCGAAGTTGCTGCCTACCGTGTTTATAAACAAGGTAAGCTCATAGAACAAAGAGCTAACATCGACACATTGTTTACAGAAGATATGGTCAGTTTTTTAATAGGCTGTAGCTTTACATTTGAACATGCATTACTGGAAGCTGGTATTCCTATACGCCATTTAGAAGAAGGACATAATGTACCAATGTATATGACTAATATTCCAGCTGCCGATAGCGGCCAATTTTCTGGTAACATAACCGTAAGCATGCGTCCTATGACTATGCAACAAGCGATTAAAGCAACCGAAATTACTTCTCGTTTTAAAAATGTACATGGCACACCTATGCATATAGGAGCCCCTTCAGAAATTGGTATTTCTAATATAAATAAGCCTGATTTTGGTGAACCCGTAGAAATTAAAAATAATGAAGTTCCTGTCTTTTGGGGCTGTGGTGTAACGCCTCAATCTGTCGCTTTAGATGCTAAACCAGAAATTATGATTACACATGCTCCCGGTCATATGTTCATTACCGATATTCCTGATAGCCAATTAAGCGATTAAAAAAAGCACTTTGACGATTGTTTTAGATGCGTCAAAGTGCTTTTTAATTTTATCTTGCTTCAATATCTTCTTTGGAAACAATTGGGTGATTCTTAAAAATAATGGAACATACATAACCAACAATTAAACCGATAACACCTACAATAGCCCCATAAATAAAGATTTTCATTGGATCGTTAAATCCAAACATTACTAAAAATCCAGCTAACGGTGTAGCAGTACCTGTAGCATCATTTATCATACCGGAAGAGGCGATAACTGCACCCGCAAGTGCACCTCCTATAAAGTTTGCTGTATATATCGGTATTGGATTCGCAGACACTACGTCAGCCTGAGATAGTGGTTCAATACATACTGCAATTCTAGATCTACGGTCACCTAATTTTAGTTTGTTAAACATGGTGCCGTTGATAAATGAAGAAGCAAATGACACCATGGCCGCAATCGCCATTGGCATACCCGTAAGGCCTAATAATGCCGTTAAAGCCATAGAACTAAGTGGAGCTGTTCCAACAACTGTGATGACTCCACCCAAAATAATCCCCATAATAATTGGACTTACTTCAGTTGAACTTTGAATAATATCCCCTATTTTTAATAGCGAGTTATTGACTAACGGCGTTACACCTGTTGCAACTAACCTTGCTAAAGGTGCAATGATGATAATACCTACTATTAAATCTATACCATCCGGTACTTTACGTTCAGCATATTTCATTAAATAACCTATTACATAACCAGCTACAAAGCCTGGTATCAAATCTAAACCACTACATGATGCAGCGATTACCAACGCGTAAACCGGTGAAACACCAATAGCTAATGATACTAAGCCAGCTGCCGCAACGCCACCTAGACCTCCAGCAGCATCACCTAATTCTCCTAAAAACTTAATACCTAATAAATCTCCACCTACGTATTTGTGAAAAGCTTCAACTAAAAATGTTGCAATTGCAGCATTTGCTAAAGCTCCCATCGCACGCATACCTTTAGGTGCTCTATATGTAAATATTGTAAATAAAGCTAACACTATAATTAAAAATAATGTACCAATTAAAATATCCATATTCAATATTCCTCTTTTCTTGTCTAGTGATCGTTAAGTTAGATATGGAAATAGTTATTTAAAAGTTGGCTTGTTCAAACAATCTGTAAAAACTTTATATTTTATAAATTTTGAATTCATGTTTATATAGTCACTATTATTACTCTTACCATTTCACTCACATTTTTATATTTTAACACAAATTTCAATTATATTCCGAACAATTTAATTATTTTCCATTTAAGCTCCGCGGAATATTTTTCAATATAATTTTAATTTATTTTTTGATATTACACAACCAAATACAAATATAATTCCATTCTCTATAATAGTTCAGTGAAAAATACCCCCATTTTCTTTTATTCACCTAAAACAAACAGTCACTATAAAAATTAAAACAAGAAAATTAGAAAATATAAAATACCGCCAAAACAATAATTTTTTGACGGCACTTTCTTAAATATTAAGTGAATGTATTTAATAAAAACAGATAAAGCATAATTATTGATTAATTGTACTAACAGTTTTCGCAGGTGTGCCGAGTGCAAGCACATTGGCAGGTATGTCTTTAGCAACCACACTACCCGCTCCTATAACAGCACCATCACCGATAGTTACGCCAGGTAATACAACGACATTAGCTCCTATCCAAACATTGTTCCCAATATTTATAGGCAAAGCTTGTTCTATCCCTTCGTTTCTCGCTTGATATTCAAGAGGATGAATTGCTGTATAAAACCCACAATTAGGACCAATAAACACATCATCTCCAATAGCAATTTTATTGCAATCCATAAAATAACAATCGTGATTAATAAAGACACGCTGACCTAAATTGATATTATAGCCATAATCAGCTTGGAATGGACTTAGTAATTCTAATGATTGAGGCTCATAATTTAATAATTCCGTTATTATTTCTTGTCTCTGTGTTTGATTGCTAGGACGGACATGGTTTAAATCAAAACATAAATCTTTAGCTTTCATTCGCTCTGCCTCTAAATCTTTATCATTATTTGCATCGTACCATTCACCAGCTAACATCTTATTTTTTTCACTCATAATCATTGCTTCCTTTCTTATCATATGCATTTAGTTTAATTTCCCTATATTTATAATTACGTATTACACTTCGATATGGATTAAGAGATATGACTTAATAATTGATACATCAATGTACCAGCATAATTTCCTACTACGTACCCTAATGTTCCTACTATTAGAATAGGACCAACGAGTCCTGTCCATCCTTTTCCAATTGCTAATGCAGCTGCAGTTGTTGGTCCACCTGCTGTCGCATTGCTCGCTAATAATATTTCTTCAATTTTAAATTTAAATACCTTGCCTAACAACAAACTTAATCCTAAATTAAAAACGAGTATAATAATAACAAAAACAAAGAGTAATGGCGCCGTTGTTACAATTGTAGCAAAAGAAGCAGGAATACCTATAACTACAAAGAAGATATAAATTAAAAAAGTACCTATTTCTGATGCACCAGCTAACTTTTCAAAGAAGTCACCCCATATCGCAACCACAATTAGCGTTAAAGTCGTTAGCAAAAGATAGGAATCTCCAAAGAAAGAAGTAATAATTGTGAGCACAATATTACTTTTAGGTATCCATTGCTGAATCAAATCAGCACCTTTAAAACTAACTGCGACAAGTGTGATTGCACTCGCTATCGAAAATGCGATATCTAACAATTGAATTTTTTTAGGTTGCCAATACGATTGTTGTACTTTTGGAGATTGTTTTGTATTATAGTCTGTTTTAAAATACTTTTTAATTAATGGGAGTGAAGGGAGTGCAATCAATAGCATAAAATACAAAGCCATAACACTATTATCTGCTACTACTGTAGATGATACCATATCGCCTGGTGTTTCAAGTTTAGAGCTTAGCGCTGCAAAATTGACTCCACCACCAATATAACTACCTGTCATCATAGCTCCTATATTGTTCAAATAAGGTATCCATTGATTTAATACAATAAATGCAACCAACGTTCCAATCATAGTTCCCAACGAAGCAATGAAGAATATAATCAACAACCTTCTACTTTCTTTCCATATTTTCATAATATTAGAACTAAATAATAGTAATGGTATCGATAAAGGGACAATGTAGTCCCATACCGTATCATATACGGGTGAGCTCGTTGGTATCACTTTAAAGTTAGATAATACCATCGCACCAACAAGTGCAATAATGGCCCCAGAAATTGTACTTGCCCATTGATACCTCTGTTCTAAAAATAAACTCACCGTTGCCCACACAATAATGATTGCCCATAAAATCCATGTATCCCCTTTGTCTACAAGTGCACCCACCATCATAAAATCATCCCTTTTCTTATATTTGTTTTAATATATCACCTATATTCTATCAGTCTTGGTTACATATTTTTATAATTTTCTGAAAAATTTAATTGTCTATATGTTAGGTTATTGATATTCTTACAGTTATAGCGTCACAAACAAGGGGGAAATAATTATGAAACAAAAAATCGGTTTAATTTTGGGGCCTTTGCTTTTTCTTATTTTTTACTTTATTCCTGGAATAACAGGTTTAGATGACTCACCTAGAGCTGTACTTGCAGTTACACTATTTGTGGCAACATGGTGGATTACAGAAGCTATTCCTATACCAGCAACATCCTTAATTCCACTAATTTTACTTCCATTAACAGGAGGTACTGATGAAGTTATCGCATCAAGTGCTTATGCTGATCCTATAGTTTTTATGTATATGGGTGGGTTTATTATTGCTTTAGCCATTGAAAAATGGAACTTACACAAGCGTATTGCAATGACCATCATTTCAATGATGGGAACAAATAGTAACCGTATCATTCTAGGTACTATGATTGCGACTGCCTTCATATCTATGTGGATTTCAAATGCGGCTACTGCACTCATGATGTTACCTATTGCGTTAGCACTCATCAAAGAAATTAAAGAGGCACAATTTCTTAAGCCTGAGTCTGCTAGTAAATTTAGTAAATCACTCCTCCTAACTGTAGCTTATTCGGCATCTATAGGTGGACTAGCAACACTTATCGGTTCAGTACCAAACGCTGTTTTTGCAGCAATTGCATCTTCTAGCCTTGATAGAAAAGTATCCTTTGCTCAGTGGATGATTTTTGCCTTACCACTTACTATCATATTATTAGCAATTCTTTATTTCTTACTAACGAAATGGTTATTTAGAATTGAAGATGCGGATCATATATCATCAGATTTTGCGAAGAAAGCATTGCATGATTTAGGGCCTATGTCCAAGGAAGAGAAACTCACAGGAGTTGTTTTTCTATTTGTCAGTCTTTTATGGATATTTGGCGGATTACTCCCCGGCTCATTACATATAACAGATACTAATATTGCAATGTTTGGTGCAGTATTACTATTTCTCATTCCCGCAAAATCTAAAAAAGGAGGGCTACTTATATGGGACGATATGATTAAACTCCCTTGGGGTATACTACTCTTATTCGGAGGCGGATTATCTTTAGCTGCAGCCTTTGAAGATTCAGGACTTACAAAATGGTTTGGTAGTATGATGGGAATTGTAAAACCACTACCATTAATATTAATCGTACTTGTATTAACAACAGCTATTTTATTTTTAACAGAGGTTATGTCAAACACAGCTGTTTCTAATATGTTGATGCCAATTAGTATTGGCTTTGCAGCAGCGATTAGTCAAGATCCATTTATAATTATGGGCATCGTTGCAGTTTCATCTACATGTGCATTCATGCTGCCGATTTCAACACCACCTAATGCAGCTGTATTTAGCTCTGATGAAATAGAGATGAAAGACATGGTACAAGCTGGTTTTATTTTAAATATTTTCGCTATCATTGTAATTTCACTCTTTACTTATTTCTGGTTACCTATAGCATTCGGATTATAAAAAATAATTTAACACAATTGTTTAATATACAATATACAACTTATGTATGATACACTTTCTATACTATGGACGCATGTTTTACTAGAAAAAATACTGTAAAATAACGTTATAAACTTATAGAAGGAGTCAATAATTATGAAATTCTTATTTAAAGGAGCGATAGCAATTGTCTTAATACTTGGTATAGTGAAAACATTCGAGGAACACGATATTGTTTCAGAAGCGACAAACTACTATAACCAATTTAAAAGCGGTGAAATAGTACAAACTATTGAAAACATTAATTTTGACGGCTTAAAAAATTTAGATTTCAATGATCTGAAACCTTCAGATTTCTTCTAACGTTTATACACTTTCTTCTAGATAAAATAACCTACAATTGACATTAATTGTCTAAACTAAAATTTCCAAGACAACCTTCAAACATAAAAGTAACGAGACAGCTAAAAAACTGTCTCGTTACTTTTTATTTATATTTTTTTAATTTTTATATTATGATGTTATATAATCTCCGCCATTTACATGTATAACTTGACCAGTGATATAAGAACTATCTGCATATGATGCTAAGAAAACATAAGAAGGTGCAAGTTCTGCTGGTTGCCCTCTTCTTCCCATTGGCGTATCTCCACCTTGATTCTCAACTTTATCTTCTGAAAAAGTAGCTGGAATTAGTGGTGTATAAATAGGCCCTGGTGCAACAGCATTTACTCGAACTCCTTGACCAATTAAAGATGACGCTAATGAACGTGTAAAGGCAACTATTGCACCTTTTGTAGCAGAATAATCAATCAGATGAGCTGATCCTCTATAAGCAGTTACACTAGTAGTATTAATAATTGCATCGCCATCTGTCAAGTGTGGTGCTGCAGCTTGCGATAAGAACATCATGCCAAAAATATTCGTTTCAAACGTTTCTTTAATCTGTTCTGGTGAAACATCTTCAAAGCTATCCTGAGGGAATTGTACCCCTCCATTATTAACTAATATATTCAATCCACCAAAATCTTTAACGACCTTTTCAATTAAATTTTTTGATGCGTCGACACTTTTTAAGTCATGCGCATATGCTTTTGCATTGACGCCTAGTGAAGTTAATTGCTCTACTACCGCTTCAGCATCTTCGTGTTCATCGTAATAACCAATCGCCACATCTGCCCCTTCTTTAGCATACAATACCGCCACAGACCGGCCAATCCCTGAATCTCCCCCAGTTACCAATGCAATTTTACCTTGGAGTTTACCACCACTTTTGTAATCTTCCATTTCAGTAATAGGCTGGGGATTCATATCTTTTTGTATGCCTGGCTGTCTATCTTGCGTATATCCTTTAATTTCTTTATGGAATTCAGTTAAATTCATATGTTATATACCTCCATTTTACCCTTTTACTGCCAAATACCACTTTAAATAGGATTCAAACATGTTAAATGAATATTCAATAGCAAACAACTTAATAACAATACAAAAAACCTTTGAGAAATAAAAAAATTCCTCAAAGGCTTATATGATATAAACAACATCCAATTAGTTAAGCAAACATCTTTGCTCATCACTTATATATACTTTGCACTAAATATATTTTTATAAATTTACTTAACATTGAGAAGCTCACTTTCATCTATAACTGTTAATTTTCTATCTTATTTTAAATTACTCCTAGGACTTTCCTTTAAATCGAATGCTTAACAATTCTACTTGAATGTACAAATGCCATAATTGCAAAAATACAATACACAACAGAATAAGTACCCATAACAATATAAACTGGTAACATACTATTACCACCCATAAGTAATATAAATGCTTTTGCTGCAAAATAGGCATGCAGTAAGGATACAATAAGAGGTAAACCAAAGTTAAACGTCACTTTTAAAGCTAGCCCTTTTAACATATCGTGATGTGTATAGCCAATCTTACGTAAAATAACAAAATTAGGTATTTCATCTTCAGTTTCGTCCATCTGTTTAATGTAGATTATACAACCTGCTGCGACTAAAAAGGCTAACCCTAAAAACGATGTAACAAATAATAGAATACCTATAGAATCATCCATCGATTGACGTACCATTTTTTGCGATTCCGTATTTGGCGACACTGATTTAGCAATTTTGTTTGCTTCCTTCCAATCACTTTGCTTTTTCAAATTATAACCAAATTGTTTACGTATTTCGGCAGAATTTTGTTTTAAATTATTATACTTATCATCACTAACTAATAACACTGGACCACCAAAACTTATCACACTCATAAAGTTAACGTCTTTTTCTGAGCCAATGACTTTAAACGTTTCTTGGGAATGGTTTTCTAACACAATCTCACCTTTTTCATTGTGCTGAACGAGCCCTCCAGTGGTTCCCATATTAACTACTTTTGCACGATTACCAGTCACTTGCTTATCATTGAAAATTTTGTTACTTGTAATTAACATTGAATCAGGTTTAAACATATTTGGATTTCCAGTCTCTTTAAAAAATGTATCTTTCGACATTTTCACTTCAGAAACCTCTTTATACTTTTTATCAAAACCAATATGCGCTTCTTTCATTTTACTTTCAAATGACTCTGCTTGTTTATTATCAATAAAATTAAAATCTTGAGGTGATGTCATGGCAACATTATCCTCAATAGTTGATTTACTAATAGCACCAAAACAAAGAACAGTCACCGTTACTGCCGATATAGTTGCAATTATTGATAACGACAAAGCGTTTTTCTTCATTCTATGCATGATCGAAGATGTAAATACAACATCAGTTATAGACACTTTGCCACGTTTCGCATTTTTTATCATTTTAAAAATAACAGATACGGAACTTCTGAAGAACAAATAAGCACCTACTACTGTTAAAAGCAATATAATAAAAGGTGTAAACATCATTCCATTCGAGAATTTCCCAAACATTTCTGTGGACATATAATAACCAAATACAATCATCACAATTCCTAAGAGGCCTGCACAAATCTCTACTATTGAGATAGTATTCTTTGATACTTCTGATTTTGTACTATCATTCATCATTGATAAAATACTACGTCTGCGCAAGAAAATATAACTTTGTATAATAATTAGTAGCATGGATATAAAGATTAATAAACTTGTTTGAAATACTGCAGCAAATTGGAAAGTTAAAGCTACACTTGTACTAATATGCAAAACTTTTAGCACAACCATAAGTAATAGCTTAGACCCAAACACCCCTACTATGACACCAATGATACCAGTTACTAAAAACATAGCAATTTGTTCAATTATAAGCATACGTAATATATTCGACTTAGTTAGTCCAATCAATTGAAACAAAGCAAATTCACGTGTACGCCTCTTTATAAACAATTGATTTGCATACATTAAAAATACAATGATGATAAAAAATAAGAAATATGATCCAACATCTGAGCCCTTTCTTATAATTGCCATTGAATTTTCATTATTAATACTCTCTGTATATTTTAAAGTTACGAAACTAAAATATAATACGATACTTACAATCAATGAAAAAATATACATCGCATAGTGACGCAAATTCTGTTTTAAATTCTTAAGCACAATTTGATTAAAACTCATGTGCGACACCGCCTAATGCCGTCTGCATATGAATAATATTTTTGTAAAAGGCTTGATTTGAATCATCACCTTGGTACACTTCAGAGTGAATGTTACCATCTTTTAACATGATTACTCTATTTGAATAACTTGCTGCGACAGGATCGTGTGTAACCATAACAATCGTTGCTTCTAAATTTTCATTTAAATCTTCTAAGCGATTCAACAAATCTTGGGCACTTTTAGAATCTAATGCACCAGTAGGCTCATCTGCAAATATAATAGCCGGTTTATGAACAGACGCACGCGCTGCAGCAGTACGTTGTTGTTGTCCTCCAGATATTTCATTAGGATATTTATGACCTAAATCTTGAATTCCTAAAGCTTTAGTAACTTCACTGTAATTTTTCTCTTTCTCTGTTTTAGACATTTTTTGAATAGAAAGTGGTAACATAATATTTTCTTTAACTGTAAGTGTATTTAACACACTATAATTTTGAAAAATAAAACCCACTTCTTGTTTTCTAAAATCAGCTAATGCTTTATTACTCATTTTATTTATTTTATTGCCATTGATTTCGACTGTACCACTTGTAATATAATCAATTGAACTCAATACGTTTAGCAATGTTGTTTTTCCTGATCCAGATGGTCCCATTATCGTAACAAACTCGCCTTTTTCTATAGAAAAATCAAGGCCTTTAAGCACTTCTTGTTGTCTATGTCTGTTGCCATAGCTTTTAGTGAGCCCTTCTACTTTTAGTATAGGCATGCCATTCACTCCTTAAATAATTTATATCCTTAGTTTAACTAAGTTGCAATCTATTTTCGTTTGTTTCATCTAACAACCTTATGCTCTAAAATGACAAACTTGTCACACCTTTTGAAAATCATGACTTATTTATGTCTTAGACTTTTCGTTTTATAAATACTTTTATAACTTAGGATTAATAACTTTCACCATATGATATAATAGTCTAGTTCATTTTTAAATAAGGAGTAATATAGATGTTAAATAAAATCAAACGAGAATGGCTAACTGCTCCAGGAACCAATATATTGGCTGGTATTGTCGTTGCCTTAGCATTAATTCCAGAAGCCATTTCATTTTCAATTATAGCAGGAGTAGACCCTATGGTTGGTCTATATTCCTCTTTTATTATTGCAGTTGTCATTTCTTTCGTAGGTGGAAGACCAGCAATGATTTCTGCAGCAACAGGATCTGTAGCTTTAGTTATTGTGCCTTTAGTACGTGATCACGGCGTCCAATATTTATTAGCAGCCACTATTTTAATGGGTGTTATTCAAATTATCTTTGGTATATTAAAAATTGGTCGTTTAATGAAGTTTATCCCCAACTCTGTCATGATTGGTTTCGTTAATGCCTTAGCAATCATGATTTTCCTAACACAAATCAAACATATTTTTGGTATATCTTTTGCTACTTATCTATTTGTGATTATTACCTTACTGATTATCTATCTTTTACCACGTATTTTTAACAAGATACCCGCGCCATTAATTGCAATTATATTATTAACGGCAACTTATTTAGTAACTGGTGCAAATGTAGAAACAGTTGGAGATTTAGGAGAAATTAAACGTTCGTTACCTCAATTTTTCATTCCAGATGTGCCGTTCAACTTAGAGACGTTAAAAATCATTTTCCCATATGCATTATCTATGGCAATTGTTGGACTTGTAGAAAGCTTGCTTACAGCTCGAATTGTTGATCAAGCAACAGATACCTATAGTAGTAAAAACCAAGAATCTCGCGGCCAAGGAATTGCCAATGTCATCACAGGTTTCTTTGGTGCCATGGGTGGCTGTGCGATGATCGGTCAATCTGTAATCAATGTCCGTTCAGGCGCTACGACACGTCTATCTACCTTTACTGCTGGTGTATTCTTAATTATTTTAATCATCGTATTTGGCGATTGGGTCGTTGAAATTCCTATGCCGATTCTAGCAGCTATTATGGTTATGGTTTCTGTAGGAACTTTTAATTGGCGTTCATTTAAATTTATTAAAAAAGCACCCCGTACAGATGCACTTGTGATGATTCTCACTGTAACTATCGTATTAATTACAAGTAATTTAGCACTGGGAGTAATCATTGGTGTAATTGTAAGCGCCTTGTCCTTTGCTACCAAAATTTCAAATGTTTCCGTACAATATGAAGAAAGTAATCATGCCATTCATTATAATATCAAAGGACAAATCTTTTTTGTTTCTATAGATTCATTAATGAACCAACTAAATTTAGAATTACGTGACAAAACCATCTATTTAAACTTTAAAGAAGCACATTTATGGGATGATTCGGCAGTTAATGCCATAGACACACTAATTGAAAATTATCATAAAAAGAATAACAAAATTTATGTCCAATATCTAAATAAAGATAGTCGTAAAATTGTTAACGAATTAAGTAAAGTAAATCAGCAGCACCTTTTATAAAAACAAGTTAATTCGCACAGATTAACAAATAATAAATCAATTTTGCTGTCGTATTCATTAAATTTCAACAAAACTAAACTATAGTATGAATAAAATGCAATATTCTTATATTTAATTTGTTTATTATTGATCATTCTTACAAACAAAATGTATAAATCTAAGATACCACCATCAATAAATTATTATCGGAATACCTTGAGGGACAAGAAATACAAAGTCAATTTGCAAATTTTGATTTTGTATTTCTTGTCCCTCCTTTTTTAAAACAATAACATTGACAACTATACCTACTAGGGGTATATTTGTGGTATGAAAGGTCTAATGTTATAGATACTTATTTACAAACTGAAAGGAGGCCGCTTTAATGAGTGAACAGAAAAAAACTACTTTCAACATCACAGGCATGACATGTGCATCTTGCGCCAACCGTATAGAGAAAAATTTAAATAAAATGGATGAAGTTGAAGCTAATGTTAACGTTACAACTGAAAAAGCCACAATAAGCTATAATCCTAGTTCAACTTCTACTACTGATCTTTACAATACAATAGAAAAAACAGGATACGGTGTATTAAATGAAAAAATTGACTTAGACGTTACAGGCATGACATGTGCAGCGTGTTCTAACCGTATTGAAAAGGTACTGAATCGTACTGATGGTGTAGAGGAAGCAAACGTTAACCTTACAACGGAAAATGCTACGATTGTATATAACCCTAATTCAATTTCAGTTGATACTTTAATTCAAAAAATTCAAAAATTAGGCTATGATGCACAACTCAAAAAAGAAGCTGATGAGAAACAATCACACAAAGCAATAGAGTTAAAACATAAACTTACCAAATTAATTGTTTCGGCTATATTGGCTTTACCATTATTATTAACTATGTTTGTACATCTATTTAATATGCATTTGCCTTCTATTTTAATGAACCCATGGTTTCAGTTTATCTTAGCAACTCCGATACAATTCATCATTGGTTGGCAATTTTATGTTGGAGCTTATAAAAATCTTCGTAATGGTTCAGCAAATATGGATGTCCTAGTAGCATTAGGAACTAGCGCAGCCTATTTTTATAGCTTATATGAGATGATTAAATGGCTAAATGATACAAACATTACGCCTCATTTATATTTCGAAACAAGTGCTATACTCATTACACTGATTTTATTTGGTAAATATTTGGAAGCACGTGCAAAATCACAAACAACAAATGCCTTAAGCGAATTACTAAACTTGCAAGCTAAAGAAGCACGTGTACTACGTAACAAAGAGGAATATATGATACCTTTAAGTGAGGTCGTAGAAGGTGATTATTTAATTATTAAACCTGGAGAGAAAATACCTGTAGACGGTATAATTCTTAAAGGGAAAACTTCTGTAGATGAATCTATGTTAACTGGTGAATCTATACCTGTTGAAAAAGTACAAAACGATTATGTTATTGGTTCAACAATGAATCAAAATGGCGTTCTCACAATTGAAGCAACAAAAGTAGGCAAAGATACTGCACTCTCTTCTATTATTAAAGTAGTTGAAGAAGCTCAAGGTTCTAAAGCGCCTATCCAAAGACTTGCTGACATTATATCTGGTTATTTTGTGCCTATTGTAGTTGGGATCGCGATACTAACATTTATTATATGGATTACTTTAGTACGCCAAGGTCAATTTGAACCAGCCTTAGTAGCAGCAATTGCCGTAATGGTTATTGCTTGTCCTTGTGCACTTGGGTTAGCTACTCCTACTTCTATTATGGTAGGTACTGGAAAAGCTGCCGAGAACGGTATTTTATTTAAAGGTGGCGAACATATTGAACGTGCGCATCAAATCGATACCGTTGTCTTAGACAAGACGGGAACAATCACACACGGAACACCTGTAGTCACTGACTTTGATGGCGATAATGAAGCATTACAATTATTAGCTAGCGCTGAAAAAGCTTCTGAACATTCACTCGCAGAAGCTATCGTAAATTATGCAAAAGCAGAACAAGTTAATTTATTAGAAGTTCATGACTTCGAAGCTGTACCTGGACGCGGCATCAAAGCTACGATTGATGGAAAATCTTTATTAGTAGGTAATCGTAAATTCTTAGAAGATTATCAAGTAACCATTAGTAGTTCTGAACTACAATTATCCAAGTTTGAACAATCAGGTAAGACGGCTATGTTGATAGCGATTGATCAAAAATTACGTGGTACAATCGCAGTAGCTGATACTGTCAAAGATTCTACCAATAAAGCAATCCAACAGTTACATGATTTAAATATCGAAGTCGTCATGTTGACTGGGGATAACCAACGTACAGCAGAAGCCATTGCTTCACAAGTTGGTATAGATATAGTCATTGCACAAGTGTTACCAGAAGAAAAAGCGGCTAAAATAAAATCATTACAAGCTAATAATAAGACAGTAGCTATGGTTGGAGACGGCGTAAATGATGCACCAGCTTTAGTCCAAGCAGATATTGGTATTGCTATCGGTACAGGAACAGAAGTGGCTATAGAAGCTGCTGATATTACCATTCTTGGTGGCGATTTGTTACTAGTACCTAAAGCAATCACGGCTAGTAAATCGACTATACGTAATATACGTCAAAACTTATTTTGGGCATTTGGTTACAACGTTGCGGGTATTCCTATTGCTGCACTAGGGTTACTTGCACCATGGATTGCTGGTGCTGCAATGGCTTTAAGTTCTGTAAGTGTTGTCACTAATGCACTTAGATTAAAACGCATGAAATTATAATTAAAATTTGAGATGATTCATATGAATATCATTATTTTTAAGGAGGTGATTGATATGGCAACTGAAACAATTAAAGTAGAAGGTATGAGTTGTGAACACTGTAAACATGCAGTAGAAGATGCACTAACAAATCTAGATGGTGTATCAACAGCTAATGTTAATCTTGAAGAAGGTAACGTTAAAGTTGATTTTGATGATAACAAAGTCACATCGCCAAACATGTACGAAGCAATAGAAGATCAAGGTTATGACGTAAAATAATATATTAAAAACACGTCAAATATAAGCGTCATCGGTAACACAATTGAATAAAATTCATAAGGTATGCTATCAAAATAAAGCGGCTAGGACATATATGATATTTCGATCTCCGCTCAGTGTGATAGCAGTTGCTGATTAGAGTTGAAAAGCTTCGTCTAAAAGCTTTTTCAACTCTAATTTGCTTTGCCAAGGGCAGGACAACGAAATTCTTTTTGAAAAATTAGGTTTCTGTCCCGTCCCTTTTTTTATATTTAATATTTTACATCTTAAATATACATAATTGCTTCCTTATTAATTCACACGTAATTTAGTGTCACCAGTCTCAATAACATCAATTGTCGCATCTAAAGCATCGACAATGAGGTTTTCAACGGCAGCATCTGTATAAAAAGCAATATGAGGTGAAACAATAACATCTTGTCGCTCGATTAATTGCTTTAATACTTCATCCTTTAATTCTGAATGTCGTTGATCACTTGGAAACAATCCCTTTTCCCCTTCATATGTATCAAGTGCTGCTCCTTTCAAAATTCCTTTATCCAGTGCGTGTATTAGCGCACTAGTTTTTACAATGGAGCCTCTTGCACAATTGATAAATACTGACCCTGGTTTAAATTCATTAAACAATGCATCATCAAATAAATAATCATTATCCTTACTTGCAGGAATATGAACTGTAACAATATCCGCTTCTTGCACAGCTTCATTTATACTATTAGCATACGTTAAAAATGGCTTATAGCGTTCATTAGGAGCAATATCATAAGCATTAACTTCAGCTTCAAAGCCTTGTGCAAATATCTTAGCAACAATTGAACCGATACGACCAGTTCCTATAACAGCAACTTTCAAATCTTTAATAGATCGTGATAAGATAGCTGGTTGCCATCTAAAATCATATGAAGCTGTTTTCTGTTGAATATCATTATAATTTCTGACCAAATTAAGTGCTTGTGATACCGTATATTCAGCAATAGAATGTGGTGAATAAGATGGCACATTAGAAATAATCAAATCATATTTTTGAGCTAAATCGAAATCATATATGTCAAAACCAGCACTTCGTTGTGCAATTTGCTTAATTCCAAATTCATGTAACTTGCGGTATACATCTTCACCAAAAGGAATTTGCTGTGATATCGAAACACCATCAAAGCCTTTTGTACGATCGACAGTTTCTGACGAAAGTAATGCTTCATCTAAATCGACAGTCACATTATGCTTGGTTGACCATGCTTTAATATAAGGTAAATCTTCTTCTCTTACTCCAAAAATTTTAATACTTGTCATAAGTTAATCACTCCAATAATATTTATTCTATTCATAAAGGTGCTTAAGCGATTGTATTCTTTCCGCAGCCTCTAGTAACGATGCATCATCTAAAGCTAAAGAAATACGCACATAATGTTTTCCATGTTCTCCAAATGGTATACCTGGTGCAACAAGAATTGACTGTTCTTGTAATAAATAATCAACAAAACTTTCTCCATCAAAGTCTGTCGGTGTTCGTAACCATAAGAAAATACCACCTTTCATTGGTTCAAAAGGTATGTCCACTTGTTGCAATTTAGCTTCAAATTCATTTCTACGACGTTTAAATGTTATATTTTGCTCTTCTAGAAAATCATCATAATTATTCAAAGCATATGTTGCTGCGTCCTGCAATGCACCAAACATACCTGCATGTGTATGTGACTGATATTTTTTTAATGCTTGTATAATATCTTTATTTCCTACTGCAAATCCAACTCTAAAACCTGACATATTATATCCTTTAGATAATGAAAATACTTCTACTGCTAGGTCTTTTGCTCCATCTGCTTGCAATATACTAGGATTTTTAGCATCAAAGCCAAAGGCACTATACGCAAAATCATGAACGATCTTTGTTTTTGTTCCCTTAAAACGCTCAATCGCTTCCTCAAATACTGATTTTGTAGCAACTGAACCTGTCGGGTTATTTGGATAAGTCAAATAAACTAAACGTGTATTGAGTAATGTTTCTTTGCTTATTTTGTCCCACTGAGGCAAATAATAAGGCGGCTCTAAAACGAGTGGTTGTGGTTGTGCATCGGCAAGTAACACCCCTGCTTTATAATCCGTATACCCTGGATCTGGTAGTAATACATTTTCTCCTGGGTTAACGATACATGTAGGTAAACCTACAAGACCATTTTTAGTACCATATAGTATACATACTTCATCTTCTTTATCTAATTCAACTTGAAATTGTCTTTGATAAAAATCTACTATTGCTTGCTTAAATGAGTCTTTACCATGGAAAGCAACATACTTTTGATTATCAGGCTGACGTAGCGCATCAGCAAAACAGTCAATAATTCCCTTGGGAGTTTCACCATCAGGAATACCTACAGCCATATTAATTAATGGCAAAGGACCATGTTCTACTTTCTGTCCCATTGTTTTTGCAAAATAACTATCTGGTATCTGTGCCAATCTATCCGAAATTGCCATAAAACTCCTCCTATTAAAAAAACTATATGCCGACCTGTGTGGCATATAGTTACACATGTCACCTATCTTTCAAGCATTAACGCTTGTTGGAAGTAGCACAGTACTTTTATATCAAAGTCTGTTGCTGAAGCTTCATCAGGCCAAATCCCTCAGCTTCTCTGGATAAGTTTATTTTAAATTACCATTAATTTTATCAGAATATTCACGCTTGTCAATCTACTTATAAAACAAAAAGTGACATCAAAATCTTATAGAATAATAAGACCTAGATATCACTCACATAAAAACATAGAATAAAATAATAAAACCCGGAACATAAATGTTCCGGGTTGTTCAACCTAAGATAACTAAACGTTTCTATTTAGTTATTTAGATCCTACCACCATCCATTAGAAGCACGGAAAGCCATCGCTGCTTCCATTGAACCGTAACGGCTTTCACCGTAGTTAATCATACCTTTAGTTTGGCTAGCTACTGAACCAGTTCCCCATGATTCTTTAGTTTGACCTAAACCTCTGTAACCTGCTGGGTTAACAGCATTTGGGTTACCGCTTGATTCAGGCATTACAATTGAATTCCACATAGCTTCTGTACCACCTGCAGCTAAGAATTGAGCTTTAACTGATCCACCAGTTGATGCAGCTGATGTTTGAGCAGCTTTATAAGTTTTAGTTGCAACGCTTGTTTGTGCAGTTTGAACATTTGAGTTAGATGAAGCTTTAGGAGCTTCAACTGCTGCTACTGGAGTATTACTTGATTGTTTTTGAGCACTTACTTCGCTAGCTGAAGTTTCGTTAGTATTTGTAGTTGCTTGAGTAGTTACATCTTGTACTGAATTAGAAGTTGCACTTTGAGCACCTGCAGCTGTGTAATTCCATGACCAAGATTGACCATTTGAAGTGAATGTATATTCATTTCCACCTAAAACGAAGTTATAGTTATACGCTCCAGCGTGTAATGGTTTTTGGTTTAATTCTTCAGGATTGTTTTGAGCTAAATCAGCTAAATGCGCTTTGTCGATATTTTCTTCTGAAGCGTGAGCTTGATTGTGATCTGCTGTTGTTGCATATCCTGTTACACCTAATGCTACTGCTAATGATGATGCTAAAATTGTTTTCTTCATAATTAAAAAATCCTCCAATTAAAATCTTTTTAAGTAAAATTATATTTTCGTTAAATTATTTATCGTATGTGCTAAAATCGATTAATTTTTATGCTTTATTTTTTCGCCACAAATAATATAACACATATTTCGCCCATTTATATTACACTTACATAACAAAACGTTACAAAAGAAAAGTCTATTTGTAACATTGAAATACTGTTGTTTTGTTTTGTAATGCATAATTCTTGCATTGTTTTCAAAATATATTGTGTATAGCACTGGTATATTAAGCTTCGTTCCTTTATCATCGAATGGTTTTACATTGTCTGAATTATTACAGCAAACCTTTTTGTTACATAACTGTAAAATAATAAAAGGATAAAAAATATATATTTTGGAGTAAAACTTGCAAATTTTTTTGTCTAAAATTTAAAAAGACCACTGTTTTGTGGCCTTTTTAATATACTTTATTATTTTATCCAACATTCAAAACATTACATTATATTACAAAAACAACTATACATTTTAAACGTTATATATAATTTTACGCCAAGAATTTAAAAATTTCTCTATCATATAATTTCAACGTTTTCATATAAAATGTATTTATCAAATAGCCCATTACAAATGGAACTACAAAAAACGCAATAAATACGTATATTAAAGTTAATAATACTGAATGTTCCATAAATCTAAATGCACTTATTGGTCCAACAAGCCCAATAATTCCAAAACCTGCTGATTCTTTTGTTCCACCAATTCCTATGAGCGCACCAACAAAACCAGTGATTAGCGCATTTGAAAAGATTGGAAGTAAAATAATAGGATGCCTTACCATATTAGGTATCATCATTTTCACACCACCTAAAAAGATTGTCAGAGGTACGCCTGCTCTATTTACCTTTAACGTCCCTGCAACTAATGCACCTTCACATGCCACAATCCCAAGTGAAGCAGAACCAGCCGCTAGACCACTAATACCTATAGCTAATGCAGTTGCTACAGTTGATATAGGTGAAATAATTATAAAACTAAATACTAATGCAATAAGCATAGACATTAATACTGGTTGCAATTCTGTAAATGTATTGACTAAATTACCAATACCAGTTGTAATCATTTGGACATATGGCAATATAAGTACGCCAATAAAGCTAGCTATGACACCGACAATGGTCGGCAGAATAATTAACGTTAAACTACCAAATCTTTCTCCAACGACTAATATTAAAAATACAGCAATTGCTGCAGTGATCATTGTGTTAATAAGATCTCCAACACCTACAAGCATCCAAGCACCATCTTTAAATTGCGCTGCGCCACTCCCCACAAAAGCAGAGCTTGCCACAACAGCTGTTGCTAAAGGTGATAAATTGAACCGCATTGCTATAAGTGCACCAACTAATAATGGTACAGTAAATTGAATACTTTCTACTACTTGTAATAATGTTTGAAAAAGCTGGTACTTAGGAGCGAAAAGTTTGAATAGTTCCCCTAAGATAGCATTTGGTATTAACCCTGCTACTATGGCAATTGCTACACCAGATAGTACATTATATAAAAATTGTTTTGGACTTACTTTAATCATAGAAGTTCCCCCTAAGCTGAAATAAATACTAATATATCATATTTTCTTAATTTTCAGAATATTGTTCCTGTATTTTCCTCAAATATTTTTATATCAAATTAACAATTAAAATTTCACAACTATGATTAAAATATTACAGCATAAAAAATAGGTAGCCCAAATCTAAATTTTAACTTCGCTTTCGGCTACCTACTTCTATATATAATTAACATGTTTTCATAATCAATAAATTTTAGTGTTTCATTAAATTTGTTGTTAGTACCAGCCCTTGAGATGCTGTTTCAAAAAATTCCAATTTTTGCAATTGGGTTTCCTTAGGTAAACTTTTTTCAAATTGTTCCCATATCCATATAGCAATATTTTCAGCAGTTGTATTCATTTCGGGTAGTGTGTCATTTACCAACTGACCATCTAAATACGGTTCAATTTCTGTTTGGTATAATTTATCTACTTCATTGAAATCTAATGCTAAACCATATTTATCTATATCTGATAAAATCTCAATATTAAATTGATATTGTTGATCTTCTAGGTCTTTATGCACTGTATTTGTAAAATAAATTCGATTATCACAAGTGAATTTATAATAATTCTTTATCAAAACTTGACCTTTGCGATATTTAAACTGGCCAGGTGGTTGAATATGATCAAATTTAGTCATTACGATCACTCCTATAGTCATTTTTATTAATATACCCTTTTATAGAACAAGTACATACTTATCTATAAATGTTTCTTATTCAATTTTTAAAGGTAATGATAAAACTAATTAGATAAATATTGGAGGAGATTTATTATATGACGGTATATATTCAAAGAATTTATGAAGACAAACAGCAAGAAGGCTTACGGATACTCGTAGATCGCGTATGGCCAAGAGGTGTAGCTAAGGACGATGCAAATTTAGATCATTGGATCAAAGAAGTGGCGCCAACTTCTGAATTAAGAAAATGGTTTAACCATGATCCCAAGTTATATGCTGCTTTTAAAGAAAAGTACGAGAAAGAACTTCGCGAAAATATTAGCCAAAAACAAGCATTTGAAGAATTGCAAAATAAAGTTTCTGAGACTGATAAAGATATCATTTTATTATTTGCCGCTAAAGATAAAAAACATAATCAAGCTGTTGTGCTTCAAGCGTTATTACAGTAAACAACTATAATTAAAATAAATGAACGTAAAACTACCGTTTACCCTATCAGAACCTTAGGGTAAGCGGTAGTTTTTTTATGATGTCACAATATACACTCTAGTCATTTTAGTTCATATAAACTTTTCTCACCATCTGGTAATTTTTCAACAAAATCTTTAGGGTCTTCTGCATAGTCATTACCGATGCCACCATTCATTCTCTGAAAATGAAGGTGAGACCCAGTCGTTTGTTCTCCTGTATTACCAGAAAGTGCAATTACATCTCCCGCTTGTACATTGTCTCCTACTTTAACTTTAAATTGATTTAAATGCATATACCATTGGTGATACTGTCCGTTCGTTTCAGCTATTTGCACTACTTTGCCACCTAAGTCATTCTCAAATGTGCGAGTAACCTTGCCATCTGTTGCGGCTTTAACCGGCGTATCTTCAGGTAAATCATAATCTATCCCATAATGTTTCCCATCAAAACCACTAAACTCATATTTACCAAAATTTTCTGTTTCTCTGCTTCGATCAAAAAAATCTGTATAAGATGTCGATCGGTCATTTTTATTATTTTGGTTACTGATTTCTGAAAAATTTTCATTTATACTTTTTTGTATATAATCCATATTCGCCATCAAGAAAATAAATGGAACGATTATAATGATTAATAGCACAATTGTTTTCAACGTATTTTTCACTAAACGAATCACCTTTTAAATAGTTATTATTAGTTCATAAGTATACTTTTTATAGTCCCAAAAAACTAATAATCCGCTTAAAAAGAACCTCATACTTTAGTTTGACGTAAAAATTGAGAGGGAAATGCAGTTTCTTATTTTCGCTTCCACAATTAACTCAAAACTACGCAATTATTATTTTACATGGTATTATAGCGCAACCAAACGGTGTGCATACAACATCCATGTAAGTTTTCATTATTTATATCTATATTTAAAAGTTATTGGTCATCACTATAACTTTTAAGTATGTCTTCCATTAATGTCCATACGCGTTCAACATTTACAGCAGTCGCAAAATAAGCATTTTTTTCCTTATTTGTAATATTATTTAAATCAACAGCCATCGTTCCATAGGTAAGCGCACTTTGGTGCTCGATATCAACATGTGTTTGTTGCATTGTAAATAAATCAGGCTGCAACAAATACAAAATTGTACAAGCATCATGTATAGGCCCTCCATCCATATTAAAGTGTGTTTTATATGTAGATTTAAAGAATTCTAAAAGTTCTACAACAAATTTTGCAATTTGATTGTCGATTGCTTTGAACCTATTGATAATGGCATCGTTTGCCAATACTTGATGCGTTACATCTAAGCCAAACACGTTGATAGGTACGCCACAGTCAAATACACGTTTGGCCGCTTCAGCATCAACCCAAATATTAAATTCTGCAGTAGGTGTCCAATTTCCAAAGGTTCCTCCACCCATAATCGTTATAGAATCTATATATTGCGTAATACTCGGCTCTTTAATTAAAGCCGTTGCAATATTCGTTAAAGGGCCTGTAGCCACTAGCGTTACAGGTTCCTCACTATGTTTTAGTGTTTCAATTATTACATCAGCGGCATGACTTTGCGTTGGTTTCAACGAAGGTACTTCTGGTAATTTTGGACCATCTAATCCACTATTACCATGTATTTGTGATGCAAATGAAGCTGGCTTAATCAGTGGTCTTGTAGCACCGACAGATACACTAATATCTCCTCTTCCCATTACTTCCAATACGTTTAAAGCATTTTTGGTATTTTTTTCAACTGATTGATTACCAGCCACTGTTGTTACAGCCAATATATCTAACGTACTATTTTTAGCTCCTGCTAATATTAACGCAATCGCGTCATCATGACCTGGATCACAATCCATAATAATTTTTTTACTCATATTCTTCACTCCAATCATAAAAATACATGCCGTGTATATTTCAAAGTTAAAAGTTATTAGACTGCATGTTTTTTGTACTGTCTATACATAATTGCAAGCACAACTAACCACAATGGCGCAAAGATTACACCTATTCGTGTTTCTGGATTTACAAATAATACACAAAAAATAAAAGCAAAAAATATGATGATACATAATGCCATTACTTTACCACCAGGCATTTTAAATTTACTTCCTTTATGCAAATCAGGTCGAGCTCGTGTATATCTATAATACGCAATCATAATCAATGTCCATAAAAATATGTTTAGTACTGTTGAAACAGTACTAATATAAACGAATACAGTTGTCGCATTAGGTATAAAATAATTTAGTAGTACTGCAAAAAGCAATAATATACATGTCACTAAAATTGCTGTAACAGGTACACCTCTACGATTCGTTACTTGGAACTTAGGTGGCGCTTGTTTTCTATCTGCTAATCCAAACAATGTTCTACTATTTGCAAATATCCCACTATTACAAGCAGATGCCGCTGCAGTTAATACAACAAAATTAATAATCCCTGCAGCAAATGGGATACCGACTAACGCAAAAACTTTAACAAATGGACTGCTATCTGGATCTAATTGATTCCAAGGTATAATAGAAATAATAATTGCTAGAGCACCGATGTAAAATATTAGAATTCTAAATGGTACATTATTAATAGCCTGTGGAATAGTTTTATGAGGATTTTTAGTTTCTCCTGCTGTAATTCCAATCATTTCAATACCAAGGAAAGAAAAAATCGCCATCTGGAATGACATTAAAAATCCAGATATACCGTTGGGAAAAATCCCTCCATTTTTGTAAATATTAGAAACACTTGCATGCCCAAATGGCGTTTGATAAGCCATTACAATCATAACAATACCTATAATAATCAATGCGATGATAGTAACAACTTTAATAATAGCAAACCAAAATTCTAATTCTCCAAACAATCTCGTACTTAGTAAATTGAATGACATTAGCAATAAGACACAAGCTAATGCCGATAACCAATTTGGAATTTCTGGATACCAAAATGATACATATTTAGCTACGGCTGTAACCTCTGCCATACCGGAAATAATCCATGTTAACCAATAAGTCCAACCAGTAATAAAACCAGCGAGCGGCCCAACATATTCATTTGTTATATCCGCAAATGAATTGAATTTTGTATCTGAAAGTAACATTTCCCCCATAGCCCTCATAAACATAAATAAGGCAAATCCTACGATAATATATGTTAGTAAAATTGAAGGACCTGCCAAACTAATAGACTGTCCAGCTCCTAAGAACAGACCTGTACCTATTGCACCACCAATAGCAATTAATTGTATATGCCTATTACTTAACTCTCTCTTTAATCTGTCTGCCATAGTTCCTAACCCCTTAACCTTGAAATATGCGCACATTTCTATTTTACTACTTTTTCATTTGAACAAGAACGTTACACCAAATTCACATTAAAAGTGTATTAACATGCTTTTAGCAAATAATTTCTCCTATTATATTTACTATTAACTCAATAATAAAAAAGTTAAATCACTTTATGTATGCGCTTACATAATATCACAATCATAAATCAACTATATTCATATTTCAACTTAAATTATTTTTTAAAAAGTTTTTTATACAATATTTATATCGCACCCATAAATATTCTCCTCTTGCTTATATTATAAAAACTGTTAAATTAAAAATATTAACTTATACATATCTGAGGGGGGATTTGATGCGCGCGATTTTTATAGGTATTCTCGGAGCATTATTTTTTTCAATCACTTTTATACTAAATCATTCTATGGCAAGTAGTGGTGGAAATTGGTTATTTAGTGCTTCATTACGTTTTATATTTATGTTCCCATTTCTTTTTATTTTTGTTTATATTAAAAAAAGACATGGATACATACTTGAACATATTAAAAAGTACTTTTTACAATGGTTACTTTGGAGTACTCTTGGTTTCGTCTTTTTCTATATTCCCATTACATTTGTCTCCAATTACAGCCCAGGTTGGTTGATATCAGCAACATGGCAACTAACAATTATATGTGGTTTATTACTTGCACCTTTATTTTATGAATATATTCAGTTTGATAAACAATTAATTAAAGTTAGAGAACGTATTTCTTGGCGCTCTGTTAGTACTTCTAGCGTTATGGTGTTTGGTGTCGTGTTAGTTCAAATACCTCAAATTACGTCCATAGAAATGCAAACCTTTGTTCTCTCTGTTGTTCCACTTATCGTTGGAGCTTTCAGTTATCCGTTGGGTAACCGTAAAATGATGGAACTTGTAGATAATGAATTAACAACAATTGAACGTATTTATGGTATGACCTTAGTCACGTTACCTATCTGGATTATTATCTTTGTAATCGGTGTTTTTAAAAGTGGATTCCCTTCTTCTAATCAAGTATTACAAACTTTTTTAGTCGCTATATTTTCTGGTATCATCGCGACTACACTCTTTTTCTATGCTACAAATTTAGTAAAAAACAACCAAGCTAAATTAGCTGCTGTTGAAGCAACTCAAGCTACTGAAATAATCTTTACACTCATTGGTGAAATGTTATTTCTGGGGTTACCTTTACCAGATCCTATTAGTATTATTGGTATCATTATTATCACATTAGGTATTTTTGTTTATAGCTTTATGAATGCCAAAATTAGAGAAAACAATAGTGATATTCAAAAATTCAGCTAATATATCAAATCATATCAATGTATACTATTTCGTCACATTTTCAAAAATGACTAATAAAATATAATGAACACTATATCTACAATTTGAACTAAACAGTCACATTGACATTCTTATTTGAAAGCAAGATAATTTATATCAAATAGCATTGCTAGTGATATAAATTAAAGGAGGTTCAAGGTCAATGCCGACAACTCATGTTGACCCAAGAATTACCAGAACTAAAAAATTATTAATGGATGCCTTCCGAGCTATAGCAAAAGAAAAGAAACTTCAATCCATAACAGTGAAAGACATTACAGACCGTGCAACTGTTAATCGTGCAACGTTCTATGCTCATTTTTATGATAAATATGACATCATGGATTATACATTATCAGAAACTTTACTTAAAAACTTAAATTATTCATTAAATGTATCAACGGAACTCAATGAAGAAACGCTATGTAAAAGTTTTATTACTATCACAAGCTATATTCAAGAGACTCATAACGAATGCAAATTAAATAGTGAAGCTTATGGTCAAGTTGTAGAAAAAAAAGTAAAAGAAGAATTAGAGGATATCTTTCTAACACTGCTAGTACAACAACACGTTAACGAAAATCGTGAAACGCTTGCTACAACTGCGAGGTTCTTGTCTTGGGGGCTTTATGGAACAGCTAAGCATTGGTTCCATACGAGTCAATTACCAGCACAAACGTATATTAAACAAGCACTTCCTTTCTTAATGAATCAAAATACTAATTAAATATATTTAAAGAGCGGAGCTATAAAATCAAATGGTATTTTTGATTTTATAGCTCCGCTTTATATTTTATACTGTAATTTAAATATTACATTTTCAAACATATCAAATGTATTTTTTTAATTCTTTATTCTCTATTTTCATTTATAAAATCTAACACTTTACCTGTTATCGCCACTGCGCTATTACTTTCACCCTCGATACCACCTTGATGCAATCCAATAACTTCATTATTTTCATTAAAGAGTGGTGAACCAGAATTACCACCATAAGTACTCGCATCATATGTAAGTATATTACTATTATTAGCTAAAATTTCTCCTTTACTTTCCCACATTGTCGCTAGTGACTTATCTCCAGGATACCCAGTAACCGTTATAGGTTCGCCTTCACTAACATTTGAAGCATCTTGTAACGTTGCTGGTTGAACAACATCACCTACTGATTGACCGTTTTTATTTTCATTAAAATGAACAACCACTAAATCTTCATCACCAGGGTATGCTTTTATTTCTTTTTCAGTAAAAGTACCATTAGGAAATGTATTAGCATCTTTGGCAGCTGGTGCAAAGGTCATGTTGCCATCCGAAAGGTCTGCAACATGCTTATTCGTTAACACCGTATTCTTATCTATTACAACACCTGTCGCGATATTGTTTCCAATATTGATATAACCAATAGATTGATAATGTCCACTGTTTGTATTTTCAATTTGTGTTCTATCTTCGTTGGGTAATATAACTCTTGGCATCGCTTTGTTTTCAGCAGGACGTTCTGCTGTATTTTGCGTTGCTTCAGTACTCTGTGCTGTAGCATTAGTACTCTGAGCATCAACCTTACTATCACTATTAAACATTGCTAATGACAATACAGCGATAAAAGCACATGAGATACTATTAATTAATATTCTTTTCAACATAAATTAACCCTCCAATAAAATATAAATCTCTTCTTCAATTTAAAGAATTTTCTAAAAATAATCAAATTATATTATATTTTAAATTTCTTTACAAAAAATCATTTCATTATACATAGAATAATTTATATTCATTAAATAAAGATTTTACGTATTTAAGCAACATTTATGATTATGTGTTGTTTACACGATATATGCATAAACATGTTGTTTGCTATAATTAGAAACACGTTATACAATATAACTATGCAACAGGTGTTAGTTAGACGATTCGTGTTGTAAATTAAAAGTTAGGAGGGATAGACGTGACAACAATCCAACACCATCATGGGTTCCAACGAACTTTTCAAAAGGATCACTTGACCTTAGGGTTAGCATTTCCTTTCGACAATTCGGAAGACCATGAATTATCATTTGAAAATCAAATTGAGTTAGCTCAATATGCTGAAGAACTCGGATTTACTAGCCTATTTGTGCGTGACAGTCCGCTTTATAGTCCACATCTAGGAAATGTAACGACAAACTACGATCCGTTTGTATTTTTATCTTATCTCAGTGCCAAAACATCTAAAATCGCTCTCGGGACCTCTAGTATTGTTGCTACATTACGTCATCCAATTCATATAGCTAAGGCAGCTACTTCTCTTGACTTAATTTCAAATGAGCGCTTTTTGTTAGGTATGGCAACAGGAGACCGTAAATTTGAATTTCCTACATTTAAGATAAAAGAAGAACAGTTAACCGAAAAATTTCAAGATACTATTATGGCTATAAATGAGTTATGGCAAGTACATTCACCAGATATATCGAACTCAATATTTGAATTATACGCAGACTCAGGACTACAAATGTTGCCAAAGCATAAACATATCCCAATGTTTGCGACAGGCTATTCAAAACAACAAATGTCTTGGTTAAAGTCCAATATGGACGGCTTAATGTTTTACCCACAACCATTTCAACAACAGAAAGCGCTACTTCAAGATTGGCACAACAATGATACTTTCAAACCATTTATGCATCCGCTTGTTGTAGATTTATCAAACCAACCGAACGAATTAGTGAAACCTGTTAAAGGTGGTTATCGGTTAGGTAGAAATACTTTAATAAAAATTCTAAAAGCCTATGAAAAAATCGGCACAAATCATATTATGTTACATTTAAAATCAAATAGCAGATCATATAAATCATTATTAACAGAAATTGGCGATTATGTAATACCACATTTCCCGCCACATATATTACAGGAGGAACATAAAAATGACATTATTAGACAGAATTAATGAACTTGCAAATAAAGAAAAAGTAGAAGCATTGAGTGTTGAAGAAAAACAAGAACAACACATATTAAGACAAGAATATTTACAAATGATTCGTGGACAAGTTATTAATACATTTTCAACAATGAAAGTAGTTGATCCATTAGGTGAAGACGTAACACCTGATAAAGTTTATAAATTACGTGAAGAAATGGGCACATTAGACCTTAATTAAAACACAAAAAAGGAGTGAGTCAGCAATCTAGTTAAAGATAGATTGCTTGCTCCTTTTTTATATCTTATTATGACAAGATTTGTTTCATAGAACGTTTAACACTTCCCGCATACATGCCACCAAATTTAACTAAATGAACCATCAATAAGTATAATCTATAGAATTCGAGACGCTTTTCTACATCTTCGTTTAATGGATAATGTTTGTCATATTCATTGTAAAATGCCTCTGTAAAACCACCAAAGACAGTAGTAATACCTAAATCAAATTCTCTGTCACCATATAATGGCGCTGGGTCAAATAACGCTGGTGAACCATCTGTCAGGAACATATAATTTCCACCCCATAAATCACCGTGCAATAAAGAGGGTTTACTTGGATGTTGTTTTAATGTATCTACAATTACTGAACGTACAGATTCATATTGTGAAACATCGTCGTCGCTCCAAGCCCCTTGCTCTACTAAGGTTGCTTTCAGATGATCTAAGCGTCGATTCACAAATAATGTTATCCAATTATCTGTCCAACTATTATCAAATGTTATATCTCCACCTTCATAAGGTAAATCAAAACCAAACTTGCCATTTGCTTGTTGTTTACTATGCATTTGGGCTATTAATTCCCCTAATGCTTCTTGACTTCCTGTACGACCTTCATCTAAATAAGTTAATAATAAATAAGCGTCGCCCTCAATTTCACCACTACCTATTACTCGTGGTGCAGTAACTTCCGCCTCTTCAAAAAGTTTTAAACCTGAAATTTCTGCGGCAAAAAAAGATGCCTTTCGATTTCGTTGAACTAATAGAAAATAGGCTCCCTCAGTTGTCTCAATTTTAAATGCTTCGTTTACATCTCCACCGCTAACAGGTGAAATAGACTTTATATTATTTAAAGGCAATTGTGTTTGCCATGACTGTTTCATGAGTTAGACCTCCAATTATTATAATTAAAAATAAATACATCATTATTATTACCTTTTTTAACTTATGTAATCACTCACATGTTCAAATAAATTATATGTGAAAGTTTTAATAATTCTTTTATTTACTCTAGGCATATAATACGTAAAATGCTAGTCTATTAAAGACATCTTTTTCAATTTTACTTTTTTTAATTGACTAAGCACTCATCACAATACATAGTTTTATTACAAATAATTTGATAAATGGAGCGATCATGATATGTATAAACTCATCAAACCTATTTTATTCCAAATAGATCCTGAAAAAGCGCACGGTATGACAATTAACGCACTCAAATTCGTCCAAAAATACCCAAAACTTTTACCTGTTATTAATCAATTATTTCATTATGAAAATGAACGCTTATACCAAAATATCAAAGGCATTCATTTCGACAATCCGATTGGATTAGCGGCAGGTTTTGATAAATCTTGTGAGGTACCTAAAGCCTTAGAAAACGCTGGTTTTGGCGCACTTGAATTAGGAGGCATCACACCTATACCACAACCTGGCAACCCCAAACCACGGATGTATCGCTTAGTGGAAGATAATGCACTGATTAACAGAATGGGTTTTAATAATCTAGGCATGAACAAAGCTTTAAGTAATCTACGCAAATATAATTATCAAATTCCAATAGGCCTAAATGTTGGTGTTAACAAGACCACATCTTATGATGCGCGTTATGAAGATTATATTAAAGTTATCGATACATTTAAAAATGACGTTACCTTTTTTACGGTTAACATCAGCTCTCCTAATACAAAAAACTTACAAAGTTTCCATGATAAAGATGAATTCGCCCAATTGTGCGAAGCTATTCAATCTTATAAAGAAAAGCAAAATCTAAACGTCCCTATTTTCATCAAACTTACATCTGATTTAACATTAGATGGTCTTAATCAAATGTTAAAACCGATAACACAAACCTTTGACGGGATTATACTAGCCAATACAACTCAACAACGTGAGCACTTAAATTCAGACAATCGTCATGAAACAGGTGGATTGAGCGGAAGACCATTATTCAACCGTAATCTAGAATTAATTTCATATGCTTACAAACAAACAAATGGTGATTTCTTAATTATTGGTACAGGTGGTATTTTCAGTGATAATGATGTAATTAAAATGTTACGTAGTGGTGCTTCATTAGTACAAATATATAGTTCTTTAGTCTTTGAAGGACCTGGGTTAACTCAAAAATTAAATAAGCAACTCGCACATTATCTCAAATCTAATGGTTATAGTAATGTTAGCGAAATTATTGGGTTAGACTCCTAATATTTCTAGGTGATTGTCTATGCTCATTCTTGCACTACCTCTTTTACTTTAATAATAATAGGGTATATGTATAATAAAAGGAGGTAGTGCCATTATGTATAAAAATATATTATTAGCTTATGATTTTGATAATTCGTTTAACAATGTACCTGAAGAGTTGCAAAATCTAACCGCTAGCGTAGATGATGCTGAAATTACAGTATTCCACGTTATACCAGAAAGTGAGTTAGAAACTTCAGTACGGTATGATAATAAACACTTTGAAGATTTGGCACATGAAAAAAGCGAATTACTCGAACCTTTTGTTAACAAATTAGAAGACCTAGGTTTAAATGTAAATATTAGATTTAGCACAGGCTACATCAAAAACTCAATTTTGTCAGAAATTAACGAACATAGCTATGATATTATTGTAATGAGTAATACACGTACAAAATCAGATATTAAAAATATACTTGGTAATGTGACACACAAGATTGCAAGTAACGTAGATATACCTGTACTTATCGTAAATTAGCTTTCATGTAAAAAACTCAATTCTTCTATCATAAATGAATAGAAGAATTGAGTTTTATTTTTTATTGCTGTTGCTTCAAATACTGTTCAATCACTTGTAAAACACCAGAGTCATCATTTGAAGGTGCTTTATGCTGGGCAACCGCTTCTACCTCAGGGCTACAATTAGCCATCGCATAGCTATGCGTAGTTAAGCCTAACATTTCTATATCATTATTGGCATCTCCAAATGCTAATAACTCGTCATGTTCAATCCCCCATTGTTTTAATATGTCTTGAATCGCAACACCTTTATTAACATTTGGTAAAATAAGATCCACACTATCGTTACCGCTTGTTACTGCACGTAATTCTCCTCTAAATTTAGTTTCTAATGCATCTATAACTGCTTTAACCAAATCTTTATCTTTGATGCGCATTGCAACTTTTACAAAATTATCTTCTTCTATATGTTCAAAAGACTCTACTTTTTCAATATCATAATAGTAGTTACTAATAAAATTCAAAAACTCCTCGCTACATGTCTGTTTCACGTAAGCTGATTTAATACCACTCAACACAATATCTGCTAGCCCAAAGTCTCTTGTAAGTGTCTCCACGACATCATAAATGAGTTGTTGATCAAAATAATAAGATGTCATCAATTCATTATCATAATAAGTAACAGCACCATTTTCAGCAACATACGTGATATGTTGGTCTTTTTCCGGAAAAAATGACTGTAATTGAGCATATTGATTACCACTTGCCACAATAAATTTAATATCTTGACGCTTCAACTCATTGAATATTTTCTCAAAATATACCTTATCGTATGTGTGATCCGATTTTAAAAAGGTCCCATCTTTATCTACAGCAATTGCTTTTATCATCATTGATACTCCCTTCTGCTCTCGAAGATATAATTAAATAACCATATACTTGCTTAAATTACATTACAATAATATTAAAAAGGTGACCATCAATATCTCTAAATAAGCCACCATAATACCCTTCGTGCATAGTACCACTTTGTAGGACTTCTCCACCTGATGCTTCAACTTGTTCTAATAAGCAATCCACCTCTTCCGGTTCAGATACAGAAATAGAAACTAATGTACTATGACTTCCGACATTTGAAACTTGGGCGACTTTCTCAAATTGATTACGTTCAATAAGCATTATGACTTTATTATCTAAAGTTTCAATTCCTCTCATTTTATCTAAAACTGCTTCGTTTCTTTTGATTGTAAAACCTATTTCACTAAAAAATGTTTCACTTGCTGCTAAATCTTCTACCGGTAAATTAAGCCAAGATGATTGTATATTCATTTTAGTTCCCCCCATTTTTTATCACCATACCATACTCCACTTTTAAAGTGCTATAAAGAACCTGTCTCATGCCTCTTCTTTCACTTTTATACGACAAGTTTTTAATGAAATAACGATAATAAATCATTATTTATTTGACACATAATCTCTAAATAAGTTAAAGTTTTCAACATCTTATTTGCTTATTTTCAACACTTTAAAGCATCTGAAGATAGTTATAACCAAATTATGATGAAATTAATGTCTATTGATAATCGTCACTATTTTATGGCACTTGAATGATCAAATCCTACATATCTCTGATTATTCGTTTTACATTAGCCATATTGTTTTAACTAAAAGGAGTAAAATAAAATGACTAGTACAATCAATGTGCACGTCTTACACACTGGTTCAGTGATTGTAGATGAAGCATTACCATTCAACTATAAATATAATCCACCTTTAGCATGGACCGGATTATTTAGATCTAAAAAGAAACAACTGCGCTTACCTGTATCTGTGTATCTTATAGAACATCCAAAGGGTCTTATTCTAATTGACACGGGTTGGCATGAAATCAATCGAACAAAGCCTATTAAAAATTTAGCTTTTCAATATCCAATAAACAAGGCAGTTTTACCTAAAGGTACTGCGGTACATGAACAAATTGAAGCATTAGGCTATCAACCTTCGGATATAGATTATGTGATGTTGAGTCATTTACACTGTGATCATGCTGATGGCTTAGCACATGTAGCTGACGCAAAAAACATCTTAGTCAGTGAAGTGGAATGGAACGCTGCAAACAACGATAAAATACGTTATCTTCCACACCAATGGGACAATATTGCTATTCAAACCTATCCTTTAAAAGATAATGGCATTGGACCTACAGGTAAATCCTTTGATTTATTTGGAGATGGTACACTCGTGTTTATTCATACACCAGGGCATAGCGCTGGGCTATGTACTACACGTGTTAAAGCACATAAAGATGATGCGTCATACTTATTGTTAGCTTCAGACGTAGGTTATGCTGAAAAATCATGGAAAAACGGTATTTTACCTGGCCTCGTAGTAGATAAAGATGATGCAATAAAATCATTAAATTGGGTAAAAGCACAAGCAATAGATAAAGATTGTGTCAAAGCCATTGCTAATCATGATGCCGAAGTCCAACCACAAGTCATTTCTTTATAGTGAAATACTAATTAAACTGTATTTCACTATAAAAGCAATAAAATCTAATATTTGATTTATAACAATTACAATCAAACAAATTATAAGCAAAAATATAGTAACCTTAATAGATGAATAGATAAACTGATAAGGGCGTGCATATATGAGTATATCCAAGTTATTACTTACCTCGCCCTTTTTACATAATCTAAAAATTATAAATTACAAAATCCAACATCACCGAAAGGATAAATAATTACTTTAAGCAACTAATGACACCAAAATAAGCTATAATACATTATTCTTCATATATGTTCTCTAAATTTTCGCGAAATTTTCTGAATATTTAGAGATATTTATGCTATGATATAAATTATCATAATTTAGTTATAAAGTTTTACAATATAGTATTCATTGGGAGAGGTTTATTATGAAAGATTTTTTTTACAAAATTTTTAAAAAGGCAGAACCATCCGTTTATCAAGTGAAGGATGCCCATTTAAATAGAACATTACGAGTTAAAGACTTTTTAGCTTTAGGTGTCGGCACCATAGTTTCTACTTCTATTTTCACGCTACCTGGCGTTGTTGCAGCACAACACACAGGCCCTGCAGTTGCACTTTCATTCTTATTAGCAGCAGTAGTAGCTGGGCTTGTGTCTTTTGCATATGCTGAAATGTCATCTGCAATGCCCTTTGCTGGTTCAGCCTATTCATGGATTAATGTAGTATTTGGTGAAGTGTTTGGCTGGGTGGCAGGTTGGGCTTTACTTGCTGAATATTTTATTGCTGTCGCCTTTGTTGCATCAGGTTTTTCCGCGAACTTACGTGGTTTAGTTTCGCCATTAGGTCTCGAATTACCAAAATCACTTTCTAACACATTAGGTAACGATGGCGGTGTCATTGATATTGTCGCAGCTATCGTGATTATTCTTACAACTTGTTTATTAGCATATGGTGTATCAGCAGCAGCACGTATCGAAAACATCCTTGTCGTCATTAAAGTATTAGCCGTATTATTATTTATTATCGTAGGTTTAACAGTTATTGATTTCAGTAATTATGTGCCATTTATTCCTGAACATAAAGTTACTGAAACTGGATCGTTTGGAGGATGGCAAGGTATCTATGCTGGTGTGTCTATGATTTTCTTAGCATATATCGGCTTTGATTCAATAGCTGCTAATTCAGCCGAAGCAATCAATCCACAAAAGACAATGCCTAGAGGGATCTTAGGATCACTACTCATTGCTGTAGTATTATTTGTTGCAGTTTCGCTTGTGCTTGTTGGTATGTTTACATACTCAGCATATGCTGGTAACGCAGAACCTGTTGGTTGGGCATTAAGACAAAGCGGATTTGGTGTAGTAGCCGCAGTAGTACAAGCAATTTCTGTAATTGGCATGTTTACAGCACTCATCGGTATGATGTTAGCAGGTTCACGTTTATTATATTCTTTTGGTCGAGACGGCCTCTTGCCTTCATGGTTAGGAAAATTAAATAATAAAAACTTGCCTAATCGCGCTCTAATAATACTTACTATAATTGCTGTAATTATTGGATCAATGTTCCCATTTGCGTTCTTGGCTCAATTAATATCTGCTGGTACACTCGTCGCATTTATGTTTGTTTCTATAGGTATTTTTGGTTTACGTCCTAGAGAAGGTAAAGACATTCCAGTCCCAGCATTCAAAATGCCTTTTTATCCTGTAATGCCGATTATCACATTCGTGAGTGTAGTCACCGTATTTTGGGGCCTAGGTGCAGAAGCAAAATTATATACACTCGGCTGGTTTATCATAGGGCTAATTATTTATCTCATTTATGGTGTGAGACATTCTAAAAAAGGAAAACCTTCTTAATAAAAAAACAGGGTCGAATACATTAGTGTTCGACCCTGTTTTTTATGTTAGAAAAAGGATTATTCTTCATCCTCGTCTATTTGGGATAACTTACGAATATTAGAAAAATCTACTTTTTTAATTAATTTTTCATAGGTATTTAATGCCGATTCTGTAATTTTAAGTCCTTCTTCTGTCAAATAGATATACATAGCACGTTGATCTTCAACACATTCTTGTCTTACAACTAATGCTTTTTCTGGTTTTTCTATTCGTACAATCAATCTAGACATTGCACTTTGGCTTAAATCAACAATTTTTATCAAATCATTAATTTTATATTTTTTCCCTTTAGCTTTATAAATTTCATATAATACATAAAATTCTTTCAAGCTTAAATTGTAAGATTGCTTCATTTTTTTCTCAATTAATGTTTCTATATAATGAACGTATTTGGTTAATTGTACCCAATTATCAATTTTTTGTTGTTTTTCCATCATATCCTCCCAAAGATATATGTGTATGATTACTTATCATAGTTTATCTTTTACTCATTAAATTATCTATATTATAGTTAGCCAATGCAATATTCATCTATCATATATAAATCCCTAAGGCACAATTTATGAATTGTTATTAATATCTTACATCATCATAACGTATATTGAAATATTTGCCTGTGACCTTTTAAATTAATACATAAATTCGATTAGTCTTACTAAAACATTTAAAATTTCTTAATATCACTTAATTATTAAATCTCGATTTGACCAAAAATAATATCTAAAAAGTTCTCACTAAAAAACACCAATCCATTAAATGAAATAGATTGATGTTTTATTTGAGCATGGTAATATAAATCGATTAATGTTGTAATAATTTTTCTTTTAAATCTTTACGTTCATAGTCTAATGAATACGGATCATTTAACCAGTAAATACCTTCATCTACTTTAAACGTTTGACCTTTTTTAACTGTATCTGTGTTCTTCCAAACATCTTTATTTTCAAATGATAAATCACTGTCTTTAGCAACTGGCGTTACCACGTAATCACCCGTCATTTCAGGAATTTGTTCTTCAGAAATATCTGCCAAGTCTTTTTTTTGTGTTGCTTTTTCTACTTTCCCAGGCATTTTCAGTCCAAAGGAATCATATAGAATTTCACTGCCGTGGCCATATGTTTTTCCTAATGCATAGATTTTTTTATCAAAGTCTTTAATGATTGATACTGTAGTATCTGCACCAATAGCGTCTTTAATTTCTTTTCCATCGTCCTTAGTTTTTTCTTCCCATTGCTTAACCCATGCATTTGCTTTATCTTCTTTACCTACAATTTTACCTAACTCTTTATGTTGTTCTTTATAGTCATGTTTCATGTAGTCAAAAGCTATTGTAGGTGCAACTTTATTTAATTTTTTGATATTTTTATCTGTATTATACGTAATTATCAAATCCGGCTTAAGTTTTGCTACACTTTCAACATTTTCAGCATCTACTTTTTCTACATCTTTAAATTTATCTTTTAAAACTTTGCTATCATTTATAATATTAGCTACGCCAACGATATTGGCATCAAGTTGTTTCAATCCCCCTGCATATGTAGCCCCTAAGACTACAATACGTTTAGGTTTTTTCGGTATTTCAACTTTTTTTCCTGAGTCTTGTTTATATGTTGTCTTTTCACTATTTCCCTTTGACGACTTGTCATTTGAATCATTGCCACATGCTGCTAGCACAAGTATTAAAGCTAGCAATGGTAATAATATTTTTTTCATGCTTAAAATATCCCCTTTTCTCATATTGTATTTAATTATACATGAAGTCATATGATTCTCAATAATATTACACACATTATTTTTAAAATCAAAACATATATTTTTTCTATCATTAAAAATTAAAAACAGCTACTTAATAGATTGCTAGTAGCTGTTTTGTATATTCATGACGTTGTTTGTCGAATAAAAATTCAGTATTAAAATCATCTACGATTTCACCATTTTTCATGACAATTAATCGTTCAACGATTTTATTTAAAAATGCTAAATCATGAGATATTAATAACATACCTTTATGTGTATCTGCGTAGTACTGTTTCAACACTTCAATCATACTTTGCTCAGCAATAACGTCTAAACTAGCTGTAATCTCATCGCAAATTAACATATCTGGTGCTAACATCAATGTACGAATCGTATTAAAACGTTGCAATTGGCCACCACTTAATTGATCAGGGAATCTATTCAACAAGTTTTTATCTAAATGCATTTGCTTCATTAAAATATACATTCGTCGATAAACTTCAGATGAGTTTGAATCACGATGATACTTTATCGCCTCTTCTAGAGATTTATTCATTTTAAATTTTGGATTAAAGCTATCATACGCATGTTGAAATATAGGTAATAATCGGAAATCATTATTTGTATATTGTTCTTGAGATACTGGCAATAAACCTAAAATAATTTGTGCTAATGTCGTTTTACCAGAACCACTCTCACCTACAATACCTACAATTTCATCTGGCTGTATGGTAAGATTTATATTTTTTAAAACAGGGACCTGTCTATATTTAAAATTCATGTTATTTAAGTTAATCATTATTGCTCCCCTCCTTTAATTGGCTACGGGAGTTAAATAATTTCAAGCTATATGGATCCACATCATGATTTTTAAAAGCTTGTACATGGTTTGAATCGACTAGTTTTCCTTTTTGAATAACATTTATCCAATCGCTAAAATTTAAAACATGTGATAAATTATGAGTAATTAATAAAAGCGTTACTTTATGAACTTCTGCCAAATGTTTGATTAGGTTCATAATATTAGCTCCTGTTATCACATCTAGTGATGCAGTGGGTTCATCAGCAATAATTAATTTCGGATTGAGCATCAATACGCTCGCTATTTGAACCCTAGCAAGTTGTCCACCTGATAGACTAAAGCGATAACTATTCATTGTTTTATCTGGTACTAAATCAACCCACTCAAGCGCTTGCGTTACAATTTTTTTGGCCTTAGTTTTATCTATCTTATAATGTTGTCTATAAATCGCAATCAATTGTATGCCTAATTTCGTATGCTCATTAAAGCTATGCGTATAATCTTGAGAAATAAAACCAATCTCTTTCCCTAAAAGTTCGTGCATATTCACCAATTTTTTATTTTCATAATTTAAACTGTCATAAGTCATTATTAAATTATCAGGTAATTGTTGTACTAACGCTTTAGCAGTTAAACTTTTTCCTGAACCACTTTCCCCTACCAAAACATTTACTTTACTTGCTTTTAAACTGAGATTTATGTGATCTATCAGTGTGGTACATCTTTCACCTTTAATTACTAAGTTGGTTATCTCAAGTAAATTAGCCATTGATATCACGCTTTCCTTTTAATAATTTATCTCTTAATGCATCGCCAGCTAAATTAAACAATAGAATAGTTATTGTGATTAAGCACGCTGGAACAATCAAAAGTAACGGATAAGAACTAATATAATCTCTACCTGTATTCAACATTGCTCCCCATTCAGGTGAAGGTGGCTGTGCACCTAACCCGAGAAATGAAAGTGACGATATATATAATATTATTTTCCCAAAATCTACCGTCATCAGCACAATAATAGATGGTAAAACTTGGGGGAAGAAATGTTTAAAGATAATAACATGTGTTGGCACGTTAAATAATCGAGCCATTTGTATATAAGGTTTCGTGATTTCACTACTTACGACTGAACGGGTCAATCTAGTGTAAGTCATCCATTTAATAATCGTAATTGCTATCACCAAATTCCAAATACTAGGTTTGAAAAAGCTAGCAAATGCAATCATAAGGACAAATTCAGGAATACTTAATCCTATATCAATAACACGCATAATAATTGTATCAACGATGCCTTTTTTGTAACCAGCAATCAATCCTAATGGTACACCAATAATGATTGTAATCAACAATGTAATCAAACTAATAATCAATGTGTACCTTGCCCCAATAATAACTCTTGAAAGTAAATCTCTACCATAATCATCGGTGCCTAACCAATGGTTTAAGCTTGGCATTTCAAGACTACTCCCTAGGTTCACCTCATAAGCATTTGTTGTCGACACAAAAAATTGTGCGATGATAAGAGCCAATAAATACAATGTAAACACATAAAATATAAGATGCTGTTTATTTAATTGATTCATTACATTTCACCATCCTGTCGTTGCGGTTTCTTGGGATGACGTGAACTATTATATCGGCGCTTCGGTTCTAACCATAGCAATAATAAATCACTCACTGTATTAGCCAAAACAACAAAGAAACCAATCATAATTACCGCACCTTGTACTACAGGATAATCTCTTGCACGTATACTATCTACTAGGAAATGTCCTATACCTGGTATTCCAAATAAATTTTCAATGACGACAGTGCCTCCTATAAGACTCCCCACAGACATGCCTAATACCGTTATAACTGGGGTAATAGCTGGTTTAAATAAATCACTCCATAAAATATATCGTTCAGACATACCTCTGAGTCGTGAAGCCTCAACTTCTTTAGATTGATATAATTCTATTAAATTCGATCGCATCAACCTTACATAGTATGCACTCATACCCACGCTTAATGCTATCACTGGTAAAATGTAACCAGCTATCGTGTCTATACCAGAAGATGGCAAAACATTAAATTTCTGTGCAAAAATATAAATTAATATTGTACCTAAAAAGAATGAAGGCACACTCACTGTAAAGGACGTTACAGTTCTGATAAATGTATCAACCCACGTATGATAATATTTCGCTGCTAAAATTCCCATTGGAAGTGCTGTTAATAAGACAACCATTATAGTTAGAAAAGCAATGCTTAAGGTCGGCGGCGTGTAATAAATTAATTCTTTTATTACGGGTTCACCTGTTTGATAACTCGTACCGAAATTAAATTGAACAATTTGACCTAACCATTGAAAATATTGCATGACAACTGGTTGGTTTAGGCCTAATTTTTCTTTTGTTGCTTCAACTTGTTCTGAGGATACATTTGCTATATCTAAATGTAGGATTTTATCAACTGGATCGCCAGGTGTAAGTTTCATTAATATGAATGTAATACTAGAAAGGACAAACAATACAATGATCATTTGTCCAATTCTAGTTAGTATATTTTTAATTATCATTGTTTTTTATCGACCTTGTAATCGATTAGATAGATACCTTCGGGTGTTGCTTTTAAGTTCTTCACATCTTTATTCATACCGACGATATTATCCATATATGAGATATAGCTATTTGCAAAATCACTTTGTGTAATACTAATAATTTCATTTGTTAGACGATTACGTTCAGATTTATCTACTGTTTTATTAAACTCGTCAATTAATGCTGTTACTTTCTGATTGTTATAGTCGCCAGAATTAATTGCGCCTTTAGGCTTATATGCCTGATTAAAGAAGTATCCTGTATCTCCTCTAGGTATTGTACCAAAGCTATATAAAGAGGCATCCCATTGCTTTTTATCACTTAAATAGCCTTCAATATCATCTACATTACGAATAGTAATATCGATATTGGCTTTTTTAGCATCTGATTGAATAACTTGTGCCATTTTAGGCAGTTCTGGTCTACCATTATACGTAGATACGGTTAACTTTAATGGATTTGATTTAGAATATCCTTCTTCTTTTATAATCTGTTTGGCTTCTTCTAAATCTTGTTTTTGTATAGGTTGTTTATCTATAAAATCTAATTTTGTATTAAACGGTCCGGTAGCTGGTTGGGCATGATTCTTAGAGACATTACGTGCGATACTTTCACGATTAATAACTTTATCTAGCGCTTTACGTACAGGTTTAGTCATTTTGTCACTTGTATGATTGTACATAACCAATGATGTTCTAAATCCTGATACTGCAGATGTAGTTGTCTTATCTCCATCTTTCAACTCTTTTTCCTTTTCAACAGGAACATCTGTAATGACATCAGCTTTACCTGATGCTAAATCGCTTGTACGAGCATTACCATCTTCTTGATATGTAACATTTACATGATCTAGTTTAGGTTTACCTTGCCAATAATCATTAAAACGATCTAACTTGATATTTTGAGATTGCTTATAATTTTTAATTTGGTATGGTCCGGTACCAACAGGCGTTTTATTAATGTCATCTGCCTCTGTATCGTAAATTGCAGAGAATGGACTTGCTAACTCTGACACTAATTCAGGATAAGCTTCTTTTGTAGTAATCGTAATGTTTTGCCCATCTACATTAATATCTTTAATTGGAAGAGAACCTTTAACGAGATCACTTTTCTTAATGCTTTCTTCCAAACTAGATTTTACCGCTTCACCTGTCACTTTTTTACCATTTTGGAATTTAATGTCTTTTTTTAACTTAATATCTAATTGTGTTGGTGTTTTTTGTTCATATGAATCGACCAATACCTTTTCAACTTTGCCATTTGCACCAGCTTTAAATAGAGCTTCAGCAGCACCTATCTTCACTGGTACGTCTGTCTCATATGGTGCAATAGAAGTTGTTTTTAATGGCAGTTCAACGTCTAATGTTTTCCCTTTTGATTCACTTCCTGAACCACTACACCCCGCTAAGACCACAGCTGATATTGCAATTAATGAAACAATTTTTTTCATTTTCATTCCTTCTTCCCAATAAATTTATAATTAATTAGAAAATCGAGCTACTCTCAAACGATGCCTATATTATTATAAAATATAATTTAGGGTATTCATCCAATAAAGTCATGCTATTCAATTTGTTGAACCTTCATTCGGTTACCTGCAAACAACATAATCCACGTTGCTATAATAAAAGGGAGTGTAAACACTGGCAAACCGAATGGTGTTAATAAAGTTGTCATGCCCGCGTGCAAAACAACTGTCAAAAGTATTCCTAAAACAATGCTAATATATCGTTGAATCCTAGTACGGAAAGCAACACCCAAAGCGAGCACTGTTAGTATGACATTATAGCCAAACAATCCATCATTAATTTGATCATGATTTGCACCAAGTACTAGTACAGCAGTAAAACCAATTAAATTGGCTACTATAGCAAATACACCAGCTTTACTTGAAGCAATAAAAATTCCTATAAGAATTAGAACCCCTGCCATAATGCTCTTCAACAAGAAAATTTCACTGAATCCTGATAAAAAAGCATTTATAAAATGGATACTATGTCCTGAAAATTGTATCTCTTGTACTGTGTCTGGCAGTATATTGACATCTGCATTCACAAACTTAAATTGAAATGACATTAGTAAAATCAACCAGCTAACAAATACATATGGCATGGTTAACATAGGCACGCCAAAAGGCTTAAAAAATTCTCTGAATGCTGAGCCTATTGGCATTGTAATCACAATTGCTATAAAAGCAATTAATATACTATACCATTCTGGCACTAAAAATAGTGTCAATGCAATTGCTGTTAGTACTGGATTGAAACCTGCTAATCCTGAGTTAATCTCTTCATTTGAGTAATTTGTCCGTTTCGCTAATAATAATGCAATAATACTCGCAGCTAAGGTCATAATACCAACCTTCCAATTTCCTACGAATAAACCTAACAAGATAAATAAGCCTGTCCATGCATTATTTAATAGCAGTACTTGTGCGATGTTCTTTAATATAATTCGAACAGCATTCACATTGTCACCTAGTTTCTACGCTTATTCCAACATACAACATAATATATTATAACGGATAAAATTTAAAGCAATACATATTTAATTTCAACACGTTTTTTTTCGTCATCAATTTATTTCAGGTGGTTATTCTTGTAGTATGCTTCTAATCGTCTTATTATTAGATTAGTCACATACTATATATTTATTTTATAAAAACGTCGAAAGGTAGTGAGCATGTGCATTTTACACAACGTGAACAAGACAAACTAATGTTAGTTATTGCAGCAGATTTGGCTCGTAGACGTCAGCAAAGAGGTCTTAAGTTAAATTATCCCGAGGCAGTTGCCATTATAAGTTTTGAGCTATTAGAAGGTGCAAGAGACGGAAAAACCGTTGCAGAACTTATGAGTTATGGCAAACAAATATTAGGTGAGGATGATGTAATGGAGGGCGTTGCAGATATGTTAACTGAAATGGAAATTGAAGCAACTTTTCCTGATGGTACTAAATTAATTACCGTTCATCACCCAATTGTGTAGAGGAGGAAGTTAATTATGAAACCTGGTGAAATTATAGTTAAACGTACAGAAATTGAAGTTAATCGTGGTCATAACGCTACGATACTTGATGTAAAAAACACAGGAGATCGCCCTATTCAAGTTGGTTCTCATTATCATTTTTTTGAAACGAATCCTGCCTTGCAATTTGAACGAGAAAAAGCTTATGGCAAACGGTTAGATATCCCTGCTGGCGCAGCGGTACGTTTTGAACCTGGTGACGAAAAAGAAGTTCAACTCGTTGAATTTAGCGGTAAAAGAAGAATTTTTGGTTTCCATGGTAAAGTGAATGGACCTATTGACGAGGCGCGTGTTTATAAAGCTGAAGATGACGACAGCGCTACAGAAATTATCGCTGAAGAAAATAAAGTCAGCGAAAATGCTAATAAAGAAAGTGGGTATAACAGATGAGTTTTAAAATGACGCAATCACAATATACAAGTCTATATGGCCCTACTGTTGGAGACTCTGTAAGATTAGGAGATACTAATTTATTTGCGCGTGTCGAAAAAGATTACGCAACATATGGTGATGAAGCCGCATTTGGCGGTGGTAAATCAATCCGTGATGGTATGGCTCAAAATCCTAATGTGACACGTGATGATAAGCAAGTAGCAGATTTAGTAATTACAAATGCACTAATTCTTGATTACGATAAAATCGTTAAAGCAGATATCGGTGTTAAAAATGGTTACATTATGAAAATAGGTAAAGCTGGTAACCCAGATATTATGGATAATGTAGACATTATCATTGGAGCAACTACAGATATTATTTCTGCAGAAGGTAAAATAATAACAGCTGGTGGTATCGATACCCACGTCCATTTCGTTAATCCTGAACAATCTCAAGTCGCCCTTGAAAGTGGTATTACTACACATATCGGTGGTGGGACAGGCGCATCTGAAGGTGCTAAAGCAACTACTGTTACTCCAGGTCCTTGGCATTTACATCGCATGTTACTAGCAGCAGAATCGTTACCTTTAAATATTGGTTTTACTGGTAAGGGACAAGCAGTTAATCATACAGCTTTAGTAGAACAGATACATGCCGGCGCTATCGGTTTAAAAGTACATGAAGACTGGGGTGCAACGCCTTCAGCATTAGATCATGCCCTTCAAGTTGCTGACGATTATGATGTCCAAATTGCATTACACGCAGATACATTAAATGAGGCAGGCTTTATGGAAGAAACAATGGCTGCCGTTAAAGACCGTGTACTGCATATGTATCATACAGAGGGCGCAGGTGGCGGACACGCACCTGACCTAATTAAATCTGCAGCTTATTCCAATATACTACCATCTTCCACAAACCCTACCTTACCTTACACTGTTAATACAATTGACGAACATCTAGATATGGTTATGATTACACACCATTTAAATGCTTCTATACCAGAAGATATAGCTTTTGCCGATTCCCGTATTCGTAAAGAAACAATTGCTGCAGAAGACGTATTGCAAGATATTGGTGTATTTAGTATGGTCAGCTCTGATTCACAAGCCATGGGACGTGTCGGTGAAGTAATTACAAGAACTTGGCAAGTTGCACACCGTATGAAAGAGCAACGTGGTCCATTAGATGGCGACAGCGAGTATAATGACAATAATAGAATCAAGCGCTATATAGCGAAATACACAATTAATCCTGCGATTACGCATGGTATTTCAGATTACGTTGGTTCAATCGACGAAGGTAAACTTGCTGATATAATTATGTGGGAACCCGCATTCTTCGGCGTTAAACCTGATGTCATCGTTAAAGGTGGGTTAATAAACACTGCAATTAACGGTGATGCTAATGGTTCTATACCTACTTCAGAACCTTTAAAATATCGTAAGATGTATGGTCAACTTGGCGGAAATATGCAGGGTACTTCAATGACATTCGTATCTACCACAGCTTATGAAAATGATATTGGCAAATTATTAGGTTTAAAACGTAAATTAAGACCTGTGCATAATATTCGTAAACTAACTAAAGCAGATATGAAAAATAACAGCGCAACGCCAAAACTAGATGTTGATCCGCAGACATATGAAGTATTTGTAGATGGCGAAAAAATCACAAGTGAACCAGCTACGGAATTACCATTAACACAACGTTATTTCTTATTCTAGGAGGTTAAAAATGATCATCGAAGAAATCGTAGGCAATATCGCTAACATTTCAGACAGCGATAAAGGAAAACATATAGAAAAAGTATATTTAGAAAACTCTGATTTAGTTAAACGTATCCAACGTGTTAAAACAGATCACGGTAATGAAATTGGCATCCGTTTAAAACAACCAATTGACTTACAATATGGAGATATTTTGTATAAAGATGATACTAATATGATCGTCGTAGATGTAAATTCTGAAGATTTACTTGTAATTAAACCACGCTCTTTACAAGAAATGGGAGATATCGCTCATCAACTGGGTAATAGACACTTACCTGCGCAATTTACAGAAACTGAGATGCTCGTTCAATATGATTATCTAGTAGAATCACTATTAAAAGATTTAGAGATACCATATGAACACGAAGACCGTAAAGTTAATCAAGCATTTAGACATATAGGTCATTCACATGATTGATCACGCTCATCTACGCCTGTTTCAATTTTGTGATTCACAATTTCCAACAGGGGCATTCAGTCATTCATTTGGACTTGAAACTTATATCCAGCGCGATATCGTTCATGACGAACAAAGTTTTCAGCAATGGCTCATACTTTTTCTAAATGAACAATTAACTTATGCTGATGGCTTAACGATGCGTCTCGTTTACAATGCGCTTGAACAAAATGATACACAAGCTATTTTACGATTAGATCGTATCCTTTTTGTACAAAATTTACCAAAAGAAACACGCCAAGGTTCTAAACAGATGGGTACTCGCATGGTGAAACTTGCTTCTGAGCTTTATGACAGTGATTGGTTAAACTGGTATCATGCTCAAATGCGTGACAAAAAAGCAATGTTACATCCCGCTATTTGTTTTACTATGCTTGGCCATCATCTCGGGGTCGATATAGAAACGATTATTGATTACTATTTATACCAAAACGTGTCTAGCCTTACCCAAAATGCAGTACGTGCAATACCCTTAGGGCAAACTTCTGGGCAACGCATCGTTCATCAAATGATTCCCATCATGAAAGATACTAGAAATCATATTATGACTTTAGATGAATCACAACTTGGTATTACTGCCCCAGGTTTAGAAATCAATCAGATGGAACATGAAAACGTAAACGTAAGAATTTTTATATCTTAGGAGGTCAAACTTTATGACAGATACAATTAAAATAGGTGTGGGCGGACCTGTTGGTGCAGGAAAAACTCAACTTATTGAAAAAATTGTAAAACGCTTAGCAAAAGACATGAGTATTGGTGTTATCACGAATGACATTTATACAAAAGAAGATGAAAAAATATTAGTTAATTCTGGTGTGTTACCCGAAGACAGAATTATCGGTGTAGAAACAGGCGGCTGCCCTCATACAGCTATACGTGAAGATGCTTCAATGAATTTTGCTGCAATTGATGAATTAAAAGAACGAAATGATGATATTGAACTTATTTTCATCGAATCTGGTGGCGATAATTTAGCGGCAACTTTCAGTCCAGAATTAGTAGATTTCTCAATCTATATTATCGATGTTGCTCAAGGGGAAAAAATTCCTCGAAAAGGTGGACAAGGTATGATTAAATCCGATTTCTTTGTTATAAACAAGACTGACTTAGCACCTTATGTTGGTGCGTCATTAGAACGCATGGCTGAAGATACAAAAGTATTCCGTGGCAACCGTCCTTTCACTTTCACAAATCTCAAAACGGATGAAGGTTTAGATGAAGTTATTGAGTGGATAGAACAAGACGTATTTCTTAAAGGGTTAGCTTAATGTCTGATGGACAGAATCAATGGACTGGCCAATTAGATTTAACTGTCTTTAATAATGGTAAGAAATCGGTGGCGCGTGACATTTTTTTCGAAAAAGCCTTGAAAGTCATGCGACCAGTTTATTTAAATAACTCTGATATACCTACGTTTTATATTGTAAACGTAGGTGGTGGTTACTTAGATGGGGACCGTTACAAAATGGATTTTAATATCGAACCAAATGCAAAAGTTATTTTAACTTCACAAGGTGCTACAAAAATTTATAAAACACCTAATAACCATGTAGAACAATACCAAAACTTTAATATCCAAGAGGATGCTTATGCTGAGTATGTTGGCGATCCAATTATCGCTTTTGAAAATGCAAAATTCTATCAACATAATACATTTCATTTAAAATCTACAGCCGCATTATTTTATACAGATATATTAACCCCAGGTTATTCTAAAGATGATAAAAAATTTAGTTATACGTATATGCACCTGTTAAATGAAATCTATGTCGATGATGAATTAGTTGTTTTCGACAATACTTTGCTTGACCCATCCAAAAATAAAGTTGATGGCCTTGGTTATATGGAAGATTATACGCACTTAGGATCTTGTTATTTTATACATCCTACTGTAAATCAAAAATTAATCGATAGTGTTTATGAGCAAATCAAACACTATCAACAGCAATATGATTGTCGTTTCGGCATCACTAAGCTACCAACACATGGCTTTAGCATTCGAATTTTATCAAATAAAACACAAATAATTGAAAGAATATTGGCGACCCTACAAGAATTTGTAGTGAAAACAATATTTGATCGTGATGTGGATTTTTTAAGAAAATATTAAAAACTATAACATAAAGGAGAGCCCCAAATTTTGCTTATGGGCTCTCCTTTTCATGTTAATGTAACTAGCCAATCTAACTAACGACTAATCTTAAATAACACTTACTGTAAAACTCACACTATCATACATATTAAAAAGCTAAATTATATTCAAAAACCATATAAGACTAGATACCAATAATACAATCGTCGTAATATAAATTGTTAATTTTTGACTTTTTTTCAATTCATTTTCTTTTTTAGTAAATAAACTAAATAATGTTCCATCTTTTCCCATTAATAAAGTGATAGAATAAATAAGTAAAATTAAAGACAAAATAAATAATATTAATGCAACGAACACCATAAAAATCCCCCTCCCATTTGAGTAACATTTACTAAAATAACTAATTGTCATACTATCTTAACTTAGTTTATAAATAAAGAATACTGAATGCTTTTTTATAATTAAAACAAATTATTAACTCTGTACTTTTATTATTGCTACAATAGTACAGGTTAATAAATAATTTCTAATAGGAGTGATCTTGTGATAAAAGAATATATTTATAAAAACACTGTACAACCCTCTTGGATAGATAATAATAACCATATGCATGATGCACAATATTATTCCGTATTCAGCGATGCAGTTGCTGGATTTTTAGAACATATTGATTTTTCAAGCGATTATCGTCACAACCAAGATGTTACAATATTTAATGTTGAAGCGCACATTTCTTATTTAAAAGAATTATTACTTCACGATACTTTTCACATCAAGATACAAATTTATAATTATGATGCTAAACGCATACATTTATTCTTAACTATGTACAACGCTAATAATGAACCTACTGCTACATATGAAGCGATGATGATGGGTGTTAGCAACCACACAAGAAGTAGCACAGAATTCCCAGTGCCTATTCAAGAAAAACTTAAAAATTATTTTGATCAGCAACAACACTTTGATGTGCCTAAACAATTAGGTCATGTTATTCAAATACCTCAACGTAAATAATACAATTTGACATACTTCGATTTTGACATCATTTCATTCCATTGATACTATGAAGTAGAATGACCATTCTATTTCGGGAAGTGTGAGATACTATGTCACAGAAAAAGCAAGATATACTGAGTGTTGCTGAGCGATTATTTTATGAATATGGCTTTCGAGGTGTTGGTTTAAAACAGATTATCCAAGAAGCAAATGTTGCGACCATGACACTTTATAACCATTTTGACGCTAAAGATAATTTAGTAGCACAAGTATTAAAGCAAAGAGAAGCTCGCTATTGGCGTTATCTTGACAGTTTCGTCGAAAGACATCCAGATAAACCATTTATTTCAGCAGTTGAAGCACATTGTCAATGGCTTAATGACTACTCTTACAAAGGCGATATGTTTATGCGCGCTATCGAAGATTATGCTGATACCGATAATGAAATTGAAAGTACCGCCAGAGGACATAAAGCGCGCCTATTACATTATTTAGAAAAACTCGCTAACAATGCAGGTATTGATAATGGCTATGATCTTGCTGTACAGTACACCTTACTATTAGAAGGTACAACCTCAATGACTGCATTATTAGGATCTAAAGAAGCAACTGAACACGCCATTACTATGGCAAAGTTATTATTACATGAAGCGCACAATCAATAATTCATAGACGAGTAGGTACCAGTATTCAAAAGAATCATCCCCTACTCGTTATTTTAAAATAAAAAATAGAATGAACATTCTATATATTTTTAACTATTGTTAGAATGAACATTCTATATAGATTTGGAGGTATTTTATGAAATTTTCAAGACTTGTGTTACCAGGTATCGCTATGATTGCTACCACTTATGGATTAGGTAGATTTAGTTTCGGTCTCTTTCTACCAGAAATTTCCAATGACTTGAGTTTAACCGCTTCACAAGCAGGTATGATTTCATCACTATTTTATTTGGCTTATTGTTTTACAATTATTTATTCCACATTAAAAACTGACAAAATCGGTCCTAAAAGGATGATTATCTTTGCAGGTCTTTCTGTATTAATTGGCTTAATCCTAATTGGTATCTCATCAACTGCAATCATACTGTCCTTAGGTGTCATATTCGCTGGTGCTAGTACCGGGTTAGTATCACCACCTTATGGTTATACAATTTCTTTATGGATTAAATTGCAGGATCAAGGTAAAGCAAATACATGGATTAATTCAGGTACAAGCTTAGGCTTAATGTTCACCGGTATAACCGCTATGTTTATCTTTCTTGATTGGCGTGACACCTATTTAATCTATGCATTTATAGCATTAATCGTATTAGCTTGGAATTATATTATTATCCCAAGTCTGCAACAGGACATTAAAATTGATACTGGTAGTTTGAATATCAGAGATATTTCTTCTAGTAAACGCATTGTAATAGCTTCTACTTTACTTGGTGTTTCAACTGCACCATTTTGGACCTTCTCAAAGTCATTTGTTCAACTTACTGGTCATTACTCAGATATGGCTCTTTCTGTATTTTGGATTTTAATTGGTATTTTTGGGATAGTTGGAGGTATATCTGGAGCTATTATCGATAAGAAAAGCCTTCATTTTGCATTTAATATCGGCGTAATTTCGTTAGCATGCGCCTCAATTTCACTAGCATTAACACCAAATATATGGCTACTTCCATTTATTTCATCTTCCATATTTGGTATGAGTTATATATTCTTAACAGGTGTTTTACTTGTTTGGGGAATTAAATTATTTGTAAAAAATGCTTCTTTAGGCATAGGTATCCCTTTTTTACTATTAGCAGTAGGACAAGTCATTGGTTCTTCTTTCGCAGGTGTATTCATTGATATACTAAACTACCAATACACCTTTTTAATATACGGTGTAATTGGTTTAATACCTTTATTAATTTATCCTAAGGTTGAAATTACGAAAAGCAAAGCACCTAAAGGGGACTACAGTAAACTACAACAAACGAATGTTGATGTATTGAATTCAGAACGTTCTTTTGACTTTGAAACACCAACGCAAACAGAGTATAACAATCATTAAGCTGTTCAATTTCATATAAAATTAAAATAACCCAGGTTTCTTCTGAAAATGATCCCCCCTTAAAGAAGTTTTTGGCATCTTCTTTAAGGGGGATATCAAATGAAGTATTTCCTGGGTTATCTTTCTTTTTATTTAATTTAAAGTATTTAATGCTGCTTTTAAATCTTCTACTAAGTCTTCTGTACCTTCAATACCAACAGACAAACGAATCAAGCCGTCTGCAATGCCTTCTTTTTCACGTATGTCTTTTGGTATAGAGGCGTGTGTCATTAAAGCAGGCACGGAAATTAAACTTTCCACCGCACCTAAACTTTCAGCTAATGTAAAATATTTAGATGTTTTAATTACTTGTTTAGCACTTTCTATGTCTGCAACTTCAAATGCAACCACACCTGTATGCCCTTCTGCTTGTCTTTGATGAATATCGTGATTTAAGTGCGTAGCAATACTTGGATGGAACACTTGTCTAACAGCATTATGTTCTTGCAACATTGCTATAATTTCGAGTGTATTGCGTTGTACTTGTTCCATACGTATACCTAAGGTTTTAATACCTCGAATCAATAAATAACTATCTTGCGGTCCAAGTACGCCACCTGTTGAATTTTGAATAAATCCAATATGTTCTGCTAACGCTTCATCGTTTGTAGCAACTAAACCAGAAACAACATCACTATGACCGCCGAGATATTTTGTTGCAGAATGTAATACAATATCGATACCAAATTTTAATGGGTTTTGGAAATAAGGTGTCATAAACGTATTATCTACGACAGAAATCAAATTATGTCTTTTAGCTATCTCGGAAGATTTTTTAATATCTGTTACACGTAATAACGGATTAGACGGTGTCTCAATGTATAACATTTTCGTTTCAGGCTTAATATATTGTTCAATTTCGTCAATTTGTGTTGTATCAATAAAATCAGCTTCTATACCAAAACGGGTAAACACTTTAGATAATGCTCTATATGTGCCACCATAAACATCTGAATTAATTAATAAATGGTCACCTTTATCTAACAACATAATCACTGCTGAGATGGCTGCCATACCAGAACCAAATGCATAACCGAATTCTCCTTCTTCTAAATCGGCAATTAGCCCTTCTAATGCCGTTCTTGTAGGATTCGCAGAACGTGAATATTCGTAACCTTGTCTCATATCTCCAATATCATCTTGAATATAAGTACTCGTTTGATAAATTGGCGTCGTTACCGCTCCTGTGTATGGATCTGTTGTCACTCCGCCATGTATTAATTGTGTTTTTTTATTCATAATCATTCTCCTTATAATTTAAGATTTTCTTTGACATATATCGGTCGCTTCCGTCAGGAAAAACTGTGACAATAACACCTTTATTTATATGTTTTTTAATGTCTAATGCTGCCTGTAGTGCTGCTCCCGATGAACTACCAACCAAGAGTCCTTCTTGTTTAGCAATTAGTTTTACATTTTTAAATGCATCATCATCGCTAACTTTTATAATATCTGCTACTAATGTTTCAGGTAAGAATAATGGCCATTGTTCGGAACCAATGCCTTCTATATCATGTGCATGTGCTTGACCACCACTTAAAGTAGATCCTTCTGGCTCAACTATGACACTTTCAATATTAAATTGAGCTAAATGTTCAGCAATACCAGCAAAGGTTCCACCAGATCCTACGCCACCAACAAAATAATCAATATCGTCCAGTTTATCTGTAATTTCTTGTGCTATGGTATCTTTATATGCTTCAGGATTATGTTTCGATTCAAATTGATTTAAATAAAAAGCCCCCGTTTTTAATCCGAATTCCTGTGCTGCTATTTTTGCACCTTCCATACCAAGTCCTTGTTCTGTTCTTATTACTTTCGCTCCTAAAGCTTTTATAATTGATACTTTCTCTTCAGAAAAACCTATAGGCGCAAAAATCACACTACTGAGTCCATAATGATTGGCTGCAAGAGCAACACCGATGCCCGTATTACCTGCTGATGCTTCAACAACTGTATCTCCTTCATGAATGATGTTATCTTTTAAAGCTACCTCAATTAAATGCTTTCCTAATCTATCTTTTATGCTACCGCCAGGATTAAACTGTTCTAATTTTGCATAAATTTGAACGTCTTTATTACTAAATGATTTTAAAAGTACAAGCGGTGTATTTCCTATTAAGTCAAAACCAATCATTTTATTCCTCCATGAGTTTACCATTTCCATTCCTTTTACAATACCCTACTATAACGATAAGAATTATAAACAATTCATTTTATTTTTGCAACCCCTTTAAACTAAGTGCGTTGTAAAAAACACAAATCAATCCTTACTTTTTTAGTAAGAAATGGTTGAAAAGGTTAAAAGGGTCTTGTATAGTGATAATTATCAGAAAATTCTAATTTTAGGAGGATTTATATTATGTCTCAAAACCCTTGGCATTTAGACACACTTTCCATTCACGGCGGTCAAGTAACAGATGACTTTTCAAAATCTCGCGCAGTTCCTATTTATCAGACTTCTAGTTATGTATTTGATAATACCGAACATGCAAGAAAGCTTTTTGCTTTAGAAGAACCTGGCAATATTTATACTAGAATAATGAATCCAACGCAAAATGTTTTTGAAGAGCGTATTGCAGCACTTGAAGGTGGAATCGGAGCTCTAGCCACATCTTCAGGGCAAGCTGCAATTCATTTAGCACTCTTAAATATTGTAGAATCTGGAGATGAAATTGTTGCTTCTTCTAACTTGTATGGTGGAACTTACAATTTATTAAATGTTACCTTTAATAAATTAGGCATCAAAGTTCACTTTGTAGATCCAAGTGATCCTGAAAATTTTGTAAATGCTATTAACGATAAAACAAAAGCTGTTTATGCTGAAACTATAGGTAATCCAAAAATTGATGTATTAGATATTGAAGCAGTCGCAAATGTTGCACATCAAAATAACATTCCGTTAATTGTAGATAATACTTTCCCAACTCCATATTTACTTCGTCCTTTTGAATTTGGTGCAGACATTATTATACATTCAGCAACTAAATTTATAGGTGGTCACGGTACTTCTATAGGTGGGGTTATTGTAGATAGCGGTAATTTCAATTGGGATAATGGTAAATTCCCAAGTCTTGTAGAACCTGATTCAAGTTATCATGGTATTTCATATACTAAAGATGTTGGAGAAGCAGCCTATATTACAAAGGCGCGTGTACAGTTATTACGAGATTTAGGTTCAGCAGTATCACCTTTTAACGTCCATGAATTTTTATTAGGATTAGAAACATTACATTTACGTTTAGAAAGACATTCTGAAAACGCATTGCGTGTTGCCCAATATTTAGAACAACATCCAAACGTAACTTGGGTGAATTATCCTGGTTTAGAAAACAATAAATATCAGCAACTTGCCCAAAAGTATTTACCAAATGGACAAGGTGCAGTACTCACTTTTGGTGTAGATGGTTCTGTTGAAGATATTGCAAAATTTGTTGATGCATTAAGTCTATTCTCTCATTTAGCAAATGTTGGAGATTCTAAATCTTTAATTATCCATCCTGCTAGTACGACTCATTTACAATTATCACCTGAAGAACAACAAGCTTCAGGCGTTGTGCCTGAACTTGTAAGATTATCAGTTGGTACTGAAAATATTGATGACATAATTAATGACCTTGAAAAAGGTTTTAAAGCATCACTTGAAAATTAACGAAGGAATTTTCTTAGTGATGCTTATGCAAAAGAATACTTTTGTGTTCCTCTGATCACTTGAAAATTAACGAAGGAATTTTCTTTGGGATGCTTATGCAAAAGAATACTTTTGTGTTCCTCTGATCACTTGAAAATTAACAAAGGAATTTTCTTTGGGATGCTTATGCAAAAGAATACTTTTGTGTTCCTCTGATCACTTGAAAATTAACGAAGGAATTTCCTTTGGATGCTTATGCAAAAGAATACTCAAAACTATGTTAATAATAAAAAGGCTGAGGCAATTAATTGTCTCAGCCTTAAGCATATAACAAATAAAAAATGAATGGTGAAGTGTGATACATAAGCTCCTCCTATCCACTAATCAATAAACTCTTTTAAACCCCCTTAAACTATGCCTTCACACAAACCTAAGCCTACCCTCCGTGTCTAATATGACTTTGTTGACACTTTATAGTCCATATTGAATTTATAAATTAATATTAGGATAATAATCATATTAATAGCATAAATTAGGTGTTCATTTGAGTGAGAATAAAGACAGATTAACCGTAAGTGTTATACTACTGGCTGGCAAGATACTACTTTCCTCTGATGCTGAAGTATCAAGAGTAGAAGATACCATGCGTCGCATCGCAATTTATATGGGCTATTATAATAGTCAAGGTTACATAATCAACGTATTTATCAATTTTTTCATTAAGTGAAGAACATAATACATGTATATTACATATAAACAAAAACAGCACTAATTTATTAAAAATATTTCAAGTTAATTCAATTTCTAGAAAGCTTACAGTAATCAATTATCTATTGATTAGGCTTATATCCTATTAAAAAATGTCGATTACACTAATTTAAATATTCCATTATGGAAAAAGGTAATGGCTGCAGGAATAATTTCATTAAGTTTCCTATATTTACAAGGCGGCACCTGGTCAGATGCAATCACTACAATTATTGCTGGCTCAATTGCTTTAGGTCTGCTATTATCTGATCAGTTATCGAAGACACTCAATATTCGTAAATTATTATTAGTAAAAAAATTATAAAAAGGCTTAACAGTTCGTATGAGAAAGAAGCAGAAACATAAATAATGTCTCTGTCTCAACTCATTATAATGGTAGTAGCTGGCTGATTCGAAAAGGCCTTTAAATCATGTTTTTTTCAACTCTAGTCGTCATTGCTAAGGATAGACAACGAAACTTTTTCAGAAAAATTAAGTTTCAATCCCTCTCCAATAGACACTGAAAAACTTTTATTTATTTTTTATTCACATAATAAAGCCCTCTTAACACATTAGCATCTAAATCACTTATTCTGACTACAATCTCTCTATTTTGAATCAAGTGATGTTTTTGTGCATATGCTTCAATTCGCGCTTTATAAGGTAATTTACTTTGTGTTACACCACCTCCAAGTACGATATTATATACATTGAAGACACTATATAGGTTCGTACATAACTTTTGTGTTAAATCTATTACTTCTTCAATCATCTGTACGATTTGTTTATTTTCTCCTGCATTATACATTTCAATTGCTTCTCTAGTACTAACTTCTTTGTTAAGCAATACGCCTGCTTTCCTACTTATTGCTAAGCCAGAAATTTCATTTTCAACGCAACCATATTGTTTGCAAACAGGGCATTGGTAGTCACTATTGTCTTTAATAATAGTATGACCAATCTCACCGAAATTACCATCGCTACCAGAAACTAGAGTGCCATTTCTCATGTATGCCATACCAACACCTGTACTTATAGTTAAATATATAAAATCCTCTGTCATCGATGGAATGTAGCGTTGTTCTGCTAATATAGCAGCATCCGTATCATTTACAAAATATGGTTTAAATGAACTATGTTCAGTGATAAACTCACCTGCGTTAAAATTATTGTATTTTTGTAAATTAGGAGGATTTAAAAATACACCTTGAGTATAATCACACGGCCCAGGCATAGCAATATTTAGCACTGTATCATCTATATGTTCAACACTTTCTAAGTAATTCTTAGCTATATTGATTATTTCAGTAAACTGTTGTTTGGGGTTATCTACATAAGTTTCAAATTTATGGCTCTCTATAATTTCTAAATCTTCGTTGATTAAACCTACAATTGTCTTTGTTCCACCTATATCTGTACAAATTTTCAACATTGTAATTACCTCCTATGATTGCATAAAAAGGCAGAAATAACTAAAGTTATCTCGCCTTTAATTTTTATACATAGCTAACTATAAATGTCATATCACCTTTAAATGTAATTTCTTCATCCTCAGTAGTCAGTATAAAATGTGTTCCTTTTTCTAAAGTAATAATTTCGTTATTTACTGTAACTTCGCCATTGCCCTCTACAATGGATACTAGACAATATGATTGTGGTTTTGTATAGTCTAAATGACCATTGATTATCCATCTTTCCACTGTAAAGAACGTATTAGATACAAATTGCGTATAATCCTGACCTTGAACCACTTCATGTTTAGCTGATTTATTCGGTGAGCTAGCAGAAAGGTCAATTACCTCTTTACTTTCTTCTAAATGAAGTTCTCTTTTATTTCCTTCTTTATCAGTTCTGTCATAATCATAAATGCGGTAAGTAGTATCAGAAGATTGTTGTGTCTCTAAGATTAAAATCCCTTCTCCTATTGCATGCACGGTACCTGCCGGCACATAGAAGAAGTCTCCTGCTTGAACTTTGACTGATTTGAATAGTGCATCGAATTGTTTGTTATCAATCATTTGATTTAACTCATTTTGACTCTGTGCATTTACGCCATAAATAATTTCTGCTCCTTCTTTTGCATCTAATATATACCAACATTCAGTCTTACCATATTCTCCTTCATACTTTTGCGCATACGTATCATCTGGATGTACTTGTACTGACAAATTATCACTTGCATCTAATATTTTAGTTAGCAACGGAAATTTATCTTCTTTAGGATTCCCAAATAATACTTTGTCTTCTGCCCAAACTTCATCTAATGTTTTACCTTTATGACGTCCATTTTTAATTATGTTTGGACCGTTCGGATGTGCTGATATCGCCCAACATTCACCAGTATGATTATTAGGTATATCATAGTTAAATGCTTTAAGTGCGTTGCCTCCCCATATCCTTTCTTGAAAAACAGGTTTTAATAATAATGGCATTTATTCCTACCTCCTACTTATATTTCTTTAAGTAAATCGTAAATTTGTTGTGTTTGTGTTGCCTCAATTAACTGTTGGCGAATATTGTCGTCCATTAATGTTCTTGATAATCTTTGTAACAGTTTTAAATGTGTATCACTGCTGTCATTAGGTACTGCAATTAGAAATACAATATTAGGCAATGTGTCATCTAAGCTGTCCCAGTCTATACCATGTTTATTATTCATTACAGCAACAACAGGTCGTTTCACTGCTGATGATTTTGCGTGAGGTATTGCAACATTCATTCCAATTGCTGTCGTTGCTTCTGCTTCACGTTTCAGTACAGCATCTTTCAATTCTTTTCTATCTGTAATGTAATCATTCTTATCTAGTTGATCTATGAGATCATCTATCGCTTCGTCTCTTGTAATTTTCTTATCGACTATTTTAATAACATCTTTATCAAATACATCAACTGTGTTATTTGTCTGTTCAGTTGTTTTTTCTTTATTTATATCCGCTGTAGTATTTGTTGTAGTATTGGCTTCTGACTGGTCATCTTGCTGTTCCGCTGTCATCCCAGTTGCAATACTATTAGTATCAACAGCTAATGATGGTGTATTTTTTCTTAAAAATAGCACTACACTCATCGTGACAAGGCTACCAACTATCACAGCAATAAAGAACCATAAAATCTGATCTATGCCACCTAAAACAGCTACAATCGGACCGCCATGAGCCACTCTATCGCCTACGCCACCTATTGCTGCAATAGCTGCTGCTACCATTGCCCCTATCATATTGGATGGAATAATTCTTAACGGATCTTGTGCAGCAAATGGAATAGCACCTTCTGTAATACCAAATAATCCCATAGTAAATGAAGCTTTTCCCATTTCTACTTCACCTTTATTAAATTTACGTTTATTAATAAACGTAGCTAATCCTAAACCAATAGGCGGCGTACAAACCGCTACTGCAACCATTCCCATTACAGCATAGTTACCTTCAGCGATTAGCGCTGAACCAAATAAGAAAGCAACTTTATTTACTGGTCCTCCCATATCAAATGCAATCATTGCCCCTATAATTAATGCTAAGATTACAATGTTAGTACCTTGCATACCTTTCAACCAAGTTGTCAATGCTTCAAAGATACTCGCTATTGGTGCACCAATTAAGAATATAAATATTAATCCCACAATGAGTGATGAAATAATAGGAATTATTATAATCGGCATAATGGGTGCCATTACTTTTGGTGTTTTTACATTTTTAATCCATTTCGCAATGTAACCTGCTATAAAACCAGCAACAATACCGCCTAAAAAACCAGCTCCAGCATCACTACCGTAGAAGCTACCATCAGCAGCTATAGCGCCACCAATCATACCTGGTACAAGGCCAGGTTTGTCAGCAATACTCACTGCGATGTAGCCAGCCAATATTGGCACCATAAAACTGAAAGCTAAATTGCCTATATTTTCAACTGATTTCCAAAATGAATCATTTGGAATTTCCAAACCTTTTGAAGTTGCTTCTCCACCAATTGTCAGTGCAATCGCCATTAACAATCCACCTACAACGATGAAGGGAACCATAAACGATACACCATTCATTAAATGCTGATAAACCATCTGAATACCAGTTTTGGGTTTATCTTCTTGGCTATGCTGACTAGCTCCATTAGTTTCATGATGGATATGAGCATCTTTATCAATAATACGTTGAATCAATACTTCCGGTTTATGAATACCTTCTCTAACACTTTCGTTAATTAATAACTTCCCATCAAATCTAGATAAATCTACTTGGCGATCTGCTGCAATAATAATGCCATCCGCTTCTCTAATTTCTTTTGTTGTTAAGACATTTTCTGCACCTACGCCACCTTGTGTTTCCACCTTGATATGCACGTCCATATCTTTGGCAGCTTGCTCCAATTTTTCTTGGGCCATATACGTGTGTGCAATCCCATTTGGACACGACGTAATCGCTAAAATTTTCATATGATTCATCCTCCTTGACTCAATTGTAAACGCATTCATTAGGTTGTAAAAAAGAATAATTGCCGTTACTAGTGGCAATTATTCTTTAATTAAGTCAATAATTTTCTCTTTTAAACTTTGATCTTCAAGTACTAATAATTGGTCTACAGCATTCTCATCCAATTTAGCAATAGTATGAATAATTTTCTTCATTATAGGAATGTCTTGTTCTGTAATTGCTAAGAAAAAAACTAGCTTAGCTTTATTTTGTTTCCAGATATAACCTTGCATATTTTTAAAAATAATTACATGTGATTTCAATACTTTTTCTGGGTCACCATGTGGTATACTCATCCCATTACCAATATACGTAGAAGAAAATTTCTCTCTTTCCAATGCACTTTTCATGTAATCTTTGGTCACAGCATAATTGTTATCCAGAATCATTTGAGCTTGTTCAAAAACATAACTTGCAACCACTTGTTCCTGTTTATCTGAGCAAACACTAAACTGAATTGAAGCTACTTCATTTTGGTGTAATACAGGGTTTTGCTTATGGTGTAACGCTGAAGTAATTTTATTTTCATCCTCCTCTGAGAATAAAGGAGATACTTCTATGCAAGTTAAATCGTTAGGCACTTGTGCACCTTCAATAGAATGTGTAGAAACAAGAACATCAATATTGCTAAAGTTATAATTATCAATATTTTCCATTTTCAATGTATCTACTATATGAATGCTGTCATCTATATTTTTAATTTTCACTTCTAATAAACTAGAAATTCCCAACCCATAATAACAAGTGATAACAATATTAAATGAATCTTTTTTATGGCGATCTATGGAGGATTGAAAATGTAACGCTAAAAATGCAATTTCATCTTCAACTAAATTTATTTTTGCGTCTTTTGCAAGATGAGTTACTGTCTCATACAATGCATCAAATACAAAGGGATAATACTTTTTAATATCCTCTGTTAAAGGATTATTAATATAAACATTCTTTGCTATACGTAAGTAAGTTCTGCTGAAATGTGCATATAAATTGTCGCGTAGTTCTAGGTCTTCTGTAAAATCTACTCCTACATTTTTCTCCATCTGATGAATCATACGATCGATATAACTTTTAACAAAAATCCGTTCAAACCCTAAATCATATTTATTAAAATAATAGCTAATGAAGAATGATAACAGTTGCGCAGTTTTATCTGAAAGTTGATAGCCTAATTCCAAATTGATATCTGTAATACATTGTTGCGCGATTTTATAGGAGGATTTATCGACTACCCATGAATAACCGTCATCGTTATTACGTTTAAATATAATAATTAAGTGTATAAGTAATTGTTTTATTCGTATTTTAGAAGTTTGTATATGATGCGCATTTAAGTTATTTTCAATAATTTGACTAATGATATCAATATGCGCCTTAGGTATTTCATTTAGTATTACATCATCAACAGTTTTATTTTTCGAAGATAGTTGGTTTAAATGTAGAATCGCATTTCTAATATTCATTTCGCTTCCGTTTACAGTGACGCCTTTTTTCTTAGTTAGATTAACAGTAATATCAAATGAATTGCACCACGACTGAACACGCGTTAAATAATCACTAACTTCTGATTTAGATAAATTAAAGTGATGTGCTAATGAATCTAAAGTTGTGGGTTGTTGGTGCATTAAAATATGATAACCCAATTTTAGCAGTAATTCGTTTTCTTTGTTTGTAAAATCAGAAACGATTTCTTCTATATACTCTATACTATATAGGTCTTGGTTCACTTTGAAACCTCTACCTTTGACACTGGCAATTAACGACGACAATACTTCAACATTAATATATTTAATATCGTTTCTCACTGTTCTATTAGAGACATTTAAGTAATTTGCTATTTCATCTGCGCTTAAAAAACGATTACTGTTGTTGAGTAACAATCTAATAAGTTTGGCATGTCTTTCTAACATCACTGCACCGCGCTTTCCCTTATTTTCACTCTTGATCAAAGATGAATTAATATTTAAATTCATTGTAGCTATTACCTATTATTTAAGCAAGAAGTGGCTAATCGAAGTTCACATAATAAAAACACCAATTCAAAAGATATCATCTAATGAATTGGTGTTTTTATTTATTTTATTTTTCTGATGTATGGATAGTTTCTCTAATATATTCGTAAGCTTCTTTAAGTTGTTGCATTTCTTGATCATCCAACATAATTGCAAATCTTTGAACAATACCAGAGCCATCAACTAACGTAGGTAAACTATATGCACCATCTGTTAAGTCATATTCTTTACTGATTGAAGTCAGCGGGATAATAGTACGTTGATCCAATGCAATAGTTTGTATCAAGGATGTTGTAACTTTAGAAATAGCAGCATTAGTCCAACCTTTTTGATAAAAGACGTCCATAGATACCTCATTAATGATAGATGTTATATGTGCTTTATCAATTTCTGGGCTATTACTTAGCTCTTCATACTCTGTGAGCGACATACCATGAATACGCACTTTGCTCCACACAGGTATTGCATGTTGTCCATGTTCTCCAATAACAAATGCCTCAACATTTTTGGGATCGATTTGATAATGATGAGCGATAATCGTCTTGAACCTTGAAGTTTCTAAAGATGTTCCCGTTCCAATAATTTTATTAGATGGATAGTTTACTTGATTAGCAAAGTATACTATCGAATCTACAGGATTAGAAATCAAAATAATTATTGCTTCTTGTGTTACCTCGGCAACTTGGCTCATAACATTTTTTATAATGTCATGATTGCCTTGCGCTAATAAAGTACGATCACCATCATTTTTATCTGTTGGTACACTCGCAGCAATTACAATAAAATCAGCATCTGTTAAATCTTGATAACCCCCAGCTTTAATATTGATATGCGCAGTGTTAAATAATCCTTGCGAATGATTATGATCAAGAGCTTCTCCACTTGCAATCTCATCTTTATCATCAATCAAAACAATCTCTGAAAATAAATTCAAATATTGTACATCTGTTAAAACTTGACTACCTACTCTTCCTAATCCAACAATGCCTAGTTTAGACATAAACTACACTCCTTTTTTATTACTAATATCCGTTCATAATAATTTATTTTTCATACGGAATTACATCTTTACCGTATTCTTTTTTAATGAATTCTTTCATGTCTTTAGATTGTAAAACTTTTATAAGTGCTTGATACTTTTTGTCATCTTTATGTCCTTTTTTCACAGCAACGATATTCGCAAACGGTGATGACTCAGTTTCACTAATGATAGCATCTTTATGTGGCGTTAAGCCATTATCTAACGCGTAGTTTGAATTCATAATAACTGCAGCCCCTTCCTTACTTTCATATGTCTTAGGTAAGAATTCTGCCCCTTGTTTATTATTAAACTTCAAATCTTTTTTATTTTCTACAATGTCTTCAAATTTTGCGTCTTCTATACTAACACCTTTTTTAATCTTTATTAATCCTTCATCTACAAAGAATGATAAGAATCTCCCCTCTTCAGCTGGATTGTTAGAAACGTATATTGTTGAACCTTTAGGAATATCTTTAATATCTTTATATTTTTTACTATAAACACCCATAGGCGTAGTAAATACTTTTCCAACTTCTTCTATATCATAATTGTGGTCTTTCTTTTCTGCTTTTAAGTATGGCGTATGCTGGAAGAAATTGGCATCTACATCACCTTTATCTAATAATTTATTAGGTACTTTATAATCATTAACTGTTTTAACTTCTAAATCATATCCTTGTTTTTTCATTTCTTCTTTCGCATGTTTCAACACTTCACCATGTGGTGCTGGTGAAGCTGCAATGGTTATTTTTTTGTCCTTATCTTTACCATTTGAATTGCCACATGCTGCAAGCACGCTCATTAATATTAATAATGAACCTAAAACAATTAATTTCCTCATAATTCATTTCACTCCTCATGAATTTTTAAATTTCAAACTAAATTAAAAAATACTTTCTCTTAATTTTATAAGAGAAAGTATAAACCTTCTCTCATCTTTAAAAGTTCGATAACTTTTTGTGAATTAGCACCATTTCGTATAACGACGGTTGCTGGGTTTCATAGGGCACGTCCCTCCACCTCTCTTGATAAGAGTAAATCAATATGTAGTTGCAATGTTTTTATCCTAGCATTATACTCATATTTAGTCAATTAGTTTTTAGAAAATTCTAAATAATACGTTTATTAATTCAATCCTGTTCCATGTGAAACAACAAACTCTTAAAGCTATTTACCTTTACAGAAGGACCATTGCTACATATGCAATAAAGTTATTTAATGCATGCAGTGCTATAGCAGTAGCTAAACTTCGTTGTGTTTTTAAATAGATGTATACAATACCTATAGCGATAACGAGATACATAACTATTTCTAATGGTGATTGCGCTTCTGTTACGTGTAGAGATGCAAAAACAATTACAGATAATACTGACATCACTATAAAATTCAATTTCTTTCCTAATTCACCAATTACCAAGTGTCGGAAGAGAAACTCTTCAGTAACCGGTGCAATAATTACAATAGAAAAGAACGCAAGCACCGTTGAAAATGGTGTACTAAACATTTGTTGAACCAATAAGTCATTTTGTGTTTCTTCAAATTTCCATTGTTCAGGTGCAAATGTATCAACTAATACTGGAAAAATTAATTTAAATATAAACATAACAATAAATGTAACAACAATGAGTTTCCAATATTTCTTGATATTATTGAACCCATTTTTCCACTCACCTTTATAACTATTTTTATGTAACAACATCCATATAATCATGATAAATATAAAAACGCCAATCTCCATTAACAAAGCAGTAGAGCTCGACTCATCAATTCCATTATCTAAGTAACTACCACCAAAACTTATATTAACTGCCAACAATATGACCAAAATTATGATTGATAATATAAAATTGCTAGCTAAATAAATGATTGGCAGAAAAAAATCTTTACCATTAATATCCTTCCATTGATATTTCTTTTCGTTTTTTAACGACATTGTAGCCCCTCCTAAAGTTTTATATACAACACACTTTTACATTGCACAATTTTTATTTTCTTCAAACATTTTACAATAATATAAATAGATAGTATAGCTCGACATTTAAACTAAATAATTTAATTTTCAATGCGTAAAAGGAAATGAAAAGTGGTATATAGAGATTAAATATACTATACATATTTTAAGGAGTTGTTGTCGATGCGTATATTGGTACTAGGTGCTGGCGGAATTGGTGGTTATTTTGGTGGTCGCTTAGCTGAGGCTGGCAAGCATGTTACATTTTTAGTACGGCCCAAACGCAAATCATATCTAGAACGAAATGGCTTAGCCATTCATAGTGAAAAAGGCGATTATCATTTTAATCCACAACTCATCACAAAAAATGATCGTGTCGAACCTTTTGATATCGTGCTATTATCTTCAAAGTCTTATCATTTAGATCATGCTATTGAAGATTTAAAACCATTTATAGATCATAACACCTTAATTATTCCACTACTTAATGGCGTTGCACATGTCCCTAAGTTACAAAACGCTTTTGGAAAAAATAAAATCATGGGTGGCTACTGCATTATAGAAACAACACTTGATAGTACTGGGGAGATTATTCAAACCAGTCAATTTGATAAACTCTTTTTTGGGGAATTAAACGGTACTGAAAGCAACCGTGTTAAATATGTTGAACAGGCATTTTCAGGCACAAAAGCTGAATTTATTCTAAACACAAATGTCGAACAAGGCATGTGGCATAAATACTTAATGATTACTGTATTATCGGGCGTAACAACACTTATGCATGCACCTATTGGACCTATTCGTGATAGTGAAGGTGGTATAGAATTTATTAAATCCTTGTATAATGAGGCTGCTGGTATTATGCGTAAACACGATGCACCTATCTCTGATCAAATTGTTTCTAAATACATGCAAGCGCTAAATCAATTATCTTATCATTTCAAAACTTCCATGCAACGCGATATGGAAAAGGGACTTAATATCGAAACTGATCATTTGCAAGGTTATTTATTAGAATTAGCAGCACGTTACAATTTAGAAGCCCCTCTGCTTACTTGTGTTTATCAAAACCATAGCGTATATAAAGAAATGCTACAGTAAGCAACTACACATATAGGAGCGTGACAGAAATGATTTTTTAACTTAACTTTCTGTGCAGCTCCTAAATTTTTGAGTATCTTTAATATCAACATTTTGTATGTGTTTTATTTAAACTTTTTGAATAATTTATATAAGAAAAAAGGAGGCATTTGCCATGCAATCTAATCAACCACAACATCCATTTGATTTAGCAACTCAGCTCACACAACAGAAATCAGGCATGTATTCAGGACATACTTCCAGCGCCTATGCGAATATGGTCGGGCCATTCGGTGGTGTTATTGCATCCACATTATTACGTGCAGTTTTAGAACATGATGATATTCTAGGAGAGCCCATCTCTCTAACAATAAACTATGCTGCTCCTATACAAGAAGATAATTTTAGAATAATAACCTATCCATCGAGAACTAATCGGTCAACACAACACTGGTATATAGAACTAAAACAAAATGATAAAACCGCTATTACTGGAACAGCAGTTACTGCTAAACGACGTGATACATGGTCGTCAACAGAACTAGCCTTTCCTGATGTTCCACCAGCAGACGAAGTAACACGTACATCATTAGAAAGCGCGCCACCATGGGCACAAAACTATGACATAAGAATGGTTAAAGGTGCACCCCTAGCAATGAATCCTACTCAACAACCAGATTCCGTAACGTTACAATGGATAAAAGATACCCCTGATAGAGATTTAGATTTCTTATCTCTTACATCTATATGTGATGCATTCTTCCCACGTATCTATGTACGTCGTAAAGCATTCGTTCCCATTGGGACAGTATCACTCACTATATATTTCCATGCTAATTCCGAGACTTTAAAGAACAATGGGAATCAACCGCTACTTGGACATACACGCGCCCTTAAATTTTTCAATGGTTTCTTCGATCAAACTGGAGAAATATGGAGTCATAATGGCAATTTACTTGCAACAACAAGTCAGTTTGTATATTACAAAGAATAAATTTTATACTTATTTGATATAACTATAATTTATATTATTAAAAATAAAGAGGTGTTTAAACTTGAAACAACCAGAAGAAATTACAATTAATACATTAAATTTTGATGATGATGGACAAATACCTAACAACCCATATTTACCTGTTTTAGTTTATCAAAACGTATTTTTAGCGACTGATGATTTAAGACATATATTATCCACAAATCAATGGGGTAACACTTGGGAAGGTGGTGTTTTCTCTTATCATCATTATCACAGTAATTCACATGAAGTCTTATTGGTAATCAATGGAACAGCCCAATTAATACTAGGAGGCAAAAATGGTACTCTTATTAATATTACTGAAGGTGATGCTTTAATATTACCGGCTGGTACTGGTCACAAACTGGTAAGTCAAAGTAATGACTTTGCAGTTATGGGAGCCTATCCCCATAGTCAGTCATATGATATTTGTGTCGGTAAAGTAAGCGAGCGTCCTCAAAATTTATATAATATTGAAAATGTATCCATACCTAATACAGACCCAATATTTGGTAGTCATGGTCCATTGAAGAAGCGTTGGAACTAACTTTAAGTTGTTTGTTTCATTGATATTAATTATCAAACTTAAATGGAGGTATTAATGTTGGTAAATAGAGATGACGTAGTAAATTATGTTACTCGAAATTATGAAGTTAAACCGGATTATCCATGGCAAAATTTTCCTCATTTTGCTACTTTAAGACATAATAAAAATAAAAAATGGTTTGGTTTAATTATGAATATTACAGAAGATAAATTAGGGCTTAAAAGTTTTGAAGAAGTTGATGTTTTGAATGTAAAAGTTGATAAAGCTTTTATTGGACCATTAACGAAAAAAAAAGGTATTTATAAGGCGTATCATATGAATAAAACCACTTGGATTACTATTAACTTGAGAGAAATAAGTAACCTCCATTATATAACTGATTTAATTGACGAAAGTTTTGAACTAACAGTTTAAAGTATGAACTATACTATTATCAATAATATATAAAATAGGCCTGTGAAACTAAGTTTATATTCTTATAATGAATTGGCTGACTTATATTGTTTACCAATCATCTTCTTCCAAAAGAATAGTTAAAAGGCTGAGACAATTTATAAATAAACCGTCTCAGCCTCAATCATTATATTGCATAGCTAACTGGTAAGATGAAACCTTTTTAAATAAATTAGATTTTTGTCCCACTCATCCTAAAATATATACTATTTTATTATAATTTTTGCTACTATTCTTTTGCTTCTTTTTCATTAGTACGTTTTTGTAAAATGATAGCTGAAGCTGCAACTATTAAAATTAAAATTATGATGCCAATTAGTCCAAGGAATTTCGCGATATTACCAAATACAATACCTACAACTAAGAAGTCTGTATCTGAGAATGTCGTCGCTGCTCCCCCTAAATCTCCTAAGAAAGGTAAAAACAGTAATGGCAAGAACGTAATCAACAATCCATTTAAAGCTGATCCTGCAACTGCCCCTTTAATACCTCCTCTTGCATTACCAAAGACACCCGCAGTTGCACCTAAGAAGAAGTGTGCAACAACACCTGGAAGTATCACGACACCACCAAATAAGAATAAGATAAACATGCCAATTACACCAACTATAAAGCTGACAAAAAATCCTATTAACACTGCGTTTTGTGCATAAGGGAAGACAATCGGACAGTCTAAAGCTGGCTTTGTATTAGGTACCAATTTCTCTGAAATACCTTTAAACGCCGGTACTATTTCGGCTAAAATTAAGCGCACCCCTGTTAGTATAATAAATACACCTGCAGCAAATGTCACACCTTGTATTAGTGAAAATACAATAAAGTTTTGTCCATTGCTAATCTCACTATGTACATAAGTCGGACCTGCAAATAATGCCGCAACAAAATACAATAATGTCATTGTTAAAGAAATACTAATCGTACTTTCTCTCAGAAAGCTTAAACCTTTCGGGAAATTAATTTCTTCTGTAGATTTTGATTTACCTTTAAATAGTTTCCCAACTTCTCCAGCTGCCCAATAACTAATCGTGCCAAAATGACCTAGAGCAACTTGATTATTACCAGTGATTTTTTTCATTGTAGGATGCGCCAATGCGGGTAATATAGCCATTATCAATCCTAAAATAATAGCTCCAACAATTACCGTCAAAGTACCTGTAATATTGCCGACAGATAATAATATTGCTAAAAATGCTGCCATATAGAAGGTATGATGCCCAGTTAAAAAGATATATTTTAAGTTAGTAATACGTGCAATAATAATATTTACAATCATACCAAATACCATTATTAGTGCTGCAGTTGTACCATACTGCTCTAACGCAATTGATATAATGGCCTCGTTATTCGGCACTACACCTTGTACGCCAAATGCATGTTGAAATATTTTTCCAAATGGTTCGAGTGATTGTGTTACTACATTTGCACCTGCGCTTAACACTAAAAATCCGAGAATTGTTTTAATTGTTCCAGATGTAATATCTGTCGCCGATTTCTTCTGCATAATCAATCCGATAAATGCAATCAGTGCAACTAATATCGCTGGTTGGCTCAATACATCAACAATAAAATCAAGTATTGGTTTCATTTTACTGCCCCCTTACATTTTATTTATAAGATATTCAGTTCGCTTAATTTATCATTTAATTTTTGTTGTAATTCTTCTTTGTCTAAAATGTTATCTAATACAATGACATCACCTAAATTTTTAGTATTTTCCTCTAAGTCTCTACCACAAATAAATAAGTCTGCCATATCTGGACTAGCACTCATAACATCACTGTGTTCTACTTTAATATCAGATGGCGCATTTATATTTTTCAACGCTTCTTGTGCATTCATTTCCACCATAAAACTACTTCCTAAACCGTGACCACAAACTACTAAAATTTTCATTTTTCTCATTCTCCTTTAAATATATTTACTATTTCATTAATTTCTTGCGCTGCTAACAATTGATTTACTGTATCTTGATTACCTAATTTAGTTGCTAAGCTTCTTAAAATAGCCAAATGGCCATCGTTATCTACAGCACTAAGTACAAATATAAGTGATGCAAAGTGTCCCTCTTCGGAAAAATTAATATGCTCATTTAATTTTAATAAACTTAATCCAATATGTTTCACATCATCATTAGGCCTTGCGTGAGCAATTGCAATTTCAGGTGCAATAACGATATAAGGTCCTAATTCCTTCACACTGTCAATCATCGCTGTAACATAACTTGATTCAAAATAATCTTGTGTAAGTAAGGGGTTCGCAGCTATTGTTATTGCTTGTTCCCACGTTTCTACTTTATCTAGTATTTGTACCTTATCTGCAGACAATATTTCCAAACTCATCTATATCCTCTCCTTACCGTTGGCTTACATGCTTAATGTATTGCATAATAGCTGTTATATCTCCTGAAAATATAGCTTCTCTTGCGGCTTCATCCATAATTAGTGTACTCAGTTGCCTTAACGCATTTAGATGTATTTGAGGTTGTGCTGTAGCTAAAGTAATGACAATGTATACTGGATCATATTGATCATGTGAAAAATGAACACCATTTTCATATTGGATCAAACTAAAACCCACTGGCTGTTGTACATGATCATGCTTTGCATGAATCAATGCGATATGAGGGCTAATCACCATATAAGGCCCAAACGCATCTAATTGTTGGATGATATCAGTCGCATATGCTCTGTCCACTACACCATCTTTTTCTAGCATGGATACAGCTTGTTTAATCGCATCATCACGTGAAAGTACTGGCTGTTGCGTCAATATCCTCGATTGTGGTAACACCTCTTCTAGAGTTGGACCAATACCACGTAAATCATCAATGTATCGTTCTCTAGAGTGATTAATAATTTCATTTAATTGAACACGATCATTTTTATTTAAAAATGGCGAAACCCTTATCACAGGTACTGTTACTTGATTGAAAGGGACAGTAGAAATAATATAATCAACTCCCTCATGCTTTAACATACTTTCATCTATTTCATATATAGAATATGCATCAACAACTTCGAGCTCTGGATAAATATGAGCAATTCTGCTTTTTAATAACTGCGAAGTCCCTATCCCAGAACCACATAGCAATACAACTTTGATTTTATTTGTTGTCACAGTAGAAATACGCTCAATTGCTGATGCAAAATGTAAGGTAATATAAGTTAGTTCATTATCATCAAACTCAATATTATAATTTTCTTCAATACCCCATATATGCTTTTTTATACCTTCAATCAGTTGTTGATATTGCAGAATAATTTCTTTTTTCAAAGGATTATCATGTGTCATATCAAATTTCAACCTGTGAATTGCCGGTCTTAAATGAACAATCAAACCATTTAACAACTTACTGTCTGACATTAAGTCTAACCCCAAGTCTCCGCTCATACGCTCAATCAGTTGTTCCGTTAAAATATCCAAATCGTCTATTTCACGATGATACCGATTTACTTCTGAAGTCTTTGCACCTAGCAGATGTAAAGTAATAAAGGCAGCTTCACTTTTTGGAAAATGAAGCTTAAAAATCTGTTCTAATTTCCCTTTAATTTGTAAGGCTATTTGAAATTGTTCTGTCTTTTGCAACTTCTTATATTCTTTGTCTGGAATCTCAAAAATAAAATCCTCATTCGCCCGATGAATTGCAATTAAAATGTGGTAAATTAATCCATCAATAGCACTCTGTACGAGTTGATAATTTGAATCAATCAATACCGAAGTAACACTTAAGCGAATTTGTTCTAATTCATGATTCGAAAACAAATGATGACCCATTTGATGCGTATGTGTTTGAAAATATTCATAAACCATTTCTGCATATGCTTTACGATATGCACTTTCATCGCCTTTAATTAAGAAACCCTTATTCTTCTCATATTTCAACTGTAAATCGTGGTTATCTAGCCATTGCTGTACGCGTTTTAAATCTTCCACTATCGTACGTCTAGTCACCGAAACCATGTTTGCCAATACATGTGAAGCTGTAGGTGATGTAGATTCAAAGAGTTTCAAAGTAATATACAGTAATCTTTCGTCTTTAGAATAATGTATAGACGTTGACAAATATTGAGGTTCTACAGCCTTTAATTGTTCTGAAGATGTTGTGATTTTAATACCATCATATTTGCTTCGTTGAATCGTTAAAGCTAATTTACTCGCCATATCTTCAATGTACTCAAGATCATATTGAATAGTTCTCTCTGAAACATTGAAACGTGTTGCTAAATTATTAATTTGCACAAAAGTCTCACGTTCAATAATGAACGTCAAAATATGATACTGCCTCTTGCTTAACATATTAGCAACCTCCTTACACTTATATTGTAATCGCTTTCTTTTGATTGTGGATGTGTAATCTTCTTCGCCTACTAATACGAAAAGTTGCACATCAAAAATTACATTATGTTAACAAATTATATAATGATATTTGTATAGTCGATACATTTTTATAATAATTATTTTTAAAATAAAAAAATGAGATTTCAGCTATTTAGCTTCCATCTCATTCAAGTATTACTTATTTTAGGCTTCTCTAAGCATATTTAAAAAGCGTTGCAACTCTGTCGTTTGTGGGTGATTAAAAATTTGTTCTGGTGTTCCTGACTCACCAATAACACCATCATGGATAAACACAATTTTATTTGAAACTTCTTTAGCAAAACGCATCTCATGCGTAACTATAATCATAGTCATTCCTTCATTTGCTAGGTCTTTAATTACACGTAATACATCGTTTACCAGCTCTGGATCTAATGCAGAGGTAGGTTCATCAAAGAGCATAACTTTTGGATTCATCGCCAAAGCTCTCGCAATCGCAACTCGTTGCTGTTGTCCGCCAGACAATGCGTTAGGTCTTTGGTCTTTTACAGCTGTTAAGTCCACTTTCTCTAAAAGTGCTAACGCTTGTTGTTGCGCATCAGTTTTTTTCATTTTCTTAACAGTAATTAGCCCTTCCATAACATTTTCTAATGCCGTTTTATGAGGAAAGAGATTATAACTTTGAAAAACCATACCCGACTGCTTGCGTACTTTAATTTGTGATTTTTTATCTTTATTGTCATAAGTGTCACTATTGACGTAAACGGCGCCTTCTGTAGGTAATTCTAGCGCATTAATCATTCGTAACAAAGTAGTTTTACCAGAACCTGAACGTCCAATAAAGGTAACTACCTCTCCTTGATTTACCTTTAGATCAATACCTTTAATCACTTCTTTATCATTAAATGTTTTCTTTATATTTTGCAGTTCAATCATGAACGATACCCTCTTTCAAGATAAGATTCGTAAAAGTTCTGGACGATTGAAATAATAAAACATACAACCCAATACATCAGTGCAACGAGTAAATAAATTGTTAAATATTCATAAGTCGTCGATGCAACTTCTTGTGCTTTTCTAAACATTTCAGCAACAAGTATAAAACCGAGTAACGATGTGTCTTTAATTAAACTTAAAAACGTATTACCTAGTGCAGGAACTGAAACTCTTATTGCTTGTGGCAGTATAATACGTTGAATCGTTTGACGGTAATTCATACCAATTGAATACGCTGCTTCTGTCTGTCCTTTTGGAATAGACATGATGCCTCCACGAATAATTTCAGATGCATACGCCCCTACATTTAAAGACAAACCAATAATTGCTGCTATTACTGGAGCTAACGTCCATTGATTTTCTGAGTTGTTAGTTAATAATCTGCCGAGTTCAGGGATACCATAAAAGATAATGAATAATTGTACAATCATTGGTGTTCCTCTAATGATTGAAATATAAAAACGTGCAATCCCTCTAAGAATACGGCTTGTTGATATGCGCATTAATGCAGTTACTAGTGCTATAACCAATCCTAAAACAAAAGTCACTAATGTGATGGGAATTGAAAACTTCACCAATCCTTCAAGCATTGGCATAAAGGCTTGTCCAGCTGCATCTAATGCATGTTGTTGCTCTGAATTAAGGTTTAGAAACATCTTCACCAAACCATTTTTCGCTTATTTTTGCTAATTCACCATTATCTTTTAATTTTTTCATTGCTTTATTAACTTCTTTGATTGTTTCATCGTCTTCCTTCTTATTAAAAGTCAAAGCAGATTGACTCTTTTCAGCATTCCCTTCAATCACTTTTACTTTAGCGTTAGGCTTTTGTTTTTTATAATCTAGGTAAGAAATATTATCGTTAAACGTGCCCTCTACTCTGTTTGATTGTAATAAATCCATTGCTTGGTTGAATCCATCAACTTTTGTAAGTTCTGCACCTTTAGATTTTGCCAATTTACCATAGTTTGAAGTAAATGTTTGTGCTAATTTCTTACCTTTAACATCATCAAATGATTTGATATCTGTATTATCTTTATTTACTACTAATACACCTTTAGAATAAGTGTACGGTTCAGAGAATTTATACTTTTCTTTACGTTCATCGTTAATACCAACTTGGTTAGCTACAACATTAAATCTACCTGAATCTAATCCTGCAAACATTGAATCCCATTGAGTTTCTTTAAATTTAACTTTATAGTTCATTTCTTTAGCTACTGCTTTCACTACATCTATATCATAGCCAGTTAATTTATCATTCTTATCGTGGAACGAAAAAGGTGCATAAGTTCCTTCTGTTCCCACTACAAATGTTTTATTCTCACTAACTGATTTATTTTTACTTTCGCTATCTTTTTTACTTGAAGAGTCATTACCACATGCTGCCAGCGTCACTGCCAAAATTAAAGTAATTAACACCATTAAAAATTTTTTCATTTCTCGCCCTCTATTCTTATTATTCTTATCGGATTAAAATTAGTTTATTCCTATCCCACTATTTAGTCAATAGATTTTTATCGATAAGATAATATTTTTTTTAATTTCAGATAATTTAAATTTCTTGCAATTTTATCACTCCTTTTCTTTCTTTAATATTTCATTATAGAAAATACATTTCATCTTTATTTTTATTTTATAATTTCACACTCATAATAGACGTTGTTCACGTTTGAAAATAATTTTCAAAAATAAAATAACGATATTATTCTATAAAAAATTAATACCGGTTAAAACCTTAATGTATCAATAGTTTCGCTTATTTCAAATATGTGACAAAGACCATTTTTAATTGTCACAATTTTCACAACTTTATTTTGTAAGCGTATACAAATGTAATATTACATGATAGACTTCGCTTAAATACAAACAAAAGTTTATTTTAAAACAATTGTTTAGATTTTATAAAAAGGAGGTCTCATCTATGAATAGTAATGAAAGAGAGGTTTTGAAACGCATACAAGACAATCCATTTATTTCTCAACAAGAATTAGCACTATCAATTGGTTTATCAAGACCTGCAGTAGCTAATATTATTTCAGGATTAATCCGCAAAGAATATGTCTTAGGTAAAGCCTATGTCTTAAACGAAAATTATCCTATTGTATGTATTGGTGCTGCTAACTTAGACAGAAAGTTTTACGTCCATCATACATTGCAACTAGAAACTTCCAATCCTGTAACTTCTACACGTTCTATAGGTGGTGTAGCTAGAAATATTGCAGAAAATCTTGGTCGAATGGGTGAAACCGTAGCATTTTTATCTACTAGTGGTAATGACAGTGAGTGGGACATGATACACAAATTATCAAGTCCTTTCATGAACCTAGATCATGTGCAACAAATAGAAAATGCAAACACTGGCTCTTACACTGCACTCATAGACAATGATGGTAATATGCAATACGGCTTAGCTGATATGGAAGTTTATGACTATATCACGCCCGAGTTTTTAATTAAACGAACACATTTATTAGTTAAAGCCAAATGTATTATCGCAGATTTAAATTTAAATAAACCTGCCATTGATTTTCTGTGTGCATATTCTGAGAAGCACAACATTAAACTAGTAATCATACCTGTATCATCACCAAAAATGAAACATATGCCTGATTCATTACACGCAATAGACTGGCTTATTATAAATCGAGATGAAACAGAAGCTTATTTTAATATAAAAATCCAAAACACAAATGATATGAAAAATGCTGCACAAAAATGGATAGATAATGGTGTCTCTAAAGTAATCATCACAAACGGAGTTCAGGAACTTATCTATAAAGATAAAAAAACAGAAATCATTAAACCCGTTCTCAGTTCAAATAAGGTTGTAGATGTGACAGGAGCAGGTGATTCATTTTCTAGCGCAGTGGTCTTCAGTTGGCTAAATGGTTTAGGTATAGATGACATACTAAACGCTGGCATGATAAATGCGAGAAAAACGATAGAAACAAATTACACCGTTCGTCAAAATTTAGATAAAAAACAATTATTTAGAGATTTGGAGGAGTATAAAGATGAAACAATACATTGAATTTTCACAAGAAGTACAACAAGGCATGGATAGTAATAAACCTATAGTTGCTTTAGAATCAACTATTATTTCACACGGCATGCCTTATCCACAAAATGTTGAGATGGCTAAAAATGTTGAACAAATTATTAGGAATAACGGTGCAATACCTGCAACCATCGCCTTAATTAATGGGAAAATTAAAATAGGTTTAGAACCTGAAGAACTGACATTACTAGCTAAACATGACGATGTTGCCAAAGTATCACGTCGAGATTTAGCAGAGATTATTGCTACTAAACGTATCGGTGCAACGACGGTTGCATCTACAATGATTTGTGCCGAATTAGCAGATATTCAATTCTTTGTTACTGGAGGAATTGGTGGCGTACATAGAGGTGTTGAGCAAACTATGGATATTTCAGCCGATTTAGAAGAATTAGGACAAACCAATGTCACTGTTATCTGTGCAGGAGCTAAATCGATCTTAGATTTACCAAAAACACTTGAATACCTTGAGACAAAAGGCGTACCTGTGATTGGTTATCAAACCGAGGAACTGCCTGCCTTTTTCACTCCTGAAAGCGGTATTAAATTAAACAGTTCAGCAGACTCACCTGAGACTATTGCTCAAATTTGTAAAGCTAAAAATGATTTAGCTTTAAGTGGTGGTATCGTCGTTGCTAATCCTGTACCCAAAGCACATGCGTTATCTAAATCATATATTGATTGTATTATCACAGCTGCTGTAAAAGAGGCAGAGGAAAAAGGAATTAGTGGAAAGGATTCTACACCATTTTTACTTGGAAAAATTGTCGAAAAATCTGAAGGTAAGAGTTTAGAAACAAATATAAAACTTGTTGAAAACAATGCAGTTCTAGGAGCTAAAATAGCTGTTGCTTTCACTCAATTGTAGGTGATTTAAATGTCCATTCTATTTTCTATTACTGGTATTCTATTCGCATTAATAATCTCTTTTATTTTTAGTTACGATAGAAAAGCCATTAAATTTAGAAAGCCTTTAACTATGTTAATCATTCAAGTAATTATTGTATTATTTATGATGAATACAACTATTGGCTTAATAACATTAACAACACTAGGCTCATTTTTTGAAGCTTTATTAGATATTAGTAAATCTGGTATCGATTTTGTATTCGGTGGTTTGCAAAATAAGGGGGCTTCTACATTTTTTATTACTGTATTACTTCCTTTAGTATTTATCTCAGTATTAATAGGTATGTTGAATTATTTTAAAATTCTTCCTTTTATTATCAAATATGTTGGCATAATCATCAATAAACTAACTGGTATGGGACGTTTAGAAAGTTATTTTGCTATTTCTACATCTATGTTAGGTCAGCCAGAAGTTTACTTAACTATTAAAGAAATGATTCCGAAACTATCTAAAGCTAAATTATATACAATAACTACTTCTGGTATGAGTGCAGTGAGTATGGCGATGTTAGGGTCCTATATGCAAATGCTCGAGCCTAAATTTGTTGTTACTGCTGTGATGCTTAATATTTTCAGTGCATTAATTATTGCTAGTGTAATTAATCCGTATAAATCCGATGACAAAGATGTTGAAATATCAAATTTAACGGCTAATAGCAACGTGCATGAGAACAATACTACAAAACCTAAAAAAGTACCTTTCTTTCAAATGATTGGTGATAGTGCTACAGATGGTTTCAAAATTGCTGTTAGTGTTGCTATTATGCTACTAGCATTTATTTCCCTCATGGAAGCTATCACTGTATTATTCAACTTAGTCGGGTTAGACTTTAGACAATTAATTGGTTTCATCTTTGCACCAATCGCTTTTATTATAGGAATACCTTGGCATGAAGCTGTTCAAGCTGGTTCAATTATGGCTACAAAATTAATTACTAATGAATTCGTTGCTATGCTAGATTTCCAAAAATTAGCCCATACTCTTTCACACCGTACCCAAGGTATTATCTCAGTATATCTTGTTAGTTTCGCTAACTTTGGTACAGTTGGCATTATTGTTGGATCAATAAAAGGATTTAGCACCGAACAAGGGAATAAAGTCGCTTCATTTGCTATGCGTTTATTACTCGGTTCTACCTTAGCTTCTATCATTTCAGCATCTATAATCGGTTTAGTATTATAAAAGATACACACTTTTAAGTAACTTTTACCATTTAAATACAAAAACAGCTTGTTAATTGGTTTACCTGAGCTGTGCTCATGTATAAGAACTACTAATTTTCACAAATGAAAATAGTAGTTCTTTACATTTTCATGCGTTCTTTATTCACATTCACCATCACGATACACCTCTTCCTAAATTGTATAATTACATTATAATTGTAAACGTTTACAAAAATCAATTTTTTAATTATTCAAAACGCTCATTTATTTTAAAATTCTCTAATTGCTATTTTGCGAAACGATACGATTAAAAATATAAAAGCGCAGTACAGAAATCTAAAATAATTTCTTTAGACTTCTGTACTGCGCCATTAACTTCATTTCAATCACTAATATCATTATAATTCATAAATTGCACTGTAATACCATAATTATAATTTAGTGATATTTATTCAATTGGAATATTTCATCATCCACGATAACTTCTACATTAGCATGTTGTCGCAATATACTGGCAGGTAACGATTCGGATATATCTCCTTCTAAGAGTTGTTTGATTGCATATTGCTTATGTTCACCTAACGCCAACAAAATAATCCTCTTCGCTCGCATAATAGATGAAAGGCCCATCGATATTGCTTGTTTAGGTACATTTTCAATTGTTTCAAAGTTTTTACTATTCGCCTTAATTGTTGAAGAGGTCAAATCCACTACGCTCGTCACGCTATCAAAAGATGTATACGGCTCATTAAAACCAATATGCCCATTTTCACCAATTCCTAAAATTTGAATATCTGCAGGGCCTATATCACGTAACAGTCGTTCGTAATTCCTAGATTCTTGTAAAACATCTTTTGCATTTCCCATTGGTAAATGTATATTATCCTTTTTCCATGAATCATTATGCTTAAATAAATGTTCATTCATATACACATGATAGCTCTGTTCATGATCTGGTGCTAAACCAACATACTCATCTAAATTAAACGTAACCACACGTGATAAATCAACTAGATTACTATTTAATAATTCTGATAGATATTTATACACGCCTATCATTGTACTGCCTGTGGCCAAACCTAAAACCGTATTAGGTTTAGTCTTAAGTTGTTTTAACAGCTCAGTTGCTAAGTATTGACTAGCTATAGTTTGATTCTTCAAATTTGTAACATTCATCTTTTCACCATATCTTTATTCAATATTTGATATCCTTTCCTATCTTTTTACATGTTGTATTACAATTTTCCATTCTCTAAAAGCGTCTCAACTTCATTTTTTATCGTAGTAACATGAGGGCCATATATAACTTGAACGCCATTCCCTTTTTGAATAACTCCTCTAGCTTGCGTGGCTGTTAGCAAAGATTTATCCACTTCTTCATCACTGTTTAACGTCACTCTTAAACGAGTAGCACAGCAATCAACTACATCTATATTTTCTTTACCACCAAGTGCTTGAATTATTGTCTTAGCACGATCCGTTGCTTCTACAGTTTCTGTCGTCACTTCATCTTCACGACCCGGCGTTTTGAAATTGAACTTCGTTATCAAGAATCTAAAAATAATGTAATATATCATAAACCAGATTATACCAACCGGGATTATCCACAAGAAATTTGTTTTAGAATTTCCTTGAAGCACACCAAATAATAAAAAGTCTATAAAACCTCCACTAAAAGTTTGGCCTACAGTTATATTAAAAATGTCTGCCATCATAAATGCTAGTCCATCTAAAAATGCATGAATCACATATAATATAGGAGCAACAAATAAAAAACTAAATTCTAATGGTTCTGTAATACCTGTTAAAAACGATGTTAAAGCTGCAGAGAGCATCAATCCTCCTACAACTTTTTTACGTTCTGGTTTAGCTGTATGGTAAATCGCTAAAGCTGCCCCACAAAGACCAAACATCATGGTAATAAATCTACCAGACATATATCGTGACACACCTGAAAAATATTTTGTAACGTCAGGATCCCCTAATTGTGCAAAGAAAATATTTTGTGTCCCTTGAACCATATGTCCTTTAACTTCTAACGATCCTCCCAAAGCTGTTTGCCAAAATGGTAAGTAGAAAATATGATGCAATCCAAAAGGACCTAATAATCTCAAGATAAAGCCAAAGAAAAACGTACCAATTATCCCTGTTTTGTCTACTAATCCACCGACACCAAAGATCCATCCTTGTACTGTTGGCCAAACGAAAAACATAATGACACCCAATACAATCGAAGCAATTGCTGTAATAATCGGTACAAAACGTGATCCTCCAAAGAAGACAAGGTAGTCAGGTAGCGATATTTTATGAAACTTATTGTGTAAAAGCGCTGTCATTATACCAGTGACGATTCCACCAAATACCCCTGTTTCTACAGTTTGAATTCCTAGTACCATACTTTGTCCTACTTCGGTTAAATTGTCTTTTGCTAATGTTCCACTTATAGTTAACAAACCATTCATAGATGCATTCATGATTAAAAACCCAAGCATTGCTGCTAATCCAGCAGTTCCTTTATCACTCTTTGCCAACCCTATGGCTACACCTACCGCAAATATAACTGGTAAGTTTTGAAAAACAATATTCCCAGCAGATGACATTAAAATAAAAATATTCTGTAATAAACTAATATCTAATACTGGATAAGCTTTAATCGTATTCGGATTACTTAATGCACCACCGATGCCTAATAATAATCCTGCTGCCGGCAAAATTGCTATGGGTAACATAAATGATTTCCCAAATTGTTGTGCTCTTTCAAACAATTTACTCATAATAGCTAACCTCCTAATTAACCTAAATATACAATCGCAGAAAATAATAATCAATATTTATTTTCGTATTGAAAATTATTTTCATAAAGCGATTTACTTCGTTTGCAATAAACATATAAATCCATACAAAAAAAAGAGGCCGACATTTATAAATGTCTTAGCCTCGGATAATATATTGGCAATGCCTAACAATATTAATATTGAAAGTCCGCTCTCATAATTTTCACAATAACAGTTGCTTTACTAGTACAAAGTGGACAGAAAAGTTAGTTTGAAAAATATTTTTGTCCTAACCTTTTTAAGATAATTATTTAAAATATATCACCTAATGTAACTGCCATAATTGCTTTAATGGAATGTAATCTATTTTCTGATTGATCAAAAATAACAGCATGCTTCCCTCTGAATATATCGTCTGCAATTTCCATTTCAGTTAGACCATATGTTTCATATATTTTTTGACCTACTTCTGTGTTCACATCATGAAAAGCTGGTAAACAATGTAACACTATAACATCTGGATTCATCGTATTCATTAGCATTGATTCATTTACTTGGTAAGGCAATAATTGATTGATACGGGACTCTAACAATCCTTCATCTTCGCCCATAGAGAACCAAACATCTGTATAAATTGCATCAGTTTGATATATCGCTTGTTGAATATCATCAGTAATTAAAATTTCACTTTGTGAATCATCAGCATATTTTTGAGCCAATATTTGAATATCTTTATTCGGTTGTAGAGATTCTGGTGCAGCAATATGAACATTAACACCTAATATTGCACCAGTAATTAATAAATCATGTGCTACATTGTTTCTAGCATCGCCAACATAAGTTAATGTCTTTCCTTTTAAAGTGCCCCAGTTCTCTTTTAAAGTGAAGAAATCCGCAATCATTTGTGTTGGATGCCATTCGTTAGTTAAGCCATTCCACACTGGTACACCAGCGCTTGTTGCAAGTGATTCTACGTCTTTTTGGTGATGTCCTCTAAATTCAATACCATCATACATTCTACCTAATACTTTTGCAGTGTCTTCTGCAGACTCTTTAACTCCTAAGTGAATATCTCCTTGTCCAAAATATTCAGGGTAGGCACCTAAATCATAGGCAGCAACACTGAAAGCTGAACGAGTTCTTGTAGATGGTTTTTCAAATAGAAATGCTAAATTTTTACCTTTTAAATAAGGATGCGGGATATTACGCTTTTTCTTTTCTTTTAATTCACCGGTAAAATCAATTAAAGTGTTCAACTCATCAGCAGAAAAATCGCATGTTTTCAAAAAATGTTTACCTTTAAATGTCTGTAACTTGTTTAGTGCTGTTGTGTACGCCCCAATTCCATCACTCCAATATTTTTATAAGATTTATATACATAATAACTGTAATATTAAATAAAATCAAGTATAAATATACCTTTTAATGTATATTATTGAATTATCTCACAATTATTTTATCTTAAGAAACTCTATTTTTGATTATTTCTACGCATAAGCGTAATTTTATGTCACTTAAGTAATTAAAATATCTGACAATAAACACTTATGAAGTTAAAAGTTTTATTTATGCGTTGCAAAACATTAATTAGCTTTTTTATAGTATCTTTATGTTGTAATAAGTTAATCAATGGAGGTGAATTGTAATGTTTAAAGAAATCTTAGCTCTTATAAAACAAATCGCTGCTCATTTTGTTTCTGGCGGTTTTCAAGAAAAATAAACAAGTACATTATTGTTCCACTTCAAAAACTTCATAATTACATTAAATTTAAAAATGAATATAGTAACCAGTCATTAAGCGTCGATTTATAAAAAGCCTATTAGCTATCCCACCATAGCTTAATAGGCTTTTTATTATGTACTTATTATCAAATTTTATAATTAGTTTTTGTATAACAATTTCATATTCATTCAAAGAATAGATATCAAATTTTATTTTCAATTTATTACATACAAAACAGGAAGTATAATCAATTAATCATTTTAGTAAAAATTGATTTCTGTCCTACTTCCTGCTTTAATCTATGTTCTTTATTCAATTGGTTATAATGTCTTAAAAAGCTTCCTTATTTTCACTTATACCTCTCTCTTCTGGTGTTTTTAAGAAGCGTGTCATAATAGCACTAGCTACATATAACCCAAATATTAAGTACATCATACCTTTTACGCCAATACTATCGTAAAACCATGCAACTAACCCTGGTCCAGCAAAAACACATAATCCTGCACCTAAATTCAATATTGCCATTGCTGGGCCTTTGTCACCATCATGAACAAGAGACGGCACAAGCGCCGATATTGGCACGAAACCTGCTAAACACATCCCCCATAAAAACCCTACAGTTCCTACGAGAAATACATTCCCTGTAAATATTTCAGGAATAAAATATAATCCTAAAGTGAATACAGCACAACCGACACCGCCGATATATGAAATGGTATTCTTCCATCCTATTTTGTCGCTCAAAGCCCCAAATATTATATTAAAAATAATATTTGCTATAAAAATAGTCCCCCAAATATTTAGCCATGTTGTTGTAGCTATACCTTTGGTTGATAAATATATTGGAAGAAATAATGGAAATGCGTATTGAGCTGCCTGGTTTATAATTCTTACAATACAGGCTACTGCTACACGAGGTTCTCTTTTTAATATTGTAATACCAGCACCCATTTCTTTTAGATGTGTTTTAAAACCACCTTCTTTATGTTCAAGTTCAAATTGATCACGATTTACAAATACTGCTAAAAACGTTCCGATAAGTACCCAAATGATAGCTGTCCATAAAGTAAAAAAATGTCCAAATAATTGAATTGTAATTGAAGAATAAAATGAACCAAGAACACTTAATCCTCCTGTGAATACAAACCAAAACCATCCAACAGCTGCACCTAAACGTTTTTGTGGAGAACGATATGCAACCCAAACTAAAAATGAATAAGCAAATAAAGGATAACCAAAACCTCTAATTGCATATGATGGTATCATCATTTCATAGTTCATAGCTGGAATTGCTAAACCTACAAAAATAATATGTCCAATAATATATAACAATGTACCTAATAACATTACTTTTCGTGGCCCAATCACTTCTACTAAAACACCAGAAAACCATGACCCTATGGCAATAGTTACACCATAACAAGTGGTTAATAATGCTGTTTGGTGTACGGATAAACCTTGGTCATGTAAATATGGACTAATCCACGCTAATTCTAGACCATCTCCCATCATAAATATAAGCACACCAATATAGCCCCATATTAACGTCGGTGGCATTCCCATTTTAGCTAATTTATCATTCATCTATAACACCCCTGTTTGTAAAATATAATTTCTAATTATCCTTAATTTCAAGAATATTTTCCCCTAATGCTAAAGTTACTTTATCCATAAAGTGCTATTCATAAAATAGAAAGCGCTTTCAGATATTGTAGTTATTTTATTTCATTTTTTTATTTTATGCAAATTTATTTTCGTTTGTTTTCGTTATTTTAGGTTAATAGTAATGAAATGTTGAAATTCAAATTTTAAAAACATCATGCTGACCCATTCTTTCTTGTTTAAAAAGTGTATTTTTCCAAAAATATAATAGAGTTTTAATGGAATTTTTTGTTTAACAATGATTGAATTTTTTTATGAATGCGATTACAATTAAGGAAATTTAGTCATCATATGACTTGATGATATCTATTTTATGGGAGATGTGATTTTTATGATGCTTCTTGTTGCTTTTAGTGCAGTTATTGTTCCGTTTATTTTTTTAGTATTATTACGTATGTCTGCATTAAAAGGGATGACGATAAGTGCAATTATTATAACGTTATTAGGAATTTTTGTTTGGGGAATGAATGGAGATGTTATTATTGCATCATTATTACAAGGTACGCACAAAACACTTACTATTCTTTATATTTTATTTGGCGCTCTCTTATTACTTAATACATTACGTCAAACTGGTGCAGTAACTCGTATTAATGAAGGGTTTAAAAAGATATCAGGTGATATGCGTGTCCAAGTTATCTTAGTCGCCTTTTTATTTGGTTCTTTAATTGAAGGTGCTTCTGGTTTTGGAACGCCTGCAATGGTAACTGCTCCACTAATGGTTGCGTTAGGCTTCCGTCCGATTATCGCAGTTGTAACTGCACTAGTTGCAGATAGCGTAGCCGTTTCATTTGGTGCTGTTGGTACGCCTGTCCTTGTTGGACTTAGCACATTAAATGACGCAGATAGTTCTTTCTTTCAATCGACGGCAGAACGTATTACAACTTTAGATTTATTGAGTGGTATTTTCATACCTATTATTTTAATTACTGCAATGGTGGTATTCTTCGGCAAAAATAATAAACTTAAATCGATTGTTGAAATGTTACCTTGGCTTGCTCTAATTGGTATTGTTTATGCAGGATCTGCTTTTGTGTATGCCTTTTTATTTGGCGCAGAATTTGTTGCTATTTTAGGTTCTTTAACTGGATTAATCGTTGCTGTTATTACCGCCAGAAAGGGCTGGTTATTACCAAAAGAAGAATGGACAGATGGTTTGAATCCTGATTATGAAGTTAGTACAAAAGAACAACCAATGCCATTGTTAACTGCTTGGACCCCTTATTTAATGGTTGTTGTCTTATTGTTACTCACAAGAACAATTCCCAGTATCAAACATTTCACAACGAATATATTGGATATTTCTTGGAATAACATTTTAAACTTTGAGTCAATCGCATCTGAATGGGAGATTTTATATTCACCAGGAACTATCCTTATACTTTCAGCGATTTTTGCTGTTTTTATACAGCGTAAACCATTAAAAGATATAGGACATGCTAGTCTCGATTCATTAAATACCATCAAGACAACTGGCATTACACTCATTGCTACTCTTGCAATGGTACATGTATTTATTAACTCTGGCATTAATACACATGATTTAATCAGTATGCCAGAATATATAGCTAAAGATATGGCACACTACTTAGGACCTATTTGGTTATTTGTCGCTCCATTTTTAGGCGCATTAGGTTCGTTTATAACAGGAAGTGCAACTGTTTCTACATTGACATTCTCACCTATTCAATTAAATATTGCTCAAACAATCGGTGCCGAACCATTCACTGTATTAGCAGCTCAAATTATCGGAGCAGCAGCTGGAAATATGATATGTGTACACAATGTTGTAGCAGTTTGTGCTGTTGTTGATATGCCTGGCAAAGAAGGAAGTGTTATTAGAAAAACACTCGGACCTGCGTTACTATATTGTCTACTTGTAGGTATAAGCGGTTTCCTATTTACGTGGCTATTCTTTTAGCTAAAAAAACGCCTTGCCATTAAACAATAGCAACATGTCTTAAAAATTAAATTTAGAATTGGACTTATCAATCAATAATTTAAAACTAAATTTCAGTTTAAGTGTAATCCATACGCTATAAAATACATTAAAGTCCCACTAGCTCAATCAAAAGAGAAGTGGGACTTTTTGTTATCTTAAATTATTTAATTGTCATCCTTTAAATACTTAAATGCTAATAAAGTTTAATAGAGAAATTATAACGGTTTCTGGTAAAAGGACTCCCTTGAGATCAATTAAAAAATGATTAGGCTTACAAACCTTAAAGGTAAAGTATCATCAGCATAATTAAAGGATGATGATATTTTACTAGAAACTTTTTCTTCAAATGGTTAAAATTTTTAGTTTGTGTTGTTATAAATCTTGTTAAACCTTTTTATTTTCCAAACAATCATTTCTTTGTTCAGACTAAAACATGAGACTCTACTCTCTATTCTTAATAATAAACCTTTATAGTTTGATCATTACCTTAGATGATAATTTAGAATTTGCAGCTATTTCAAAAGCTTCTCTAAAGTTTTCGATATCATATGTTTGAGTAATCACATTAATTATCTTCTCATTTTTCGCTAACACTGTTAATGCATCTTCAATTTCTCTATTAAAACGATAACATCCACGATAAGTAGCCTGTTTGATATTAATCGGGCTTAAGTTAATTGGTGAAGCTTTATCCTGTAAATTACCAACTTGAATTATTGTACCACCTATATTTACAGCCTTAAATGCAGTCGTTACTGCTGGAGTAGCTCCAGAACACTCTAGTACTATATCGTACCTATCTTCAGGAATATTATTATCTGTAATATTTAATGTTTCGATATCGCCTAAATTATGTGCGCGCGCTAATGGTTCTTCTAACATATCACTTATCGTCACACTTTCTGCTCCCAAGGTATAACCTGCACTTGCAGCTAGTAATCCAATTGGACCAGCTCCTGACACAAGTACTTTTTTACCTGTAACACCACCTGCTAAATTAATCGCATGCATGCCCACACTAAGTGGTTCAGCTAACGCTCCCATCTTTAAAGAAACTCTATCTGGTAGTGGTAATATTTGCGCTTTATCTACTAGCATTTTTTCTACCATACCACCTTGTTTATGTGGCAAATACCTAGCCGATCCTAAATATGAACCATTCGGCCATATCTCTGGATTATGTGGCGCACGTGGTAATTTATCCCCATAGGTAGCAGGGTGCACTGTAACTTTTGTTCCTTTTGGGAGTATCGTTCCTTTATAATCCATAGATTCAAGTAAAACTCCACTTAATTCATGGCCCGGTATTAATGGTTCTCTAATCACTGCTGGACCACTAGCACCTTCTGCCAAATAGTGTAAATCCGAACCACATATACCCACATACTTAACTTCTATAAGCACTTTTTCAGGATTATTTTGTGTACTTATTTCTTCAACTTCTTTTAATTCAATATCTTCTTTCCCATTAATAAATACAGCTTTCATCGTATTCATTCTCCTTTCAAATTAAATAATCATATTTAAAATCAATACAAATACTAGGCCGCAAACTGATATCGCTGTTTCTAAAACGGACCACGTTAAAAAAGTTTCTTTTACAGTCAATCCAAAATATTCTTTAAAAATCCAAAAGCCAGTATCATTCACATGTGAGAATATAATACTCCCTGCGCCAATGGCTAATGTTACTAATGCTAGATTAGCATCTGTGGCTTGTAATAAAGGCAATACTATACCTGTAGTAGATATAGCGGCAACTGTTGCTGAGCCTTGTGCAACCCTCAGTAAAGAAGAAACAATCCAAGCTAATAAGATTGGGGACATACTAGAACCGACAAACATGTGCTCAATTGTTTTTCCTACACCACCATCAATCAAGATTTCCTTAAATGAACCGCCTGCGCCTAAAATAAGTAACATCATACCAATTGGAATAATGGCAGATGTAGCGCTGTCCATAATTTGATTCATTGTCCTCTTTCTACGAATCCCCATCGAATACATAGCAAAGAGTAATGAAATCAGCATTGCTATTGGTGCATTACCAATAAAATAAATAGCACTTTCAAATTGATTGGTTGCACCATCTTGATGACCAGTAATCATTTGTACAATTGTTGCAAATAACATCAATATAACTGGTAACAATGCAGTAAATACACTAAGTCCAAACCCTGGTTGATCTTTTTCTTCAATCGATACTTCAGAAACAATATTGGTCATATCAATTTCTTTACTATATGCACTCGGAGATAATTTAGGTAACATTTTGACTAATAAACCACCAACAATGACCACCGTTGGAACCGCAACTATGAGTCCATATAATAATACTTGTCCTAAATTGGCATTTAACTCTTTTGCAATGACTACTGGACCAGGATGTGGGGGTAAAAATCCATGCGTTACCGAAAGGGCAATAGCCATTGGTATACCAATCTTCATATGTGATACACCTAAGCGCTTTGCAATTGTAAACGCTAAAGGTATCAATAGTACTAATCCAACTTCAAAGAAAAGGGCAATACCAATAATGAATGACGCTAAAATCATTGCCCATTTAATATATTTCTCACCAAATTTATCTATAAATGTATCTGCAATTCTATTTGCGCCACCACCATCGGCAAGAAATTTACCTAAAATAGCTCCTAACCCAAATATTATTGCTACACTTCCTAAAGTACTCCCCATACCTTTTTCAACAGTTTCTACTATCTTGTCTAGTGGCATACCTAAAATCATACCAGTAAAAATTGATGTCACTATCAAAGATATAAAGGCATTAATCTTGCATTTAATAATTAAAAATAACAGTACAATAACACCTAATACAACACTAATTAATGGCCAGAACTCTCCAAACATTTCAACACACTCCTTTTGTCTTATATGTAGCTGTCCATAGCTTTTATAATTTCTACACTTGTTCCATATTATGAAATGTTATATCATATAATAGAATACTTTATTAGTATAAAGTGAAAATGAAAACGTTGTCAATTTGAGGAGTGGAATTATGTCAAATGTTCAATCAATCGATCGTGCATTAAATTTATTAGAATTGATATCACATCATAGCCCGATATCATTAAATGAACTTGTAACAAAAACACAGTTATCTAAAACGACTGTGCACCGTTTAGTTAAATCTTTAATCGATAATCATTATGTAAAACAAAATCCATTAACACACCAATATGAATTAACTTATAAATTATTTCAATTAGGCTATTCTAGCATCAAAAACATTGACTATTTGAATATCGCTAAAAGTTTTATTAGTCAACTTTCTTTCAAAGTCAATGAAACATGTCATTTAGTCATTGAAGATAAAAATGAAATCCTTTATATTGAAAAATTTATTCCAAATGACGCGATTTATACAATGGCTTCTAAAATAGGTCTACGCGCACCTATGTATTGTACTGCTGTGGGAAAAGCAATATTATCTAAGTATGATGACTATACGATTCAAGCCGTTTGGGATAATTCTAAAATTATCCCCTACACAAACCACACTATCACTAACTTTGATGATTTTATGGAAGAAATTGAAATGATTCGTAAACAAGGTTATGCAGAGGATAAAGAAGAAAATGAAGAAGGCATTTATTGTATTGGCACTTATTTCGTTAATTATCGTAATGAAGTACAGGGCGCGATTAGTTTGTCCTTTTCAACGACTCAATTGCCAAAAAAAGAATTTTATATTACTCAACTCCAAAATACAGCAAATAACATTTCAAAAAATTTAGGTTTTATAAATTCTTAATATTATCATCATCGTTATTATTTTGATAAAGTACAGTTAAATCATTTATTATATATGGGTACTACGTGGGGATGGGATATGCATATGAAATTTGAAAGTATAACGTTATTAACGTCAGAATTGGAAGAAACAAGACAGTTTTATGAGGAAACATTAGAGTGTACGGTTGAAATCATTGACCAAGAATCATTTATGGTTGAAATTGGTGAAACAGAATTGTATTTTAGACATGCACATGATATTAACCAACCTTATTATCATTTTGCTATTGATATTCCTTATAATCATTTTTTTGAAATGAAAAATCATTATCAAAACATTTTATTTCTATTAATGGAGGACAAACAACATACAACTTATTTTGAATCTTTTGTTGCACATTCTGTTTACTTCAATGATCCTTCTGGAAATATTGTCGAATTAATTGCTAGAGTCTCTAATATGACGGAGGAACCTGAATTTTCAAGAATTAGCGAAATTGGTTTTGTATGCAATGATACAGAGTCTGTCTATCAAGCCTTAACACAATATCAGTTGGAAACGCATGAACAAAGACAATTTGTACCTGACGACTTGAATTTTCTAGGCGATAAACATGATGAAAGTTTTATTTTATTAACGCCTGAACATAGACGGTGGTTCTTTTCTGAAAAGACATCATTCGCCTTCCCAATAGAAATTAAAACGCAACAATTTAATTTAACTTATGACCACTTTCAACAATGGCATATAATGCCATCATAATTATGACATAATAAAAGCGATACGCATTTCACATGTAAAATCAGCAATTTTGATTTCACACGTATGCGCATCGCTTTTTCAAAATATTCAAGACTTTTCTACCTTCTCCTAATTAAAATCGCTAAATATATTAATGCACATGCCATATGCCATACATTTATGCTATACGCATGTGTCACATAGTTCGACTTCAATTTATTCTGTCATTTGAGATTTATCACTGACAAACTTTTTTAACGTCTTATTCAGTCCATCTTTCGCTTCTTGATCATAGTCATATGTCCCATCTTCATTTGCAGTAATATGCTTATCTAAAATAAATCTACCTTTATGAATCGTATCTGCACCTAGCTCTTTAATCACTGGGTCTAAGCTATATTGAATCGCAAGGACATGTGCAAATGTGCCACCTAATGCTAAAGGTAATACAGTTTTCCCAGTAAATGCACCACGTGGTAATAAATCGAGATAAGTTTTAACTATACCTGAATATGCTGCTTTAAATACTGGAGATACGATGATAATGCCATCTGCATTTTCAATTTTTTTGTGCGTTTCATTAATTGAATCATTTGAAAAATCTGCTGTAATTAATGCTTCTGCATCTAACTGATGCACATGAATGATGTCAGTATCAATACCTACATCATTCAGATATTGTTCAGCATAATCCACTACACCTGTTAAACGTGATTGTATTTTATTGCCACCTGCAATAATTGCTACACTTGGCATATTAATGAACCCCTTCCCTCAGCTTTATATAACATCACTCTAATAAACAACACAACACATGCTGACTTCAAATAATAATTATTCTATGAGCCTACCGTATCATCAATGATTAATACTGTCATAGCATTCGTCTTAAAACTCAATTCTTTACTTATATCTCAATCAAATAATTATTGCGGAATCTGTTCGACTATAACAATTTCATTTTTTAAATTTACGTAAGTACATGTCCCAGCCTCAATACCTATATGCCACTTGTAAATTCCTGCTTGAGCCATTTCATCACAAAAGCTTGGAAAATCTGTTTTACCTATTTGATGTTGTTTCAATGATTCTTGTATTTGCTCTTTGTCTGTATGGTGTGATATAGGTACAGTACTCTTCACACCTCTATCTATAATTTGTTCTCCGCTTTGACGCGTATATATTGTAGTTCCATTTTGAATATCAACGGTATTGATTGCTATACCCATTGCTTTAAACGCTTGAAATAGTTTAGGAAAATCTACCCCAGTATATTGTTGATGTGCTTGTTGAATTGCAGACAATGAAAAAGTCATAATCTTTCTCCCTCAGTATTTTATTTTTCACCATCATACCTTTAATAGTTTGACAAAACAAGGTTTTCTACAATCAAATATAGTGTAATAACTTTACACAAAACAAATAAAATTATTATAAGATTTTAAATAAAAGTCCTTTTGCTTATCAAATTAAATTGCCAGATGTATAATTGTGATAGTTTTTTAAAAGGAGTGGTATGTTATGAGTACATTTTCCAACGAAGAAAAAGTACAAATTTTATCTGATATTGTGGCAATGAACACAGTAAATGATAATGAAATTGAAGTGTGCGAATATATTCAAAAACTATTTGCACAACACGGTATTGATTCTATGATTGATAAAATTGATGACCGTAGAGCTAACTTAATTGCTGAAATTGGCGAAGGGCAACCTGTTATCGGTATTTCCGGTCACATGGATGTTGTTTCTGAAGGTGATCATAGCCAATGGACTTACGAGCCATTCACATTAACTGAAGACGATGGTTTCTTGTATGGCCGTGGCGCTGCAGATATGAAATCTGGTCTTGCCGCTTTAGCCATTGCATTAATTGAAATCAACAACACACAATCATTGAAACAAGGACGTATTAAATTCTTAGCTACAACTGGTGAAGAAATGGAGCAACTTGGTTCACAAAGTTTATACGAAAAAGGTTATATGGACGATGTGGAGGCACTTGTAATAGCTGAACCATGCCAAGATATGATGGTTTATGCACACAAAGGTTCAATGGACTATCGTATAAAATCTCACGGTACATCCGCACATAGCTCAATGCCAATCCTCGGCTTTAACGCAATTAAGCCCTTAATCGAATTTATTCAAGATATTGATGCTTCTTACAATAAAATTTCCAAAGAAGTAAAAGGCAATGCTTTAGATTTTACTCACTTTATAGATAGAATGAAACAATCCCTACCTGCAACATATGCTGCAGAAGAAATTGAAAATGCTCTACAAGGCCTTGTAATCACAAACACTTTAATTAAAGGCGGTGTCCAAGTCAACTCTGTACCAGAAGATGCAGATGCAGACTTTAATATTCGCACAATTCCAGAGTATAATAACGATCAAGTTAAAGCATTGTTTGACGATACACTTGAAAAACATAATACTAACGGCGCTAGATTAGAAAGTGATTTATATCTTGATTTAGACCCTGTTCTGACTACAGGTGAAAACAGCCTAATCGATACTGCTCAAACAATTGCTAAATCAGCGTTTGATAAAGATTTCATTGCAGCTCCAATCGGTGGCGTTACAGATGCTTCTAATTTATTACGTGGTAAAGATGAAAACTTCCCATTCTTAGTATTTGGCCCTGGTGAAAAACCACACCAAATTGACGAACGAGTTGAAAAATCAATGTACTTCAAATTTATTGACTTCTATACAGACTTATTAACTACTTACACAAACAACCATAAATAGAATGAATCATTAAATATGAAAAAGGGCTTAACTCTTATGTATTATAAGACTTAAGCCCTTTTTCATATTCTTTATGTTATTGCATATATCAATAATCTACATACAGTTACTATTGCCCAAAATATATCTATTGTTGTATGGTTGTTCCTACATTTTCGCCATCTTGTAATTTTTGAATAATATGTGATTCGCTTCCTGCTGCAATCACAACTTTCTGACAGCCAAGTTCAATTGCTTGAATTGCATCTTGTACTTTTGGAATCATTCCTCCATATATCAATTCTTGATCGATAAAACACTGAATACGTTCTGCGTTCAACGTAGATTGCACTTCTTTATCGATTAATACGCCTGGTATATCACTTAAAAGATAGAGTGGCGCATTAAGTGCTTGTGCTATTTTATAAGCTAATGTATCCGCGTTAATATTATATAATTGTGACGTTGCTTGATTCATACCAATTGAAGCAATAACTGGAATAAATTGGTCCGTTACTTTATCAAATACAGATGTATTTATATCTTTGGGTTCACCTACGTATCCATATTTCTCGTCTAGTGGCGCTACATCAAAAAGTTTAGCATCTATGCCATTCATACCAATACTTTGCATATTAGATTGATTAATTTTGCTTACTAGATCTGGGTTTACAGTACCTATTAACGTTTGACTAGTTACTGACAATACTTCTTCTGTCGTAACTCTTAAACCATCTTCAAACAAAGGCGCCACACCTTGTTGCTCTAATGCCTTATTTATAAATGGCCCGCCACCATGAACTATAATGGGTTGATAGCCTTGTTGCTTTAACTTAGAGATATCCTCAATCGTCGAATCATGTAAATTAGTTAAGGTGCTACCGCCTATTTTTATAACAATATAACTCATCTGACACACTCCTTATGTTCTATACGATGCGTTAATGCGCACATATTCATATGATAAATCACAACCATATGCTGCCGCTTCACCATCACCGTTTCCAACTGAAGCTTCTATTACAATGTTATCTTCTGTTAGACGTTCTTTTAATAACTGTTCATCAAACGCTAAATGAATTCCTTGTTCTAGCACTGGTAATTGACAAAAAGAAACATTTGTCTCATTTGGTTCTACAAATTGTGATGCGTAACCTATTGCAGTTACAATTCTACCAAAGTTTGCATCTTCACCATGTATAGCAGTTTTCACCAAATTAGAAGACACGATACTTTTAGCAATTTTTTTAGCTTCTTTGACATTAGGCGCACCTGTCACCTTTGCAGTAACCAATTTCGTCGCACCTTCGCCATCTTTAGCAATTGATTTCGCAAGATATTGACTTACAAAATTAAAGGCATATACAAATTTATGCCATTCTGGATGTAAGGCGTCAATTTTACTATTGTTCGCTTGGCCATTAGCCATACATAGTACCATATCATTTGTGCTTGTATCACCATCAACTGTAATCATATTAAACGACTGATCTGTTGCTTGCTTCAGGCAATAGTCCAAAGTATCCGCATCAATATTAGCATCAGTTGTTATAAATCCAAGCATTGTAGCCATATTTGGATGTATCATACCAGAACCTTTAGCACTACCACCAATAGTTACTGTCTTACCATCAATCTCAACTTGTACTGATAAATGTTTAGTCGCAGTATCTGTTGTTAAAATGGCTTGATTGAAAAATTGACTATTATTATATTCTTCTTTCAAAACATGCTGTGTGCCATAATGAATTTTATCCATAGGTAAGAACGCACCAACAACGCCAGTAGATGCAACACCAACGTTTTGTTGATTAATATTCAAATGTTCTGCTACCCAAGATTGTGTATCTAGAGCATCTTGCATGCCTTTTTCACCTGTACATGAGTTCGCATTTGCTGAATTTACCACAATTGCTTGTAATGTTTTATTAGCATTAATGCTATCTTCAGTTATTTTTAAAGGAGCAGCCTTAAAACGGTTCAGTGTATATACACCTGTAGCTGTCGCTTCTGTAGTCGAATAAATCCAACCGAAGTCTTTTTTCTTTCTTCTTAATCCTGCATGAAAACCGCCTGCAATATAACCTAACGGTGAACTTACATCACCTTGTAAATTTATATTTAATTGGTTTAATGTATCAATCGTTTCAATATCTATCATCTTCTCTCCCCTTTCAAATTAACTTATGGATATACTGGTGTTTGAATTAATCCTGTATTTTCTTTCCATCCATACATTAAGTTCAAGTTTTGTATCGCTTGGCCGCTTGCCCCTTTAACTAAGTTGTCAATTACCGATACAATAATTGCATTTTGACTATCTTCATCGACATAAATCCCAATATCACAAAAATTACTGCCATAGACTTCTTTCGTTTTCGGATAAATACCAATATCTCTAATACGTACAAATGATTTATCATCATAATAATCTGTGAAAGTTGCATGTAAATCTTCGTTGGTCATATGTTTATTAAGTTTTACATAAATTGTTGATAATATACCTCTTGTCATCGGTACGAGATGTGGGGTAAATACTACCTTTACATTTTCATTTGCTAGCTTTGAAATATACTGCTCTATTTCAGGTTTATGTTTATGCTTACCTATCGCATAAGCGCTAAAGTTTTCATTCATCTCTGAATAATGGACATGTTGCGCTAGTGATCGACCCGCACCTGACACACCCGTTTTAGCATCAATTATAATAGAATCATTGTTAATGATTTGTTGATCAACGAGTGGATGTAAAGCTAACAATGTAGCAGTAGGGAAACAACCGGGATTGGCAACTAATTGCGTATTATTCGGTTCAATATTCGACCACTCAGCGATACTATAATTGGCTTTTTCTAATTGTTCTTGTGGTGCTGCTGTTTCACCATAGAATTGTTTATATACTGCCCTATCATCCAATCTGAAATCACCCGACAAATCAATAACCTTAATATTTCTTTCAATTAATGACGGTGCTAAATCTTTACTTATATTAGAAGGTGTTGCAAAAAATACAACATCACAGTCAATACATTCACTATTTAGCGCTTCATATTGATGTGTTAAGTGACTCAAGTGAGGAAATGTTTCTTTGATTGGTTCATCAATTTTTGAATGTGAGAATATATATTTAACATTTACATATGGATGATGTATTAATAACCTAATTAATTCAATAGCTCCATAACCACTACCTCCAACAATACCAACATCTGTCATGACATTCAGTCCTTTCTGAATATTCGGTCTTTTAAAACGCTATTATTTTTCTTTTTCTAATACTTCTGTAATTACGCTAATTACTTTATCTATCTCTTGTTCATTAATAACTAGTGGTGGCGCAATACGAATAATATTGCCTTGTGTTTCTTTACATAACACACCTTTGTCAATCATCTCTAAGCAATATGGCTGCGCTGCTTCTGTTAATTCTAATCCGATAAATAATCCCCTACCTCTCACGTCAGAGATAATATTACTGTCTATAAGTTGTAATTCATTTAATAACTTTTGTCCAAGGTCTGCAGAATTCTTTATTAGCTGTTCTTCGATTAGTACATCTAAGGCAGCCATTGAAACTGCACAAGCAAGTGGATTACCTCCAAATGTAGATCCATGCGTCCCTGGCGTTAATACGTCCATCACGTCGTGGTTAGCTAATACTGCTGATATTGGATAAAGACCTCCGCCAAGTGACTTACCGAGTAAATAAATATCAGGTTCTACACCTTCCCATTCCATAGCAAACATTTTACCTGTACGTCCAAGGCCTACCTGTATTTCATCTGCAATAAATAACACATTATGTTCATCGCATAACTTACGTACTTCTTTTATAAAATCATCGGGTGGAATATTAACCCCGCCCTCACCTTGAATAGGTTCTAATATAATAGCTGTTGTATTTTTATTAATTAAATCTTTTAAATGACTTAAATCACCAAAGTCAGTGTAGTGAACGTTATCTAACAATGGTCCAAAACCTTGTTTATAACTTTCTTGAGAAGATAGCGATAAAGCACCTAGTGTACGACCATGGAAGTTACCATTCATCGCTATGATTTCACCTTCACCATCGGCAATACCTTTAATATCTGTGCCCCATTTACGAGCGATTTTAATCGCTGTTTCAATAGCTTCAGTACCTGTGTTCATTGGAAGTACCTTTTCTTTATTAGCAAGTGAGCATATCTTTTCTTCCCATTTTCCTAGGTTGTCACTATATAAAGCTCGAGAAACCATTGTTATTTTTTCACTTTGTTCTTGAAATGCTTTTATAATTTTAGGATGACAATGTCCTTGATTGACGACTGAGAAACCCGAAACACAATCTATATAATTATTGTCTTCTACATCCCAAACTTGAGCGCCACGGCCTTTAGCCAATGCTAATTTCAGCGGGCTATAATTGTTCGAACTATACTGATCTGTTAGTGCAAATAAATCGTTCATCAAAAATCCTCATTCCTTTTATATTTATTCTTAAATTTGAATTAATATTCATATATAATACGCTTGTTTTTACTATTAGTCAAAGGTTTTTTTGAATTTTTACACTAAAAAATTATTAAAAACCTTGATTTATAGCAATAAGAAGGTTATTTATCTAAATTTTCAAAATAATTAGTGTGGAGTTATATATCATTTTATATGCATTTATTCTGCATAATACATGGCATACTGTTAAATTGCACTCCAGTAAAATAGGATTAACTCATTATGCAAAACACAAAAGTAAATAAAAGAAGGCGAGCACACGAAATTACAAAATAATTTAATTCCGTATGCTTGCCCCACAAAGTTGACTTGTTTCTCTATAGTTTGAGACAAGTTTAAAGTTAGATGTTAGTTCATTATTATGTGCTATAACACATCGTTAAAACACTCTTCATATATATTTCTCTATTAAAATCAGTCTACTCCTTGCCCTGCCTCATGTTTCTCTTTTAAATCTAAACGCATATCATTATTTATCTTCTTAGCACGTTTGAAGTAAATACTTTCAAAATAAGTAGACGTGCCAATTTTATAAAATATTAGTGCAATGATGATAATTACTACAAAATCATATGGATAGTGGATCCAGTTCATACCTTTAAATTCTTTACTTCCTATAAATGATAAGAAAGCAAGTACTATAAGATATAAAATAATCCATAAACTACCTCCGATTTGTTTTTTAGTATTTTTCCAATTCATTTTATATTCATAAAAGAAGTAGATTGGTAAACCTAAAATAATAATAAATATTACTTGCGCAGTTGTCGGCCACATCGCCCAATAAATCGCTAGCGACGCCATCGCAAATGAGAATGGCGCCATAAATTTCAACAAGTTTGCACGAAACGGCCTATGCATGTTCGGAGCCATTTTTCGTAATGAAATAACTGTTGTCGGTCCAGTTAAATAGGCGACTAGTGTTGCTGTTGATATAACACTTGCTAATGTCGCCCAATCACGGAACAATGACACCATTAACATGCTAATAATGGCATTAAAAATAATAGCCACACGTGGAATGTTATATTTTTCATTCATCTTACCTAAAAATTTAGGAATGTGACCATTTTTTTCCATTGCACGTAGTACACGACCAGTTACTGCAACAAATGATACACCTGTGCCAAATGGCGAAACAACAGCTTCCATATATAATAAAATAGCTAACCAATTCAAACCTAAAAGAATAGCCATATCAGCAAATGGAGAGTTAAAATTAATACCACTCCAGCCATTTTCATGAAGCATGTCACTAGGCATTGATGTAATAAATGTACTTTGAAGCACTATGTATAACACCGCACTTAATGTTAGTGAAATAGCTATGCCTCGCGCGATATTTTTTTCGGGCTTTTGTATTTCTGAGCCCATATTAATAATCGTTTGAAATGCATTAAAAGAAAAGATAATACCTGAAGCGGTTGTCGCTGCAAATATAGGTGCTGAACCATAAGGCATAAATTGACCTACTGTATGTCCATAATTTCCTGTGTCAAAACCGGAAATTATTAACATAATAATCGTCAATAACGGTACACCTAATTTAAATACTGAAATTAAACTTGTAAATGAAGTTAACAGTTTAACTGACCAATAGTTCAATAACGAAAATATAATAATAATTACAAACACTGCCATTAATCCAGCGTTACTTATAGAACCATCTTTCATTAAACCTGTTGTGAATTTTGCCCATGACCATGGCCATGAACTCATATATTGTACTGCTGATACTGCTTCGATTGGGATAATAGTTACTAATGACACCCAGTTAGCCCAAGAGGCAATAAACCCTAACAATGAACCATGAGTATATTGTGCATAGTTACTCATTCCACCTGATTGTGGAAACATCGTACCTATCTCTATGTAGTTATAAGCAATTGATCCAATGACTACAAAACCTATAATCCATGAAATAATTGCAGCTGGGCCCGCTATAGATGAAGCTTCCCAGGCACCGAATAACCAACCAGAACCAATGAGCGACCCTAAACCTAGCAATACCAACTGCGGTAAATTAATCTTATTACTTTCATCCTTTTGTTCCATAATTACTCCTATTTAAACATCTTTTATATTCATATCAAAAAAATGTAAAATTTATACACTCCCTTGTATATTTCGTTATTATACTCTGTTTACAATTCAAGTCAAATCAACATTCTAAGTGCCAATCTATGTATGTTTCAGTATTTTTATACAATATAGAGCTGGCTAATGTATGATAGTTTTGCACAATTTATACACTTTGACCTCACGATACAAACAACGTGAAGGCTTATTTTTTAATGTTACTCATTTATTCATTTAAAGTATAAATACAAATAAATTCTAAAAAGTAGTAAATGTTGCTTGAAGCCTATAACACCAGTCTTTAACGTATTTTATAGTACATTTAAAAACAAATTTAATATCACATTTACTTTTAATGTGTATAAATACAAAATAAAACAGCATTTACATTTATTTCTTAAAATACCTTGTAAATACTGCTTTTTTTATAATGTCACACAAATATAAAAACTAAATAAATCACTAAACAATTATATACAATTACCTAATTATAGAAACTCTTCTGTAAAAAGAGCTGCTAGTTCTTTATTTAGAACTTACTTTTTATGTTTTTCTTCTTCTTCCCACCAAAGTGCATCGTTAGGATTTTTTACAACATCTTCATAATCTGCTTGAGTTTCGACGTTAGGATATGAACCTCTAAGCGACTTATTGGATGTAGATTTAAACATCGTTATGAAAATAATGAGTCCAATCACATTAATAAACATTAGATAATAAGATGGTGCTATTTGTTGTCCTGTAGTTTCTACTAAAGTAGACAAGATAAATGGTGTTAAACCACCAAAAACTGCTGCCCCAATATTATATACAAGTGATAGCGTACGTAGTCTCACTTTTGTATGGAACATACTTGGTAAGACTGAAGGCATTACACCTTCAAATGTAGACATGAATAATGCAATAATAAACAAGCCTAATAATACGAATGGAATCATTGGTATACTCATTAACCAAAAAGCAAGTATTGAAAACAAACTAAACCCTGCTAATCCAAATATTATTGTCCGTTTATTACCAACTTTATCACTATACCAACCAAAGAAGAACACTGCAGGTATCATGATTAACATTGTTACAGTACTTAATATAGAACCCATCGTTCCACCTAAGTTAATGGTTGAGTTTAGGAAGGAAGGCATATAAGAGAGCACCATATAGTTTGCGACATTCAAAAATGCAACACCAGTGAAGCAAACGACAACATCTCTCCAATAATATTTAAATATATCTAAATAAGAATATTCTAATTCCTCTTTTTCTTCTAATGTAGATTCGTAGGCAGGACTTTCGTCTAATCTTGAACGTAAAATAATCCCCACAATACCTAAAGGCGCGGCGAGAATAAACGGAATTCTCCAACCCCAATCTTCCATTTGTTGATTACTTAATAATGAATACATCAAGCCCGCTAAAATCGCCGCCATTATATTACCAGCAAGTGTACCGACTTCTAAACCACTTCCCAATTTACCGCGAGTCTTATCAGGAGATGTTTCAGCAATATAAGTCATTGCACCTGCATATTCTCCACCTGTCGAGAATGATTGAATCATACGTACTACCAGTAATAGAATCGGTGCCCATATACCAATTTGTTCTTGTGTTGGTAATAAGCCTAGCATCAGTGTGGATGCTGCCATAAGTATTATTGTTGTCGACAGTACAATTTTCCGTCCATATTTATCCCCTAAATGACTGAAGAATATACCACCGATAGGTCTAACAATAAATGCAAAAGCAAATACAGCAAACGTAGAGACTATTTGCATTTCTTGTGGTAAGTTGCCAAAGAAATTTGCGCTTAGAATGACTGCTAATTGTGCATATAATCCAAAGTCAAACCATTCAATGGCATTACCAATACTTGTAGCAACCACACCTTTTTTTGCTTGGTCCGAATCTACTCTGTTAACTTTTTCCTTTTTAAACTTCACAAATAAAAACACCCCTTAATTTGTTTCTATCTAATATAACATAACCTCTATATTGTTTTGTAAACACTTAAAATTTGTATAATACTCAATTCAAATTACAAAAAAAGTATTTCCATTTAATATTTACAACTCGTTTAATAACAATTATATTCAACTTAAATATTTAACTTAAATTAACATTTATAGTTACCAAACAACTTATATTAATGCTACACAATCACTTTTCAGCTTATAACTAATACTGTTAAATTTTGTTATAATAAAAACATCAACAACTTATGGAGGCGTATTTAATAATGAAACAAATTTACTTTAACCATGATGGGGGCGTAGATGACCTAATTTCCTTATTTCTTCTATTACATATGGATGATATCAATCTTGTTGGTGTCAGTGCCATTGGTGCAGATAGTTATATCGAGCCTGCAGTAAGTGCTTCTCAAAAAATTATCAATCGTTTCTCTAAACAACCAATTCACATAGCCGCTTCAAAAGAACGTGGTAAAAATCCATTTCCAAAAGATTGGCGTATGCACGCTTTCTTTATGGATGCGTTACCCATCTTAAACGAACCTACAAATAACTATTCTAAAATACTAAAACATGCAGCTTATCGAGATATAATCGATAAAATTCAGGGAAGCCCTGAAAAAGTTACTTTACTCTTTACTGGACCACTTACTGATTTAGCTAAAGCGATTACTGTAGATGCTACAATTGTTCAAAATATTGAACGATTAGTATGGATGGGGGGAACATTTTTAGAGAAAGGTAATGTTGAAGAACCTGAACATGACGGCACTGCAGAATGGAATTCATTTTGGGATCCAGAAGCTGTAAAAACGGTTTTTGATACAGATATTAAAATAGATATGGTTGCTTTAGAGAGTACCAATCAAGTACCTATGACGTGGGAGGTTAGACAAGCGTGGGCGAATGAACGCCATTATCCAGGCGTGGATTTTTTAGGTATAAGTTATGCAGCTGTTCCACCATTGACTCATTTCCAAACGAATTCAACTTATTTCCTTTGGGATGTCTTAACTACAGCTTATGTTGGTATGCCTGAACTGATTCGTAAGCATGATTTAAATGTATCTGTATACACAGAGGGCCCTAGCCAAGGTAAAACTTATGTCGATGATCAATATGGTAGACCAATTTCAGTAATTGACCATGTTGACCATGATAATTTCTTCAAATATATTACTTATTTGGCTAAAAAAGTTACAAAGTAATAGAAAAAACCCCTGAATTTTAAATTAAAATTCAGGGGTTTTTATATTGTATAATTTTAATAACTGCTGTCATCTAAATATTGATTATCTATGACTTTTTTAGTAATAGATTCCATTTTATCTTTAGTCATTTCATTTTCTGCAGTCGTATTCAAAGCGTGTTGCTTAGCTTTATTATTAGTATAATCAGCCAGTGGATACATTTTAAAATTTTGCCTTGTCTTACTATCAAGTGGATTCTCAATTTCATAATGCGTTACTAATGACTTCCATTTTACATCTTTAATTGTTATGCCTTTAGGTTGTTTTTCAATATTAAACTGAATGTTGCCCCCTAGCGCATTACTTTCATTACCAGTAGATTGGCCATTCAAGAAATTACCCAGGGAATAAGCAACCAATGTTCGATGATTATCATTGCCCTTCACCCATTGGATTGGCTGAATCACGTGAGGATGTGTTCCTATTACTACATCGACGCCTGCATCAGCAAATACCTTGGCGTATTGTTTCTGTTTTGCATTAGGCTCGTGTTTGCCTTCATTACCCCAATGTGCCGATACCATAACCATATCACTTTGTTCTTTAGCTTTTGCTACATCTTTTTTGATTTGTTCCTCATTAAAGTAGTTAATTTGATATTTATTTTCCGGTTTAATATCGTTCGTACCGTATGTATAACTTAGCATTGCAATTTTAATCCCTTTTTTATTAAACGTTGGGATTGTATCCCTGTCTCTTTGTGATTTAAATGTCCCTGTATAAAAAACACCTTTAAAATGTTCCCACACATTAATTTCATTTAATAATCCATCAGTACCTTGATCCAAAGCATGATTGTTAGCACCATTCACTACATTAAAACCAGTATCCACAACATCCCTAGCAATATCATTAGGCGTATTGAACTGTTTAAATCCAGAAAGTCCCTTTTCATCTCCACCAATCGGCGATTCCTGATTTACATAGGAAATATCTGCTGCTTGTATTTCTTTCTTTAGTGATTCGTACATAGGTTCAAAATCGAAAGAACCATTCCTTTGTAATGCGTCACGATATACAACTGGATGTATTAAATTATCACCTACTGCATAAAAAGATGCTTTATGAGTTAAATTCTTTTGATCTGATAAACAAAATATACATAGAGTTAAAAAAAGTGAAAATAATAAAACTAAAAGTATACGATACCTCATCAAAGACGTCCTCTCATCAAGAATTACCTTATATATCTACTTTCGTTAATTTCAGTATAGTTTTTATCATTCTACGATTCAATTATATTGGCGAAGTATTTTAATTTTATCAAAGTGAAAAATGTTAATGCATAAAAGAAAAATCTAATTTATTTTAAAACTTTCGTTATCTTCTATCACTGTCAAAGTCAATTAGTAATGATAAGGAAAAATGGTTTAATTGAACTCTCGCTCATGTATAAGTCTTATACAATAATTAAGGCTGAGACAATTAATTTGCCCCAACCTCAAGCTATAGAATATTGCAGAGCTGACAAATAGATAAAAGCCTTGAAATAACTACCTTTAAATATTAGTCAACTCATCAAGATGTAAATACGCTTTAATATCTATTGTTCTATTTTTGATAATTCTATATTCAAATATATCTAAACAAATGATCTAGCTACTTATCTTACAGTCACATAAATGATTAAACGTATTTTGTAACAGTTTCAGTAGGTAATCTATATGAATCATGTGCTGGATTTTTTGCTTTCCCAACAGCAACGATTAATACAGGTACATAACGTTGTGAGTCAATATTAAATGCATCAGCTATTTGATCACTTTCGAATCCACCAATCGGATTTGTGTCATATCCATGTGCTTTAGCAACTAACATAAATTGCATTGCAGCTAAACTACTATCAATTTTAACGATATCATTCATTTGCTCTTTAGGGGCACTATCATAAAGCGCTACAACTTTATCTAACATTTCATTTTTAACTTCTTCTGGCATAAAGCCATGTTTTACAGCATTGCCATAAATTTCTTCACCGTAAGTTTGACTTTGCATATCACCAAAAATAACTACCATTGCTGATGATGTATCGTTTTGACGCGTGTTAAAACGAATTAGCGGACGTAATTTATCTTTACCTTCATCACTTTCCACTACTAAAAAACGCCAAGGTTGCATGTTAACAGATGATGGGGCCTTTGTTGCTTTTTGAATCATTTCGTCCATTTCTTCTCTAGGGATTTTAAATTGGTCGTCAAACACTTTCACTGATTTTCTATTGTTTAAAATATCTTCAAAATTATTATTTATCATTCTTTTCTACTCCTTAATTATTTTTAACAAAATCAAATTATACTCAATTTGACCACTTTTACAAATCATTTGTTTATAAATAATTTTCATAACATAACGAAACATTCTAAAACCTTATTCCAATCAATGTTTACATCCATAAAATTTTTCCAAAAGAAATGACATTCTTATAAATAATAAGTTATTATCTGAACTCAATTTAAAGTAATTTTATTCAAATTACATAAAGTTTTGAATAATCATATTTAAATATCAATAGACATTGAAGTAGTTCTTTCACGAAAGCCTATTTTTTCATATAAATATTTCGCATCGTTCCCTGCATATACGTTGAGCCTTACCTCACTCACATTGTGTTTTTTATAGTAATCATTAACAAAGTGAATTAACTTTTTAGCTATGCCTTGATTTCTATAAGCTTCTAACACATATAATTCATAAATAAACCCATATTCTTTCTGTTCAATAGCGTCTATTTTCTTATCTACAAGTACAAACCCACGTATAACCTCATCTTCAGAATAAACAAAATACGATGCACCTTCTTCTTGTAATTGCTTAGACATCGTACGCATACACTCCTCACTCAAATTAAAATTTACAGTTACAGATGATTCAAACACATCTGGTATCATTTGATTTATCTCTACTAACTCTTGAGTATTCGCTTTTCTAATAGACATAATATATTCCACTCCTTCATTTTTCATTGTGTACACGCACACAATCTATCTTTAATTAATACCTCAATTCCCTAAAACATCTATTTTTTGCATACGAGATAAAGATTTAACTAAATGTAAGCGTTTAATATGTTTTAAATTTTAATTACACACTATATTAATTGTAAATTTATAGTAAAATATATTAGTAGCACTTTTACAAATAATAAATAGGCAAAAAAGAACTAAAGCAAATTATAATTATTTTTGCATAAATATCTAAACCCGTTTATTTTCAATTACAGTTTTAAACCATGCTATAATATGTGCTTTAGATTTAACAATTCAATACTACCTATACCATAATTTCAGAGTGTATTTTACAAAATCAGTCTTTCTACCTATGTATTAATAGTTGATATTTGAGATTGATATTTGTTAATATTTTACCTTGTATAAAAATATAGAGAAAATTTAAAAAAAGAGGGAACATAATGAAGTCCATTTCAGTCATAGTGACTTATTACAACTCAGAAGATTATATCGAAAGATGTTTGAGTAGTCTTAAAAACCAAAGATTCCAAGATTTTGAACTCATTTTAGTTAATGATGGTTCAACTGACAATTCAAAAAAAATAGCGACAGAAACTGCTAAAGATTGGGATATTCCCATTAAAGTAATAGATTTACCACAGAATACTGGCCATGCACATGCCAGAAATATTGGTCTTAAAGAAGTTGAATCGCCTTACTTTATTTTTATTGATTCAGATGATTATCTAGCTTCTTATGCTTTATCATTTTACATGAAAAAGTTGAATAGTTTCGATGCTTTAATTGCACCTATTCATTCTTTCACTTTGGATATTCCTCAGTACGTTGATCAAAATTTAGTACGTACAGAATATTTAAATACAAAAACAAAATCAAACCAATTTTTACGTAAACAAACGGTTTGTAATATTATTTTCAAAACGGCAATCGCACGTGGGCATAATCTACAATTTAACGAAGACTTAAATATCTTTGTTGATTGGTCATTTATATTAGAATTCATTAAATATGCTAACGACTTCGTGCGTATCAGCCGATTCCCTTTCTATATTAAAGGGGAAATCTATGATCCATTTTTAAAACCAGCATTATCTCAACAAGACTTCGGCATTATATTTAATGATTATGTCTATAGTTTCTCAGATTCTGTTAAACGCGCACCACTAAAAGAAAACAAGGCATTCATTAAAAATAAAATGAAAAACTTATTCAAACGTTCTTTTGAACCATCACTGAGAAAACTACCTGAACGTTACGAAAACAATAGTGAATTACTTCCAAAAGTGACGCGCGAATTACTACCTACAATATTTAAAAATGAAAAACCATTATTTATGATTGAATCATTAATGCTTATGTTCAATAAACGCAATTTTGCTTTTAAAGTGAACCAATTTAGAAAGCAAGCACGTTTAGTTAAAAACATTGTTTTACGTAGAAAAAATAAACATCGTGCACTTTATCAATTAACTGATAGCGAAGATAAAGTGAAGAATAACAGAATCGTATTCGAAGCCTTTGCCGGCAAAAACTATAGTGATAGTCCTAAATATATTTATGAATATATGATGAAGCATCACCCAAATTATGAATTTATATGGGTCTTCAAGAATCCTTCGAAAGTTCAAATACCTGGATCGGCTAAAAAAGTTAAAAAAGGGTCTAAAGCATATTATGAGGCTTATTCAACAGCTAAATATTGGGTAACTAACGCAAGACTACCTTTATATTTAAATAAAAAGCCTAACCAAGTTTATATTCAAAATTGGCATGGTACACCCTTGAAACGTCTGGCAAATGATATGAAAGTGATTCGCATGCCTGGAACAACAACTGATAATTACAAACGTAATTTCAGAGAAGAAACAAGCCGTTGGGATTATCTTGTTTCACCTAATGCTTATTCATCTAAAATATTTGAAACTGCTTTTTGGATGAATCCAGAACAAATTCTTGAAATTGGATACCCAAGAAATGACGTGTTGGTAAATCACGCAAACGATAAAGCATATATTCAGCAAATTAAAGAAAACCTAAACTTACCTGCAGATAAGAAAGTTATTATGTACGCGCCAACGTGGAGAGACGATGAATTCGTCAAAAAAGGTAAATATCTATTCAACCTACAAATTGACTTAGATAACTTACAAGCGCAATTAGGCGATGAATATGTCGTATTACTAAGAATGCATTACCTTATTTCTAACGCGTTAGATTTACGTGGCTATGAAGACTTTGCAATTGATGTATCAAACTATAGTGATATCTCTGAATTATATTTAATTTCAGATTGTCTAATTACAGATTATTCATCTGTAATGTTTGATTACGGCGTGCTTAAAAGACCACAGTTCTTTTTTGCTTATGATTTAGATAAATATGGACAAGACTTACGTGGTTTCTATCTTGATTATCACAAAGATTTACCTGGTCCTATCCATCAAGATGCTTACCAGTTAACAGAACATCTAAAAAACTTAGACCAAGTAGCTATTGATTATAAAGATAAAATTGATAAATTCTATAATGACTTCTGTTCATTAGAAAAAGGTAAAGGCTCTAAAGCAATTGCAGATTTAATTACAGGTAAAAAGTATAAATAATTTAGTTTTGACCCCATTGTATTATAACAACCTAAATTTAATTACAGACATTTCATTGAGATTTAATTACTAACAAGGCTAATAATAAAATAAACAGAGCTATACTAGTGCTTGTGCATAAGTCGCCTCTGAATAAAGAAAGAGTCCGTGCATTACGGACTCTTTTTTGTATTTCAATTTTTTATTTTACGATAAACTCTAAACATATAAAATCAGATTGTCTATTATTCATAAAACAGTATATAATTAAAGAAAAAACCTAATTTATATAAAATTAGGCCATTATCTACTGCTAATATAAAGATTAAGGCTGAGACTATTAAAAGTTGTCTCAGCCTTAAGATTATCTATATTAAACTAAAAATCTAGTATTTACTTAACTGTACCGGCGTCTTTATCATGTACACCATGACGATAGAAATCAATGTATTCTGGTTCTAATGGTTTCTTACCACGAATGATATCAGAAGCTTTTTCTGCCATCATTAGTACTGGAGAATGGATATTACCATTTGTTGTACGTGGCATTACCGAAGCATCCACCACTCGTAAATTCTCCATACCATGAACCTTGAATGTTTCGGGATCTACAACAGACATTTCATCTGAAGCAGGACCCATTCTACAACTACATGATGGATGTAGAGCAGTTTCACCATCACGTTTTACCCACTCTATAATCTCTTCATCTGTTTGTACTTCAGGCCCAGGTGAAATTTCTCCACCATTGAAAGGATCTAATGCTTTTTGTTTCAAGATATTTCTAGCTACTTTAATAGCTTCAACCCACTCGCGCTTATCTTCTTCAGTAGATAAGTAGTTGAATACAAATTCAGGTTTTTCAAACGGGTCTTTTGATTTAATCTTCAAGTGACCACGAGAATTTGAGTACATAGGTCCAACGTGCACTTGGTATCCATGCGCAGCTGGCGCTTTTGTACCATCGTATCTTACTGCGATTGGCAAGAAGTGGAACATTAAGTTTGGATAATCTACTTCATCATTAGAGCGAACGAATCCGCCACCTTCAAAGTGATTTGATGCTGCTGCACCTTTACGCCCTAAGATCCATTGTAAACCAATAAATGGCATCTTCAATTTATTTAAACTTGGTTGCATTGATACTGGCTGTTTACATGCATGTTGCACGTAAACTTCTAAATGATCTTCAAAGTTTTCACCAACACCTGGTAAGTGAATACGAGGTTCAATGCCTAATGAACGTAAGTGTTCAGAATCACCTATTCCTGATAATTGTAATAATTGTGGTGAGTTAATTGCACCACCGGATAAGATAACTTCTTTCGCATTTACTGTATGCTCTTTACCATTTTTCTTGAATGTTACCCCTGTAACTTTATTACCTTCAAAGTTTAATTTAGTAACAAAGGCACGTGTTTGTACTTCTAAGTTTTTACGTTTCATCGCTGGATGTAAATACGCTCTGGAAGCCGATACACGACGCCCATTATGCACTTGGCTGTCAAATGGTCCAAAACCTTCTTGACGGAAACCATTTACATCTGGAGTTTTATTATAACCTGCCTCTACGCCTGCATCAAAAAATGCTTGGAATAATGGGTTATCAGCAGGACCACGTCTTAACTTGATTGGTCCATGATGTCCGCGGTAAGGATCATCTTTAGTAGAACCAAATGTTGTTTCTAGTCGTTTGAAATACGGTAAACAATGTGCGAAATCCCATGAATCCATACCTTCAGGTTTAGCCCATTTTTCATAATCCATCGGGTTACCTCTTTGGTAAATCATACCGTTAATTGAACTTGAACCTCCTAAAACTTTACCACGTGCATGACCAACTTTACGGCCGCCCATATGGGGTTCTGGCGTCGTTTCATAAATCCAATCATATAATTTATTTCCAGCAGGATACATTAAAGCTGCTGGCATTTGTATTAATAAGTCCCATGGATAATCACTACGTCCCGCTTCTAATACAAGTACATTATTTGATACGTCCTCACTTAAACGGCCACCTAGTACTGAACCGGCGCTACCGCCCCCTATGATGATATAATCATATGATTCTTTCATTGTTATACTGCCTCCTGAATTTATTAAATGTTATTTAGCCTTCTTTATTTGTAATTTAGTTATGCTTTACCGAACCAATTGACTGGCTCTGGATTTGTATTACGTAAAATATGTTTTTCTTCTTGATATTCTGCTAATCCTGCTTTACCAAGCTCTCTACCAATACCTGATTGTTTATATCCACCCCATGGTGCTTGTGCAAAATATGGATGGAAATCGTTAATCCAAACGGTACCCATTTTCAATTTATTTGCTACACGTTCTGCTTTTCCAACATCATTTGTAAACACGCCACCTGCTAATCCGTAAATTGAATCGTTAGCAAGTTCGATTGCTTCTGCTTCAGTTGTGAAACTTTCAATCGTTACAACAGGTCCAAACACTTCTTCTTGTACAATACGCATTGACGTATCACAATCCGTAATAACTGTTGGTTCAAAGAAGAAACCGTTTTGTAAATCTTCACGTTCAGGGCGTTTACCGCCAATTGCAATCGTTGCATTCTCAGATTTAGCAACTTCCATATAGTTTTCAATTTTTTCACGGTGTTCTGCTGAGATGACTGGTCCCATTTCTGTATCTTCGTCAAAACCATTACCTAATTTAATATTTTTTATTCTTTTTATAAGTGCTGCTTCAAATTTTTCTTTAATATCCTTATGCACGATAATTCTCGCGCCTGCAGAACAAACTTGACCTGCATGGAAAAATCCACCATTCAACGCTTGATCTACTGCTAAATCAAAATCAGCATCATCAAATATAATATTTGGATTTTTACCGCCTAATTCTAAAGCAATATTTGTTACATGATCTGCCGCATTTTTCATAATATGTTTACCTGTTTGAATACCGCCAGTAAATGATACTAGGTCCACTTCTTTATGTGATGATAAGGGCTCACCTACTTCTGAACCTTTACCTAGTACAAGGTTAATCACACCATGTGGAAAACCTACTTCTTCCATCAATTCAAATACACGAATAGTTGTTAACGGAGTAATTTCACTCGGCTTCATGACTAATGAACATCCTGAAGCTAATGCAGGTGCTATTTTCCAAGATGCTTGAAGTAAAGGATAATTCCACGGTGTGATTTGTGTAACAACACCAATTGGTTCTTTGATAACTTTACTCTCTGTATTTGGAATTGGTGAATCTATAATTTCACCACCATCTTTGTCTGCGAGTCCAGCAAAGAAATTAAATACATTAGCAATATCGTCCATGTCAGCATAAGATTCTTCTAACGTCTTACCAGTGTCTAATGTTTCAAGTTTAGCTAATTCTTCACGATGCTTAACGATTAAGTCAGAGATTGCTCTTACTTTCTTACCGCGAGTTTCACTTGTTTCGTTAGCCCATTCGCCATCTTCAAAAGCGCGTCTAGCTGCCAATATTGCACGCTCGCTATCATCAGCTGTTCCTTCTGCAACTTCAAAAATCACTTCTTGATTAAATGGATTAATAATTTTTCTTGTTTCTTTATTTGAGCTTTCAACCCACTCACCATCAATAAATTGACGACGAGATAAATTTTTTACAAGTTCCATTAAAATTACCTCCGTTAAGTTTGTTAAATTTTTATTTAACGAATTTTATAGAGTTTATGTTAGCATAGTAATTGAAAGGGTGTCAAACGAGTTCAAATATTACACACTCATTTTCAATTATGGTCTGGTATCTATATTACTTAGATTAATTGTCCTTCCTTAGTTTGAACTTAAAAAATTTAACCGGAGGTGTACAAATTGGTACATTCTAATAACCCTGAAAATCAATTAGACGAAGCCAAAGACATTGTTATCAATGCAATTGGTGAGACAATGGATTTATATGGTATCAATAGAAGTGTCGGAAATTTATTCGGTACTATGCTTTTCGAAGATAGTATGACGTTGGACGAAATGCGCGAACAATTACAAATGAGTAAGCCGAGTATGAGTGCTGGCGTTAAAAGACTCCAAGAATTTGATATAGTAAAACAACAATTCACACGTGGAAGTAGAAAACAGCATTTCATAGCCGAAAAAGATTTCTTTAACTTCTTCAGAAATTTCTTCACTCGAAAATGGAGGAGAGAAATTGTCATTAATGCTGAAGCTGTCCATGATTCAGTTGCAATTTTAGATAACATCATTAATGATAAAAACGTTGATGAGGCTACTAAGAGTGATGCACTTGAAACTAAACAGCAACTCGTTGATACATTGCCTTATTATGAATGGTTAGATCAATTAAGTGATGCGCTTGAAAGCGGCGAAATATTTAAATACTTCCCTATACCAAAAGAAACGCACAGAGAAGAATAAGTTTTCAAATTTATAAGAATAAAGGTCACATTACTTATTCTGTTAATGATTCGCCTTCATTTTTGTCCTATATACTTAATTTAATCTTGTTCGCTAATATGTGGAGTTTCATTTTCATTTAATTAATAAAATGTATAAAAATAGCTGCCGACAACATGTCGGCAGCTATTTTGCAATTTATAAATTGTCGTCTTCTTTTTTCTCTCTCACTTGTGTAATTCTTAATGAACGTCGTTCTACTTCTCTATATTTATCAGCGCGATGCTCCAATTTGAGTCGATCTTCAGACAATGTCCTTAAGAATGAAATCATCATCATTACAAACACAACAAGTACTGGTACACTCGCTAATACAGAAGCTGTTTTCAATACATCTAATGCACGCTCACCACCTACTAACATTAATGCAAATGGTAACAAGCACAAAGCGAATGCCCAATATAAGCGATTTGCTTTTAATGGCTCACCAATCACTTTTTTCTGTGATGCTGCAGCTAAAATATAGGAACCAGAGTCAAATGTTGTTGCTAAGAATAAAATTGCTGAAACTAAGAATAATACAATAACTAAATTAGGAAATGGCAAATGATGCAACACTTCAATAATTGTAGCTTCAGTAGTGTGCGTATTTAAGAATTCAATTACATTAAATTGTCCACTTATTTGTAAATATACTGCATAGTTTCCAAAGATACCAAAGAATAACATACAGCCCAACGTACCATATACTAGTGTACCTAAAACAAGTTCTTTTAGTGTACGACCTTTTGATATACGTGCAATAAATAATCCAATAAATGGTGCATAAACTATCCACCATGCCCAATAAAATATCGTCCATTTTTGAGGGAACATTGTTTCTTTACGTCCCCCTATACCACCAAAAGGTTCGATCCATGTCGCCATTTGGAAAAAGTTTTTAAACATATTACCCATACTAGTGATTGTTGTTTCCATTATAAATACGGTCGGCCCTACAACTAATACAAATCCGAGTAATACAAATGACAATATTACGTTTCCATCACTTAAAACTTTAATCCCTTTTTTCAACCCTGAATATGAACTATAAGCAAATATTGCTGTAATAACTAACAAAATAATGCTCTTCATGAGCATATTATCTCCATCTATTCCTGTAAGACGTTCTATTCCTGCTGTAATCATCGGCACACCTAATGCTAATGATGTAGCTGCTCCGCCCAATAAACCAAAAATAAAGACAATATCAACTACTTTTCCTACAATACCATCTGTTTGTCCTTTTAGTATAGGACGTAAAGTTTGACTAATTTTATAGACTGGCTTGTTTTTCACAAATACAAGGTAACCAATACAAAGTGCCGGTAATACAAATGTTGCCCATGCAATTGGCCCCCAGTGGAACATGCCATACATAGTTGCATAATTAAGCGCACTATCTGTCATACCTTTACCGCCATGTGGAGGGTCTTGATAATAAAATGCCCATTCAATTATACCCCAGTATAAAATATCAGAAGCAATTCCTGCACAAAACAGCATTGCAGCCCAACTAAAATTATTGAACTCAGGTTTATCTGTTGCTTTACCTAGAGTTACGTTTCCATATTTACCAAAAGCTATGTATAATACAAAAATCAATGTTGCTAAGCCAATTAGTAAATATATAGCACCTATTGAACTAGAAACAGCATCGTTCATTTTAGTAATAATATCTTGACTTGCTTTTGGAAAGACCATCATAGGAATTACTGCAATAAGTAAAATTATCGATGATCCTATAAAGGTCGTCCAATCCATGACTTTATTCTTTTCCATTTTTGAACACCCCTGAATTTAGTTTTCTTAACTATGTATAAGTTGCTAAAATAAATAAATGTTAGCAAAACAAAATATTAATTCACAAACATGAGCCTAACGAACTTTAAATAATAATGCAAATTACATTCAAAAATCTAACCACCAAAATATGAATATTTATATAAAACGCACATTTACCCCTCATATGAAAATTGCCACAATCACAGTGTTAAGTTTAAATTTAACGTAATTAATGAATCTTACAACTTTACTTATTGAATATTTATGCTAAATTAATGCATAAATATTTGTTTTATTTTTTTGTTTGAATTCAAAAAATTAGAATTAATTATTATTAAAATTTTAAATTCTTAATACCTAAAAAGTATAAAATTAGAAATTTTTAATTAGACAAAATGCATGCCATTTTTGGCAATAAATGTAAAATTTCAATGTTCTAATCGTCTTAACTCACTTTTTCCTTCAAATATTCTATAATAAAATAAAAAGCTTTTTAGGCGAATTAAATAAAGGAGTACTGTAAATGCAAAAATCACAAATTATTAATTACTGGGATAAACGAGCTGGCTCTTTTGGCGAAAATAAACAAGCAGAATTAGAGAGTAAACATGCACTAACCTGGATTGATGAAATCAACCAAATAGCTCCTATACATGAAGGTATGAAAATATTAGATATTGGTACTGGTGCTGGATTTTTAGCAATCTTATGCACTCAGCAAGGAGGAACAGTTACTGGTATAGATCTTTCGCCAGAAATGATAGAACATGCTAAAGTAAATGCACAACACTTCAAACAAAATCTAGACTTTAAAATTATGGATGCTGAAAATCTAGACTTTGAAGATGAAACATTTGATATTGTTATCTCAAGAAACGTAACTTGGCTCCTACCAAACACAAATGCTGCTTATAAAGAGTGGTTACGCGTATTAAAACCCCAGGGCAAACTGATAAATATTGATGCTGATTATGGTAAAGATTCATTTGAATCCTATAAATCGATTGGTTCAAATCATGCTCATGACACACTTGATAAAGACATGCTAGTAGAAAGCGAAGCTATTAAGCAAAGTATCCCAATTAATCATCAACCCCGACCACAATATGATATCCAAATACTTAAAGAATTAGGTTTTAATCATATACATCTTGATGAAGGAGTATATCATCGCATTTATAATGAAAAAGATGCTTTCTATAACCCAACGCCCATATTTTTAATATCCGTTACAAAATAGATACAGTTATTATTACGTATTTTTTATAATAGATATAATTTTTATTATATTTTGATATACAAGGTGCCTACAACTTGCGTTTCAGACAGTTTTTTATCATACTAATAATTGAATAAAGTAAAAGGAGTGGTAAGAATGAATAAAGAACAATTTGACAAAGTAAAAAATGGTAAAGGATTCATTGCAGCATTAGACCAAAGTGGTGGTAGTACACCTAAAGCGCTAAGTGACTATGGTGTTACTGAAGATCAATACAATAGTGAAGACGAAATGTTCAAACTCGTTCATGACATGCGTACACGTATTGTTTCATCACCTTCATTTAGCTCTGATAAAATTGTTGGTGCAATCCTTTTCGAACAAACAATGGATCGTGAAGTAGAAGGTAAACATACTGGTGACTACCTTGCAGATAAAGGTATCGTACCATTCTTAAAAATAGATAAAGGTTTAGATGAACAAAAAAATGGTGTTCAATTGATGAAACCAATGCCTGAATTAGACGATTTATTAAGCCGTGCAAATGAACATAAAATTTTTGGAACTAAAATGCGTTCTAATATCTTAGAACTTAATAAAGATGGTATTGATTTAGTAGTTAAACAGCAATTTGAAGTAGCTAAACAAATCATTGCTGCAGGTTTAGTACCTATAATTGAACCTGAAGTTAATATTAACGCTGAAAACAAAGAAGAAATCGAAGCTTATTTAACTGATTCTATATTAGAAGAATTAAATAAATTAAATGATGATCAATTAGTAATGCTTAAAGTAACTATCCCTACTAAAGCAGATCAATATCAACCACTAATTAATCATCCAAACGTTGTTCGTGTCGTTGCGTTATCTGGTGGTTATAGCAGAGAACATGCAAATGAAGTACTTAAACAAAATAAAGACTTAATCGCAAGTTTCTCTCGTGCACTTATCAATGATTTAAATGTAAACCAATCAGATGAAGAATTCGATAGAATTTTAGGCGAAACAGTTGAATCTATCTATGATGCTTCTGTTAATAAAAACTAAGTATTCATTCTTATAGTTTCATAATACGTTTCGCTATATAAATTAAATAATTAAACTTTCTGAGGCTGGGACATTATTTTTGTGTTCCAGCCTTAATTTTCATTGCAATAATACATACAATTTACTAAGTTAACGTTAGTTACACCTACACTTCCCCCCTAAAATCACATATGTGATAATACTATCTCTTGAGCGTTTATATCTCTTATATTAGCTGTAACGTCGCATAAACATGTCTCCATTCACACTTAATATATTGTAATTTATTAGTAACTAGTACTAACAATAGTTGTATCAATTTCTAAATAAACTAGCCAACACTGAAAACTATCTATATACTAATATTAATTTATAAAATAACTTTATTTAAAAAACAGGGAGCATACTTAATGAAAAATTATTTACATAGATGGGTTATTGAAGCACTAAGTTTTATGGCACTTGGCTTATTTGGTTCACTAATAATCGGGCTGATTTTAGAAACATTAGGAAGTCAAACTTTGATATCTCAACTCAATTTATCTTTCTTATCTGAAATAGGCAAGGTAGCTATGTCCGTAACTGGAGCAGCAATTGGTGTTGCTATAGCTTATGGTCTAGGCGCAAAACCTCTAGTTATTTTTTCTTGCGTTATCGTTGGGACCCTTGGTTATGACACATTTGGTGGTGGCGCTGTTGGTGCATATATCGCAACACTTATTGTTGTTGAATTAAGTAGATTTTATGCGGGTAAGACAAAAATAGATATCATCATCACGCCTTTACTTACGATTATAGTTGGTGGTGCAATAGCAAAACTATTTGGTCCAGCCTTAAATCAATTCATGACTGGCTTAGGAAAAGTGATTATAGTTGGCACAGAACAACAACCATTGATTATGGGCATAGTCGTGTCCGTTATATTTGGCATAGCTTTAACAGCCCCTATTTCTAGTGCAGCACTTGCTTTGATGCTTGATTTAAGTGGTTTAGCTGCTGGTGCAGCCACTATTGGCTGCGCTTCCCAAATGGTCGGATTTGCAGTCAATAGTTATAAAGATAATGGATGGAGTGGCTTACTATCGATTGGTATTGGAACTAGCATGTTACAAGTGCCTAATATTATTAAAAATCCAATGATTCTCTTACCTCCAACACTTGCAAGTGCGATTGTTGCGCCAATTATGACAACACTATTCCCTATGTCGAATAATCCTGCAGGTGCAGGTATGGGTACAAGTGGCTTTATAGGTCAAATTATGACGATTAATACGATGGGCGGTTCGGTTCAAACATGGTTACTGATAGCCATATTCCATATTTTGCTACCTTCATGTCTCAGCTTTATGTTATATAAATTCTTCTTAAATAAGCAATGGATTAAACCAGGAGACCAACGCATCAATATAGCTAGTTAAAGATATGATATGTTAAGCAGTTTATGATTTCATATTAGTCATTAATCGCTAAGTAACAATTTATTTACTATCGATACTTCATATATAAAAAGAAAAAGGTGACTAAATTTCTATTGCTGCTTAAACCAGCTTATAGAAATCGAGTCACCTATTTTTATTCAATGCTAATTAGATTGGTTCTCACCTTGTATTGGTACTTGTCCACCAGTTGTCACTCTTCTCTTTTGAGTAAAATAAAGGACAAACGCCACAAAGTACCACGCTAATACGATCAACCACTCTGCTGGCCAAGCGAGTGACGAAGGCATTCCAGGGAGATAAATAATTATAAATAAAATACTAAGTACCACTGCAATAATACCTATAACTCTACCATTTTTAATACGGTATGGTCTTTCTAAATCAGGCTGTGTCTTACGCAATTTTAAAAATGAAATTGCTACTAATAGATAGCCTAATACGACTCCAATACCTCCAGCATTAACAATCCATGAAAGTGCTGGTCTCCCTAATAATGGAGCTACAAATGCAAGTACACCTAAAAATAAAATACCATGTGTTGGTGTTTTGAATTTAGGATGAATATAAGCAAACCATTGCGGAATCATTTTGTTTTTAGCCATAGCATACAAAATTCTACTACCACCTATAATAAATGCATTCCAACTGGTAATAATGCCTGCGACGCCGCCCAGTACGAGTAAAACGCCAAATCCACTATGTCCAAAAAGATTTACCATTGCATCAGCTGTAGCTAGACTGCTTGTACCAAGTGCTTTTGGAGATAACCCTGTTGCGACACCAAAAACAATAAGCAAATAAAAAATCACAGATGCAATAATCGATAAGATTAAAATACCACCTATTTTTTTAGAAGGTGCTTTTACCTCTTCAGCAATCTGTGGTATAACATCAAACCCAACAAATAGAAAAGGAATCATCATCAATACAGACATTGTTCCACCTACACCATGTTCAAACGGCTTTAAGTTACTGAAATTACCATTAAAGCCAGCACCAAAAACAAGTAGCAAACCGACCGAAACTATAAAGATTGTAAAGACTGTCTGTATTATCGCTGCAGGTTTAACACCAAAGTAATTTAATGACGTTAAGACAATACTCCCCACAGAACCAATTAACACCCATGTTAAGTACACGTCCCATCCAGCAATATTCCACATGAATCCCTGATGTTGAAAAGGAATAACATAATCGATTACTGTAGGTAACGCAACCGCCTCAAACGTAATCACTGATACATAGCCAAATAATACTGACCAACCAGAAATAAAAGCAATTCCAGGTGAAAATGCTTTTTTAACAAAGACAAATCCTCCACCAGTTTCTGGAATTGCAGAAGCAAGTTCTGCATATGTAAGACCAATTACAATTACTAAAAAGCCTCCTATTAAAAAGGCAACAATACTTCCTACAAAACCTGCTGTTGATACCCATTCACCTGATAACACGACCCATCCCCATCCAAGCATGGCACCGATTGCAAGAAATAAGACATCAACAATATTCATTGATTTATCAAACTGTGATTTTTGTGATTTCATTGAACATACCCCATTACATTCTTCAAATTAAAATAATAATTTTACAAGGTCGGCACAGTAATATAACCTAATTACTGTGCTTACAACCTTGTCTTGACTTAATTATTATTCTTTAAATCTTCAACCCTTGTTTATGTTTCAATTGAAAGTATTTTAATCATTCATTTCTAAAATTATTCTTGAATAGAAAGATATTTTGTTTCTAAATATGGTTCAATACCTTCTATACCACCTTCTCTACCATAACCGCTTTCTTTCAAACCACCAAATGGTGCATGTGCAGCAGAAGGACCCCCATCGTTCCAACCAATAACGCCATACTCTAATTCATTAAAGAATTTTAGTCCAGTACGATAGTCATTAGTAAAGAAGTATGATGCTAGACCAAATTCTGTATCATTGGCTATTTGAATAACTTCATCTAAATCTTCATATGTCATAACTGGTGCAACTGGTCCAAATGTTTCTTCATGCATAGCTTTCATATCTATATTTGCGTTAGAGATAACTACTGGTTTCAAGAAATTTCCACCTAACGATTGAATATCTTCAATGCTACGCGACAATTCTCCACCTTTCTCTTGCGCATCAGTTATATGAGATAGTACTTTCTTAACAGCTTGTGCATCGATAAGTGGCCCTACTTTCACGTCACTTTCTAAACCATTACCTACAGTTAGTTCATGCACTTTTTCTATTAATTTCTCTGTATACGTCTCTGCGATATCTTGATGTACATAAATTCTATTGGCACATATACACGTTTGACCTGCATTTCTAAATTTAGAAGCAATTGTTCCATCAACAGCTGCATCAACATCCGCATCTTTATGCACAATTAACGGTGCGAGTCCACCTAGTTCCATTGTTACATTTTTAACCTGTTGTGCTGATTGTTCTATCAATGTTTTACCCACTGCAGTTGACCCAGTAAATGTCACTTTACTGATTAGTTCATGTTCAGTAAATAAATCACCTGCGTCTTTACCAGATGCAATAATATAAGAAATAGCATCTTTAGGAAATCCAGCTTCATGGGCAAGTTCTACTAATTTAATTGTAGTTAACGGCGTTTTTACTGCTGGTTTACAAATAATTGTACAACCGGCCGCTAAGGCTGGCGCCATTTTCCGCGTAATCATAGCTGCTGGGAAATTCCATGGTGTAATTGCACCAACAACGCCTACTGGGAATTTATCGATAATAATTTTTTTAGACGCAGCATTGGCTGGAATTGTGCGACCGTAAACACGTTTTGCCTCTTCTGCATACCACTTCACATAAGAATTAGCATAAGTCACTTCACCTTTTGCTTCAGCAAGCGGTTTACCACCCTCTAATGTGATGAGTCGTGCTAATTCATCTTGATGTTCATCTATAAGTTCTGCCCATTTCAATAATTTAGCAGAACGTTCGTGAGCGTCTACTTTTTTCCATTGTTGAAATGCTTTATGTGCTCGTTCCACTTGTGTTTGAATATCTTCGCTACTTGTATAATCTAAGCGTTCAATGACTTCATTGGTAGCTGGGTTAAACACTTCTAATTTTGTCATATTAAAATCTCCTTTTTATTAATCAATTATAAAATACTTACAATTATCCATACCCTATATCAAAAAAGCATAAAGTGTAGTCGCTTATGAGATACCTTCTTTAGAAATTACAGTCTCAAACACATCAGTTAAAATACGTAATCCTTCATTTAACTCATCATCTGTAATAACTAAAGGTGGTAAAAATCGAATAACATTGCCTTTAATACCTGCAGATAACAACAATAAGCCTTTTTCGTTTGCTACTTGGACAAGTTTACCTGTTAATGCTTTATCAGGTTCACCAGTTTCAGGATCAACTACTTCAAAGGCAACCATTGCACCTAATCTACGTATACTTGAGATTTGATTATATGTTTCGCTCAATGATGTTAAATATGTTTCTATGTTATAACCTAGTTGTTCTGCTTTATTGTTTAAATCTTCTGTCTCTATAATTTCAATAACTTTAAGCGCAGCCTCACAAGCCAATGGATTTCCGGCATAAGTACCACCTAATTCGCCTGGGGCAGCACTATCAATAATTTCTGATTTACCAACTACACCACTTAACGGAAAGCCTGCAGCTAATGATTTAGAAACTGTGATTAAATCTGGTTCAATATCAAAATGTTCTATAGCAAAAGTCTTGCCAGTTCTGGCAAAACCACTTTGAATTTCGTCAGCTACAAAGACAATGCCATTATCTTCACAAATCTGTTTGACTGCTTTTACAAATTTAGAATCTGGGATAATGAACCCACCTTCACCTTGAACAGGTTCCATAACAATACAAGCCACATCACTTGGATCTACTGTTTCTATAAAGAAATCATATAATTTATTGATAATTTGATCTATATAAGCTTCATCCGATAATTCTTCAGATTTTTCAGAAATATTAGGATAAGGTGCTTGGTAAACTTCTGGTGCAAATGGACCAAAACCAAATTTGTAGGGCTTCACTTTACTTGTCATTGACATAGTTAAATTTGTTCTACCATGAAATCCTCTTACAAATGAAACGACCGCTTGTCTACCAGTATATTTTCTTGCAATCTTCACTGCATTTTCTACGGCTTCAGCTCCAGAATTCAGCAATATTGATTTTTTCTCAAAATTACCTGGTGTAATCTCTGTTAACTTTTGTGCTAAGTTAAGATAACTCTCATACATAATGACATTAAATCCTGGATGTATAAATTTATCTAATTGTGTTTTTAAATGTTTCGTAATTTCAGGATGCGTATGGCCCACATTTAATGTTCCAATTGCACCAGCAAAATCAATAAACACATTGCCTTCAACATCTTTAATAGTTGCACTTTGCGCTTCATCAGCAACATGCAGATTTCCGTTTCCTACACCACGAGCTACATATTTTTCACGTTGTTCTTTATAATAATTAAATTTATCTGACATCATGAAACCTCCTATAACTTAAATACAAATGCTATTTCATTTATTGTCTAAAAATTTAAAATATTATTGGTGTTCTGTAAAGTACCAGTTTGACTTTTTATATGGTACCAGATGTAGCACTGATTACTTTTTTTAAGCGCTGAACCGCTTCAGGTATTTGCTGTTGTCCGATTTTAGAGAAACCAATAATCAATGTCTTTCGCTCACTATTATTTTGAAGCGCTTTCACATTAAAACGATTTATTGTATAAAGCTCTAATTTATATTCCTTAGCTCGGGCCTCAATTTCTTCATAAGTATACGGTGAAACAACCTCAATAATAAAATGTAAACCTGCTTGCGTATCTTTGATATCAATATTATTACCAAATGTCATTTGCAATTCCTCAATAAGATACTCCCTTTTTTTACCGTATAACTGATGCATCCTTTTTAGATATTTTTCGTAGTGTCCTTCTTTAATCAATAAATTTAATGTTAAAGCATTTAATATTGAAAAATCTGGAATTGTACTTTGGTTTTGTACTTCAAATTTTTGAACTAATTTCGTTGGTAATATCATATAACTGATACGCAACGCTGGCATTAATGTTTTGGAAAATGTGCCTAGATATATTACACGTTCATTTTTATCAAAACTAAATAATGAGGGGATATTATCCGTTTCATATTTGAACTCACTATCATAATCATCTTCAATAATATAGCTATGTGTTTTACTCGCCCAGTTTAATAAGCTTATACGTCTAGATACAGGCATAATTGTGCCCATAGGAAATTGATGGGAAGGTGTCACAATAATAGCATCTGGTTGAATCTTTTTAATTTCTTCTATAGAAATACCTTTATTATCTAATGAAACAGGAACCATTTGTGTTTGTGTTTGCTGCAATATAGTTCTGAACCTAGAATAGCCTGGATTTTCAACAGTAATCTTCACATTTTCAGACATGAGTTGTATCAATTTCATTAATAATGTATTGGTACCTGAACCAATAATTATTTGTTCTGGATGACATTGAATACCTCTTTGATAAGATACTAATTTAGCTATAGATTGTCTTAGTTCTATAGGTCCTTTCACATTAGGGATTGATGATAGGTATTGATCATATTCTTGAAAAACACGTTTGGTTAACTTTGTCCATATATCTATTGGGAATTCAGAAATGTCGGTACTCATATGAGAAAATGAATAGTCATAATTTATTTCTGCAGCACTTTCATATGAAGTGTGCAAATTATGTGCATCTGGGTTAATTATTAATTTATCTAATGGTTCTACAAAATATCCTTTTCGTTCTTCAGTATAGATGTAACCTTCTGCTAATAATTGTTCATATGCAGCTTTAACACTATTCACGCTTACATTCATATGTTTTGCCATATTTCTTTTAGAAGGCAATTTTTCATGACTTTCATATTTAGAATCTAGCATATCCGACTTTAAATGATTATATAATCGTCTATAAATATATTGATTTGTATCACCCTGCATAGTTACACCTCTCTATTATTCAATAAATAAATTATTATTAACATTAGCTATAGTAATTCATGATTTTATAAATTATATCATATAAAAAGCAACAGTTATCCTTCTGACAACTGTTGCCTTAAATTCTATTTATTACTTTTTTTCGCGCTAAAATAATTCTTATTTATAATATAGGGGAAGCTAATTTTGCAATAGCTTGTTTAAATTTAATCCAATTAGAACGCTGATTATAGCGATCTTCTGTCAATTCTTGTGATACTTTCAAATCTTCAAAGAAAGCGTCTTTAAGTTCTTTAGTAATACGTTCATCATACATAAATGCGTTGATTTCAAAGTTTAATTCAAAACTTCGAATATCCATATTGGCAGAACCTACACTTGCAACTTCATCATCAATAATCATCATCTTAGAATGGATAAAGCCATTTTCATATGTATAAACTTTAACACCATCTCGTATAAGCTGAGCCACGCTTGAAATTGTAGCCCAATATACAAATATATGATCTGGTTTGCAAGGTATAATCAAACGTACATCCACACCTGACTTAGCAGCAATACGCAAAGCATTAATATAACCTTTATCTGGAATAAAGTACGGACTATGCATATAAATAGATTTCTCAGCTTTCATAATCATCTTCATGTAACCAAATTCAATTTGATGCCAATTATCACTTGGTGCACTGAGTGCTAATTGCATGGATACATCGCCGCCTTGATCCGCATTTTCTGGAAAATATTTTTCATTATAATCTAATTGCTCACGTTTAGCTTGAGAATTCCAATCATGAATAAAGCTTAGCTGTAATGCATCTACACCATCACCTCTAACTCTTAGATGTGTATCTCGCCAATAACCAAATTTTTCATTTAATCCTAAATATTCATCTCCAATATTAAAACCACCGACATAACCAGTCATACCATCAATGACAACAATTTTACGGTGGTTTCTATTATTCACCCTAAAATTGATTAAAGGAATTTTGGCTTGAAAGAATGCTTCAACCTGGCCACCCGCTTCTTGGAATGATTTGAATTTTGATTTGTGGACAGATTTTGAACCTACTGCATCATATAATAATTTTACTTCTAATCCTTCATTTGCTTTTTCTTCTAAAATATTAACAATTTCAGTACCTAAGCCATCTAACTCTAAAACATAATATTCCATATGAATATAGGACTTAGCACTACGTAAGTCTTCTTTCATTTGAGTAAATAAATCATGACCACCCGTATAAATATCTACATTATTATTATCACTTAAAAATGAAGGTTCTTTTGTTAATAACGTTGTTGCAATATCTTTGTGCTTCCTTACAATTGGATTATCTGAATCGCTAATTTTATTTGTTGATTTCTTCAATTGAGATTCTACACGTTTCATACCATCTTCTATTTGATTATGTGCAAAGCCTCGCTCCCGTTTCTTACGCACACCTCTACCAAAGAAGATATAAATAAAGAATCCTAATATAGGCATAACAAAGAGTAAGAACAACCATGCCCAAGTTGCTGTCGCATCTCTTCTATCTCTATCTAAAAATACAATTAACAATGCTAATATAATATTCACTACGAAGAAAAATGCTAAAACACCTCGATAGATTGGACTAACACTTGGATCAAAAATTAACTGCATAAACTCACCTCATTGCGCTTGGTTTATCGAAAGATTTATAAAACTATCAAAATATTTACTAATTAAATTAAATATCAAACTTGTATATTACTAAAAATGCAACGCTTATTAAAGCCAATTATATTGTAAAATTCTTAATTTTACCATCCTCTTTAGTCTATTATTTATAAAATGGTTTATACTATTTCTGAAGTGTTTCTTCAATAGTACGATTACGACCAGCTTGAGAACCAAATAGCGTGATAATACAAGATGTTATTAATAAAATAGTTAATGAAGCTAACCATTCACCAGTAATATCATGTAAAACACCAAATAGGAATGGACCAATCGCAGCAAATAAATAACCGATAGATTGAGCCATGCCTGACAATTTAGCAGCTGTTTGACTATGCTCTGTTCTCAAACTAAAGAAAGTGTTAACTAAACCAAATGCAATGCCGCCAGCTATACCAATAAGAATTGTTGATATAATTGCTAAATGAGGAATAAATATCATAATTACAACACCTACTATAAAACATAGACCAGTAATAAAGGTTAATAAAAATTGAGATTTCATTTTTGTAGCAAAAATAGGCGTAATAAATGTGAATGGAATAATTGAAATTTGAAGTACTGATAGATAAGCGCCTGCTTCACTGATTGACATGCCACTTTGTGCAAGATATGCTGGCATCCAGTTTATAAGCGCGTAAAAGATAAGCGACTGTCCTCCCATTAATATAGTAATCTGCCATG